>DATMJI010000216.1:0-12805 GCA_035553895.1 Acidimicrobiales bacterium | reverse complement strand
CAGGAACCGCACCTTGAGCTCGCGCTCGGCCGCCAGGTTGCGGGCCCGGACCAGGAGGGCGACGTAGCCGGCGAAGGCCAGGTCGATGGCCAGGTGTACCCACAGCATCATGCGCAGAGCCGGGACGTCTTCTGCGGGTTGCTGGTGGCCATGGGCGTGTCGCTGGTGCTGAGCCTGGTCCCGGCTCTGCGCATGATGCTGTGGGTACACCTGGCCATCGACCTGGCCTTCGCCGGCTACGTCGCCCTCCTGGTCCGGGCCCGCAACCTGGCGGCCGAGCGCGAGCTCAAGGTGCGGTTCCTGCCCACGGTGGGCGCACCCCAGCCCCAGCTCCTGTTGCGCCGCTCCGCCACCAACTAGTCCCCGACGCCGGCTCCCCTCTTTTCGCCCCGTTCTTTGTCGGCCCGGCAGTGCCGGGCACGCTCCATCCGACAACGAACGAGGGAGGGCTACGCTGAACCCCGCTCCGGGGGTGTAGCTCAGTTGGCAGAGCGCTACGTTCGCAACGTAGAAGTCGGCGGTTCGAATCCGCTCACCTCCACCAGCCCCCGGCCGGCGAGGCCGCTCAGTCCTTCATCGCCCTGGTGTCACGGGGCTCGAGGAAGGGTTCCTGGTCGGCCGGAACCCCCGCCGCCATCTGGCGGGCCCGCTGCAGCTCGGCGTTGAGCTCGGCACCGAGGAGTATGGCGATGTTGGACAGCCACAGCCACACCAGGAAGACGATCACGCCCCCGAAGGTCCCGTAGGTCTTGTCGTAGGAGCCGAAGTTGGCCACGTAGACGGCGAAGACCGCCGACACCAGCACCCAGAGCACCACCGCTAGCAGCCCCCCCGGACTCACCCAGCGCCACCCGGGCTGCTCCACGTTGGGCGCAGCCCAGTACAAGATGGCGAACATCAGCGAGACGACGACCAGCAGCACCGGCCACTTGGCGATGTCCCAGACCGTCACCGCGGTGGCCCCGACGCCCAGCAGCTGGCCCAGCCGGTCGGCGATCTGGCCGGTGGCCACCACGGCGACGGCGCTCACGGCCAGCAGCACGACCAGCACCAGGGTGACCCCGAGGCGCAGTGGCCCCTTCCACCAGATCGGCCGGCCCTCTTCGATCTCGTAGATGGCGTTCGAGGCCCGCATGAAGGCACCGACGTAGCCCGACGCCGACCACAAGGCGAGGGCGAAGCCGACCACGACCAGCAGGCCCGCTCGCTCCGGTCCCTCCTGGAGGTCGATGAGGGCGGTGGAGACGATGTCCCGGGCCGGGCCGGGGGCGATGGCGGAGAGGTTGTCGAGCAGCGGTCGGGTGGCCGATGCACCCACGACCCCGAGCACGGAGACCAGGGCGAGCAGGGCCGGGAAGATGGCCAGCACCCCGTAGTAGGCCAGTGCCGCCGCCCAGTCCACCAGATGGTCCTGGCGGAACTCGCGCACCGTGCGCTTGAGGGTCGCTGTCCACGATCCCCGGTCCAGCTCGACCGGTCCGCGGGGGACCCGCCGCCGTCTCCCCCCGTCCGGCCCGGAGGCTGCAGGGGCGCCCGGCGCTTGCCCGTCGCCGGTCTGGCGGATCGTCTCGGCCCAGTGCCGGCGCCACTGCTCCTCTACCTGGGGCACCGGGATCCTCCTCCCGCCACGGCGACGTGATCCAGGGGGCCCGTACCCGGCTCCCGCTCGCTACCGGGCCGTGCCCGTCGTGGCCCGCTTGGCTGGCGTCGACCGGGACGACCCGGACCGCCCGGTGCCGGCGTCGCGGCCGGCCGAGGTGTCCTTGACCAACTTGGCGCTCTGCTTGGCCTCTGCCTTGGTCCGGCGGGCCGACGTCTCCGCCTGCCGCTTGACGTGGCCGGCCGACGCCTGCGCCTCCTGCTTGACCAGCTCGATGCTCTCCCCGGCCGACTGCTTGAGGTTCTCGGCCATCTCCTGGCCGATCTCCTTGGCTTCGTCGGCCAGCGGCCGGGCGGCGCTCTTCATCTGGCGGGCGACCCGGCGCTCGGTCTGGGTCGGCTCCAGGGCCGACGCCAGCAGGATGCCGCCGCCGAAGGCGACCAGACCGGCCAGGATGGGGTTTCCCTCGGCCTTGTCGCGCACCATGCCGGGCGCTCGCTGGAGGCGGTCGGAGGCGGCCCCGGCCACCCCGGCGGTGCTCCCGGCCGCCTGGCGCGACTGCGCCCGCACCGAGTGGCGCCCCCGCTGGATGGTTCCTCTCGCAGTGTTCATGTCACTCCCCTGTCTCGATCCGATCACCGACGTCCCGATGCCGTGCCAGCCGGTGCGCAGGCGGCCGACCTGGCGGTCGAGCACCCGTACCGGGCTGACTCGGTCCCGCACGGCCTCGACCCGCTCGGCGGCGTCGGCCTTGGCTCGCGCCGCCACCTTCTTAGGCGCCACCCTGTCCCCCAGGCTCTCCAGCGTGGTGGCCAACTCGGTGCGCGCCCGGTGCCGTTGGGTGGTCAACTCGTCCACGGCTGCCATCTCAGCCCCACCCCGGGGAGGCGGGCCCGGTCCCGACCGTGGCGCCGCGCGACAGCGCCGCCTTGGCCGCCTGGCCGTCGTCGGCCAAGCCCCGGAGCGCCCGCTGGGGCACCCAGTTGACCGCACGCAACTGCTGGCGACCCTTGCGCAACAACACGGCGGCGACACCCAGGTACACCAGGCCCACCACCAGGAAGGCCAGGCCGGCGGGCATCACCGCCGCCAGGGCGAAGGCCGCGGCCAGGGACAGCAACAGGGCGGCCAAGGCGGCGGCGAAGCCGGTCGCCCCCAACAGGGCTCCCGCCTTGGAGGCGCGGGACGCCTCTTGTCGCATCTCGACCTTTGCCAGCTCCACCTCCTTGCTGATGAGCACCTTGGCCTGGTCGCCGGCATCGGCCAGCAGCTCACTGAGCTTGCGGGACTCCATGGTGCGCGGCGGGCTCGCCATCACGATCCCGCCGGGCTCAGGGGGCGGCGCGGCGGCGATGGCGGACCGCCGCCACCGTCGAGGGCGGAGGCGTCACCGTCACCGTCGCCGGCACTGCGCAACGCCCGGCCTACGACCATCCCGGCCACTCCCGCCCCGAGCAAGAAGGCACCCGGGCGCTGGCGGGCGAAGGACTCCATGTCGTCGAGCATTCCCTGGGCGCCCCGGGCCTCGACGTGGTCGGCCAGCTCCTCCAGCCTGACGGCGGCGCTGTCGAGGTAGCGGGCGAGCGTCGGTGCTCGCTCGGGGTCGCCCTCCACCAACGCCGCCGATTCGTCGACCAAGCGGTAGAGCACGTCGACCATCCGCTCAGTCTGGGCCTGGGCCTGGTCGTGGAGCTGGTGGCGGGCATCGCTCAGGACACCCCGGGCCTCGTCGCTGAGCTCCCGGGCCACCACGGCGGCCTGCTGGCGGGAAGCGTCGGCCACCTCGCCGGCCCTCTCGGCCACGGTGCCAGCCACCGCCTGCATCTCGTCCTGGGCGGCCTCGGCCGACTGGCGCGCCCGGGCCTTGGTGTCCCCACCGCTGCTGCGCCCGGTCTCAGGACGGCCTCTCGCCACCAGGGCTTCCCGCCTCTGGGGAATGGTGGAGGTCATCTGGTCCTCGCTTTCGTCCGTGAGGAATGTGCAGCAAATGCGTTACCCCGGCCGTCTGGCGAGAAACGTCACCGGGCGATTTCCCGAGCGACGTTGCGGGCGCCGGCGCTCCCGCAGCCCCGGGGCCACCTTTGTGTGCACACAACACGCGTAGAGCCAGCGTCCGTGCACACAAAGCCGGAGGCGCGACCGGTCGGTGAGATCGGGGCGGTCCTCAGTGCCGGGACCGGCGCAGGGGCGGTGCCTCGGCGGCGCAGTGGTAGTGCTCCTCGGGCGGGGGCGCCGGCGCCGGCTCCCCGGCCAGCACGCCGTCGCTGATGGTGGTCCACGACACGGCGGCGGCGACGGCGGCCAGGCCGGCGGTCACGGTGGCGGCGACGCCGAAGCCCGAGGCGAAAGCGGCCGGATCGGTGTAGTTGTCACCGGTGATCCCCGCCACCACCGGCAACCCGGCCACGGCCAGGAGCTGGGCCACGCGGGCGACGGCGTTGTTGACCCCCGAGGCCACTCCGGCGTGGCGCTCGTCGGCGGCCGCCAACACGGTGGCGGTCAGCGGTGCCACCGTCAGCGCCAAGCCCAGCCCGAACACCACCACCGCCGGCAGCACGGTGGCCGCATAGCTCGTCCCCGGCTGGATGCGGGCCATGAGGCCGAGGCCGGCCGCCACCACCAGTGGGCCGAGCGTCATGGGCCGGCGGGGACCGATGCGCGACGCCAGGTCGCCGGCTTTGGCCGACAGGACCAGCATCAACAAGGTGACGGGCATGAGCGACAGGCCGCTCTCGACCGGCGAGTAGCCGAGCGCGGTCTGCAGGTAGGTGGCCAGCAGGAACAGCATGCCGCCGAGGGCGGCGTACATGGCCAGCGTCATGACGTTGGCCCCGGAGAACTGGCGGGAGGCGAAGATGTCGAGGGGCAGCATGGGATGGCGTCCCCGCCGCTCGACCAGGAGGAACCCGGCGAGGGCGCCGAGGCCGACGGCCGCCGCCGCCACCACCAGGGCCGAGGTGGCACCCCGGCCCGGCGCCTCGATGACGGCGTAGGTGATGCCGGCCAGTCCCAGCGAGCCCAGCACGCCGCCGGCCAGGTCGAGCTTCCCGGTAGCAGTCGGGTCGACCGACTCGGGGACGTGGCGGCGGGCGATCACCACCACGGCCACGGCCAGAGGGATGTTGAGCAAGAAGATCCACGGCCACGACCCCCGCTCCACCAGGTAGCCGCCGAGGAAGGGGCCGACGGCGGTGGCCACCCCGCCGAAGCCGGACCAGGCGCCGATGGCCCGGGCCCGGTCCCGGGGGGCGAAGGACGACTGGATGATGGCGAGGGAGCCGGGGGTGAGCAGCGCCGCCCCCAGCCCCTGCAGGCACCGGGCCGCCACCAGGACGCCGATGCTGGGGGCCAGGGCGCAGGCCAGGCTGGCCCCGGCAAACCACACCACGCCCACCAGGAAGATCCGGCGGCGACCGAACCGGTCGCCCAGGGAGCCCCCGAGCAAGATGAGGGCGGCCAGGGGCAGCAGGTAGCCGTTGAGGACCCACTGGAGCCCGGCCGTGGTGGCGCCGAGGTCGCGCCCGATGGTGGGCAGGGCGACGTTGACCACCGTGGCGGTGAGCCCGGCGATGCCCGACCCGAGGATGGTGGCGAGCAGCACCCACCGCCCCCGGGCCGACGAGAAGCTCAGTGCTGCGCCGGAGTCCATGGCCCGACCGAGTGTGCCCCAGATCGTGCATCGTGGGCCCGGCTGCCCGTATGGCCTCGGGCGGCGCCGCTCCCGGGAGGGGAGCCGGAGTGCTGTTGGAGCTGCTCTCGCTTCCCGCCCCCGCCTGGAGGCTGGGCGCTGTAGAGCAGCGCCCAGCCTCCAGTCGAGCCCGTTCAGCCCGAGCGATGGTGGCGACGGCCACTAGCGTGCGGCCCATGAGCTCCGGGCTGGTGGTGGTCGGCGGGGGGCGCATGGGCGAGGCCCTCGTGGGCGGGCTCCTCGCCGGGGCCTGGGGCCCCGCCGGCGACCTGTGCGTGGTCGAGGCCCGGCCCGAGCGCCGGGCCGAACTGGTGCAGCGCTTCCCCGGCGTGGCCGTGGAACCAGCGCCGGTGGCGGCTGACGGCGTGGTGCTGGCCGTCAAGCCGGGCGACATCGCCGCCACCGCGGCCGCCGTGGCCGCCGCCGGCTACCGGCGGGCCCTGTCCATCGCCGCCGGCGTCACCCTGGCCACCCTGGAGTCGGCCCTCGACGCCGAGGCCGGCCGGCGCCCGGTGGTGCGGGCCATGCCCAACACGCCGGCCCTGGTGGGTGCCGGGGCGGCGGCGCTCTCCGGCGGCTCCTTTGCCGGCGAGGACGACCTAGCCTGGGCCGAGGGCGTCCTCGGCGCCCTCGGGTCGGTGGTGCGGGTCCCCGAGCACCTGCTCGACGCCGTCACCGGGCTGTCGGGTTCGGGTCCGGCCTACGTCTTTCTCCTCGCCGAGGCCTTCATCGACGCCGGTGTCCTGGTGGGCCTGCCCGCCGAGGTAAGCACGGAGCTGGCCATCCAGACCCTGCTGGGCGCCGCCCGGCTCCTGGCCGAGACGGGCGAGGCGCCGGCGTCGTTGCGGGCCGCCGTCACCTCCCCGGGAGGCACCACCGCCGCCGGGCTGCGGGCCCTGGAGGCGGCCGGCGTGCGCAGCGCCGTGCTCGAGGCGGTGGCCGCCGCCACCGAGCGCTCCCGCCAGCTGGGCCAGGGCTGACGCCGGATCGGGCCCCTTTCCCCCACCGGCCACAGCGGCCTACAGTGGCCCCAAGCGGAGAAGGGGTGATGTCCAATGGCCCACATCGGTGGTCGGGCCCAGTACCTGACCGTCGCCGAGGTGGCCGACAACCTCCGGGTGTCGACCATGACGGTGTACCGGCTGATCAAAGCAGGCGAGCTCGGGGCGGTGCGGGTGGGCAAGTCGTACCGCCTGTCGGTCGACGAGGTCGACCGCTACCTGGCCCGGGGCTACACCGAAGCGGGATAGCCACGGGTAGCGTCGGCCCCGATGGCCGACCCGCCCACCTACGACACCGTCTCGTTCCTCTCCGACTTCGGCACCGAGGACGAGTTCGCCGGCGTGGTCCGCTCGGTGATCACCTCCCTGGCCCCCCAGGTGCGGGTGATCGACCTCACCCACGGCATCCCCGCCCACGACGTGCGGGCCGGCGGGCTGGCCCTGGCCCGGGCCGTGCAGTACCTGGTCCCCGGCGTGGTCCTGGCCGTGGTCGACCCCGGGGTGGGGACCGACCGGCGGGCGGTGGCGGTGGAGGCGCCGGAGGCCGGGTCGGTCTTCGTCGGCCCCGACAACGGGCTGCTGGCTTCGGCCGTGGCCATGGCCGGCGGGGGCAGCCGGGCCGTCTCGCTCACCGAGACGTCGTTCCACCTGCCGGCCCCGGGCGCCACCTTCGCCGGGCGCGACGTGTTCGCCCCGGTGGCCGCCCACCTGTGCAACGGGGTGCCCCTCGACGAGCTGGGGAGCGAGGTCGACCCGGCCGGCCTGCGCCCGGGGGTGCTGCCCGTGGCCCGGACCGAGGCCGCCGGCCTGGTGGCCGAGGTGCTGTGGGTCGACCGCTTCGGCAACCTCCAGCTCAACGTGGGGCCCGAGGAGATCGAGGCCTACGGGGATCCGCTGCTCATCAGCTTCGCGGGCACGACCCGCAGCGCCCGCCGGGTCCAGGCCTACGGCGAGATCGGCCCGGGCGCCCTTGGCCTGGTGGTCGACGCCTACGGGTTGGTGTCGCTGTGCCTCGAGCGCCAGTCGGCCGCCGCCGAGCTCGGCCTCGGCACCGGCGCCAGCGTCACCCTGGCCGCCGCCGGCGAGAGGTCCACCGGCGACGGTGCCGGGGCGTCGTCGCCGGCCACGCCCGTCAACTTGGGCCCGACCCGATCGGCCCCCGACGGACGGGGAGCACCGTGAGACCGGCGACCACGGTGGCGCTGGCCGTGCTGTTGGTGTTGATCCTGGTAGCGGCCGCCGTCCAGTTCCTGGTCATCGCCTGACCGGCGGCCGCCTCCTGGCCCCTGCTCCTGTTCTCTGTCGGCCTGGGCGTCGCTCGCACGGCGCAGTCGACAAAGATGCCCGGGGAGGGGTCAGAACAGGGTGCGGCACAAGCGGGTGATCTCCCGCTCCAGGGACTCGAGGCCCTCCACCTTGCCGAGCACCAGGGAGACACCGACCTCGGCCGCCCGCTTCTCGAGCTCGGCGTCGACGAAGGCGGTGTAGAGGATCATCACCAGCTCCGGGTGGTCGCGGCGCAGCCGGGCGGCGGTCTCCAGGCCGTCCATGGTGGGCATCTTGTAGTCGATCACGGCGACGTCGATGTCGGCGTCACCGACGCCCTCGATGGCCTCGGGCCCGCTGGCCGCCTCGGCCACCACGGAGAAGCCGTCCAGCTCGAGCATGTTGCGAAGCATGCGGCGCACGTGATCGGTGTCGTCGACGACCATCACCCTGATCGGCTCGTCCATGGCAGCCACGACGCTACCGGAACCCTGCACCAACCCATCCGGGGCGGCCGGTGGCTGCTACGGTCGCCGGCGCGAACCTCCTACTCGTCGTCAACCCCTCGGCCTCCGCGGTCACGGCCCGAGCCCGGGTGGTGATCCACAAGGCCCTCGCGGCCGACCACGAGGTCGAGTTGGCCGAGACCAGCCGCCGGGGCCACGCCACCCGCCTGGCCCAGGGGGCGGCCGCCGACGGGCGCGACGTGGTCGTGGTCCTCGGAGGCGACGGCACCCTCAACGAGGCCGCCAACGGCCTGGCCGGTTCCGACACGGCGCTGGCCGTCCTCCCCGGCGGCTCGACCAACGTCTTCGCCCGCACGCTGCGCCTGCCCAACGATCCCATCGAGGCCACCGCTGCGGTTCTCGAGGCCCTCGACGCCGGCGCCATCCGCCGGGTCGGCCTGGGCTCGGTCAACGGTCGCTACTTCCTTTTCCACACCGGCATCGGGTTCGACGCCGCCGTGGTGGCCCAGGTGGAGCGCCGGGCGGGGATGAAGCGCTACGCCGGCCACCCCCTGTACTTCTACGCCACCGTCTCGACGTGGATGCGCCACTACGACCGGAGCCGCCCCCGCTTCGCCATCCACCTGCCGGGTGGCACGGTGGTCGACGACGCCTACTTCGCCGTGTGCGCCAACACCGACCCCTACACCTACCTGGGCAAGCGGGCCCTCCACCTCGCCCCCGATGCCGAACTGGACCGGGGCCTGGCCCTGTTCAGCCTGCGCTCGCTGACCTTGGGCACGGTGTTGTCGGTGGCCGGATCGGCCATGGGGACGGGCCAGCGGGCCCGCCGCCACCGCCACAGCGACTACCGCAGCGATCTCCACGAAGTGACCATCCGCGGCCACGGCCCCTTCCCCTACCAGGTCGACGGCGACTACCTCGGCGAGGCCGAGGAGTTGGTCTTTCGCCACGGCCCGGAGCTGTTGCGCCTCGTCCACGGCTGAACCGGTCCGATCCACGCGCCCCGCCAATTGTGGAGGATCAGCGTCGCTGAGCCGCTCCGATCCTCCAAAATTCCTTGCGTCGCCGCCTGGGGCCTCACTACCATTGATGCTTCGCCGTGATCCGAAGCCAGACCTTCCGGCGGGAAACGGCATGTGAAGGAGATCACGACAGGCGGGGGGGACGCAGTGGCACTGACAGCCAGTGGGGCCGGCACCTGGGCGCTCGAGGAGTGGCGCACCCACGCGTCGTGCCGCAACGCCGACCCGGATCTCTTCTTCCCGGTGGGCACCACCGGCCCGGCCGTGTCCCAGATCGAGGCGGCCAAGATCGTCTGCCGCACCTGCCCGGTGCGCGAGCCCTGCCTGGAGTTCGCCCTCGCCACCAACCAGGACTCCGGCGTGTGGGGCGCCGCCTCCGAGGAGGAGCGCCGCCTGCTGCGCCAGCAACGCCGCCGGGCGTCGTAGCCCGGCCTTCTCCGGGACTGGCGTGGCGCTCAGCGCCCCTCGGGCACCGGAGAACCCGCCGCCGGGCTAGCGGTCGCCGCCCAAGGGGACCCGGACCTCGACCGACGTCCCGCCTCGGGCCGGCTCGCTGGTCATGGTGATGGTGCCCTCGATCTGGGTGGTGACCAGGCTGCGCACGATGGACAGCCCCAGTCCCTTCACCTCGTCGAGGGAGAACCCCGGCGGCAGACCGACCCCGTCGTCGATCACCCGCAGGGTGAGCTCCTCCCAGTCGTTGTCGACCTCCACCGACACCGAGCCCCCTGCGCTCCCATCCCCGCCGGCGTGTTCGGGGAAGGCGTGGTCGGCGGCGTTCTGCAGCAGCTCGGTCAGCACCACGGCCAGCGGGGTGGCCACCCGGGCCGGCAGGCGCCCCCCGTCACCGTGCACGTGGAACTGCACCGGTCGGTCGGGCGAGACCAGGCTCTCCTCGACCATGCGCACCAGCGGGCGCACGATCTCGCTGAAGGGAACTTCGCCGCTGCCCTCCCGGGAGAGGGTCTCGTGCACCAGGGCGATGGAGCGGATGCGCCGGACCGACTCCTCGATGGCCTCCTTGGCCTCCGGCGACGTGAGGCGCCGGCCCTGCAGGCGCAGCAGCGAGGAGATGGTCTGGAGGTTGTTCTTGACCCGGTGGTGGATCTCCCGGATGGTGGCGTCGAGGGAGACGAGCAGCCGGTCCCGGCGGCGGAGCTCGGAGATGTCGCGCATCAACAGCAGGGCGCCGGTGGTGTGCTCGCCCTCGAGCAGGGGCAGGCACCGCAGCAACACGGTGATCTCCTGGCCCCGCTCGATCTCCTCGGTGACCGGCGCCCCGATGGCGAAGGCGGTCTCCACCGCCACCTCCTCCAGGCCGAGCGCCCCCAGCCGCTCGCCCTCGGGGTTGGCATGCATCCCCAGGCGGTGCAGGGCGGACACGGCGTTGGGCGAGGCGTACTCCACCCGCCGGTCGGCGTCGAGCACCAGGGCGCCGTCACCCACCCGGGGGGCCTCCTCGGTCTCGGTGTCCTCGGCGGCAAAGGGGAAGGTGCCCTCGGCGATCATGGCGGCGAAGCGGTGGAAGACCGAGACGTAGGTGCGCTCCAGCTCGCCCGGCGGGCGCCCGAGGGACGGGATCGACTCCCGGCTGAGCACCGCCACCACCCGGCCGCCGCACCGCACCGGGACGGCCACCACCTGGAGGTGGCCGGGTTCGGGGACGACCTCGACCTCGCCTTCGACGGTACGACCTTCCTGGAGGGCCTGGAACACGAGCGGCCGGTCCTCGGCGGTCACCACCGTGCCGACGAAGTCCGAGCGGTAGACCGTCTGGCTGGTGGTGGGCCGGACCTGGCCGGTCACCACGAAGCGCCGGCCCCCGCTGTCGACGAGGGGCACGAGCAGGAGCAGGTCGGCGAAGCACAGGTCGGCCAAGGGCCCCCACGAGGCCACCAGGCGGTGCAGGTGGGCGACGGCCTCGGGTCCGAGGCCACCGTGGCTGCGGGCCAGCTCGGACAGCGTGCCCACCCGGTCAGCTCCCCGGTCCGGCCGGGCCGATGGGCACCGGGCGTAGGCGCCGACCCCGGTAGGCGGCCAGCTCCCGGTAGCCGGCACCGGCCAGCAGGGCGGCCACGTCACCCCGGCGCTCGGCTACCAGCTCGACCCCGTGGGCGTCGGAGGCGGTGGTGACGGGCACGCCGGCCCGGCGGAAGCGGGCCAGCAGCTCCGGCGACGGGTAGGCCTCGCCCACCGGCTTGCGCCAGCCTGCCGAGGAGACCTCGGCCGCCATGCCCGAGCGGGCGGCGGCCTCGGCCATGCGATCGTGGAACTCGTCGGGCACCTCGGGGCGCCGCCCGCTGATCTTGCACAGGTCGGGATGGGCCAGCACGTCACAGGCCCCGGAGTCGGCCAGCTCCTCCAGCCGGGTCGTGTAGTCGTCCCAGACGGCATCGATGGTGCGGGCGCCCCACTCCGCCACGAAGGCACCGACCCCGAAGTTGTCGAAGCCCCACGGGCCGATCCAGTGCACCGATCCCAACAGCACGTCGAAGGGATACCCGGCCAGCAGCTCGGCCACGTCGTGCATGCGCCCGGGGTAGTGGTCGACCTCCAGGCCCACCACCACCGGCAGCCCCGCCTCCTTGGCCGCCAGCGCCACCTCGACGTACTGGTCGAGGTCGCCTCCCTGCTCGCTGGCCCACCACTGGCCCATGGCGCTGGCCAGGGTCCCGTCACCCTCGCCCGCCCACCACCCCCCGAGGAGGTGGTCGGCCTGGCGGAAGCGGAAGAGGTGCTCGGTGAGGGCGATCTCGTCCACCCCCTGGGCCTGGGCCGCCTGGCAATAGGCGGCCACCTGCTCGAGGGTGGCCTCCAGGGGCCGGGGGCCGTGGGGCCACAGGTGGAGGTGGTAGTCGAGCACCGGCCCGAGGTTAGAAGCCCGCCACGGCCTTCAGCGGCGGAGCTCGGCCCCCAGGCGGACCAGGCCGGCCAGGTCGTAGACGTCGGTGTCGAGGGCGGGCACGGTGGCCACCACGTCGGTCCCCAGGGCCAGCTCGGCCCGCAGCTCGGCTTCGCGCTTGGCCACCACCTGGAAGTTGAGGAAGCTCTCCCCCAGCTCGGCCAGCACCCGGGCCACCAGGTCGGGGGCCACGGGCGGGTCGCCCACGGCTTCGGCCAGGGTTGCTGCCAGCTCCTCCGAGCGGGAGCTGAGGGCCCGGGCGGCGGCGCTGGCGTCGTCGTCGAGCAGGTCGGCGGGCAGCACCCGGTTGAGCACCACCGCCCCCAGGTGCAGCTGGCGGGCCCGCAACACGTCGACGAAACGCCGGGCCTCCTGGGCCGGGGCCGCTTCCAAGGTGGTGACGACCACGAAGGTGGTGCGCCGGTCCTCCAGCACCCGCTCGACGGCCCGGGCCCGCTCCACGAAGCCGTCGTACATCGACTGGAAGAGGATGAAGAACTCGGCGATGTCGGCCAGGAAGGCCGAGCCCAGGGCCCGGTCGGCGATCTGGTAGAAGGGCCGGGAGGCGACGTTGACCAGCCGGCTGCGGTAGGGCACCAGCAGCCAGCGCAGCAGCCGGCTGGAGAAGAACTCGGCCATGCGCTCGGGGGCGTCGAGGAAGTCGATGGCGTGGCGGGTGGGAGGGGTGTCGACCACGATGAGGTCGTAGACGCCGGAGGCGTGCAGCTCGTAGAGCCGCTCCATGGCGATGTAGTCGTGACTGTTGACGAACTTGCCGGCCACGTTGCGGTAGAGGGGGTTGTCGAGGATGGCGTCGCGGGTCCGGGCGTCGGGGGCGTGGCGGCGGATGAGCTCG
>DATMJI010000215.1:0-33689 GCA_035553895.1 Acidimicrobiales bacterium | reverse complement strand
CGCCCACCGCGGCCAGCCGGAGCCGCCGGGAGGGCGGCCGGGCCTCGTCGTCCATCGGGGAGAACCTACGGGGCGCTGCCGGGCCCCAGCCGCCCCGTCGTAACCTCGCAGGGTGAGACGACCGCGCCCCACCGCCGCGGTCGTCTCACCCTGCGAGGTTACGACGGGGCGGCTGGGGCCCGGCAGCGCCCCGTAGGTTCTCCCCGATGGACGACGAGGCCCGGCCGCCCTCCCGGCGGCTCCGGCTGGCCGCGGTGGGCGTGCCTCTGGCGGTCATCGCCACCGCCGCCGTCGTGGGCAACGCCCTGGCCCCGACGCTCGTGGTCAGCCATCCCCTGTTGCTGCTGGCCCTCAACACCACCACCCGCCACCTCATCCTCACCTCGACCAGCGTCGACGTCGTGCCCTACGTGGTCGTGGGCCTGGCCCGGCGACTGGCCGAGGACCCGTTCCTGTTCCTGCTCGGGCGCTGGTACGGCGACGGCGCCATCGCCTGGATCGACAGCAAGGTCGGTGGGGGCCGGTACCTGTCCTTCGTGCAGCGGAACTTCCACCGGGTGGGGTGGCTGCTGGTGGCGGTGGCCCCCGGTGGGGTGGTGTGCACCCTGGCCGGGGCCTCCCGTATGCGCACGTGGGTCTTCCTGGTGCTCAACGTGAGCGGCACCTTGGCCACCATCGTGGTGCTGCGCCGCTTCGGGGACGTCTTCTCCGGCCCGGTCGACGCCACCGTCGCCTTCGTGGGCGACCACGTCGTCGTCCTCACCGCCGGCTCGATCCTGCTGACCGCCGGCTACCTCGTCCGCCGCCGCCGGACCCCCCGGACCCCACGGAGGTGAGCAAGGGCCCCCGCCACGCTCGTTCTGGCCGCGGGAGTGGCTGGATATTTGACCACTCCTGCTGCCAGAACGAGAATTTTCGGCGACCGACCTAGCCTGCGGCCATGCGCATCGCCCTCATCGCCCCGCCCTGGCTGCCCGTCCCCCCGCCGCTCTACGGCGGGACGGAGATGGTGGTCGACCGACTGGCCCGGGGGTTCCAGGCCGCCGGCCACGAGGTCATGCTCTTCACCAGCGGCGACTCGACGTGCCCCGTGCCCCGCCAGTGGGTCCTCGAGCGGGCCGACCACCTGCGCATGGGCCATGTCGTGCCCGAGTTGCGCCACGTGGTCGCCGCCTACCGGGCGGCCCGGGGCTTCGACATCATCCACGACCACACCCTCACCGGCCCCGTCCACGCCCGGGCGGCCACCGACCAGGTGGTGGTCACCACCAACCACGGACCGTTCAACGACGAGCTGCTGGAGATCTACCGGGTCCTCGCCCCCCGTATCGCCGTCATCGCCATCTCCCGATCCCAGGCCAGCCACGCCGCCGGGCTGCCCATCGCCCGGATCATCCACCACGGGGTGGAGCCCGAGTCGTTCCCCGTGGGTCCGGGCGACGGGGGCTACTTCTTGTTCCTCGGCCGCATGGCCCCGGACAAGGGAGCCCGCCGGGCGGCGCTGGTGGCCCGCCAGGCCGGCGTGCCCCTGCTCATCGCCGCCAAGATGCGCGAGCCCCTCGAGGTGGAGTACTTCGAGCAGCAGGTGCGGCCCCTGCTGGGTGACGACATCGAGTTCGTGGGCGAGGTCGGCGGCGAGGAGAAGCTGGGCCTCCTCGGCCGCGCCCGCGGCCTGCTCAACCCCATCCGCTGGGTGGAGCCCTTCGGCTTGGTGATGATCGAGGCCCTGGCCTGCGGCACGCCCGTGCTCGCCTATCCCCAGGGAGCGGCACCGGAGATCGTCGACCACGGCGTCACCGGCTTCTTGTGCCGGGACCGCGAGGACATGGTGGAGGCCGTGCACCGGGTGGGCGACCTCGACCGGGCGGCGTGCCGGGGCGCCGTCGAGCAGCGCTTCTCCATGGAGCGCATGGTCGCCGACCACCTCGAGCTGTTCGAGTCCCTGCTGGCCGATCGTGCCGCCAATTGAGGAGGATCGGGCCGGCTGAGCCACGCCGATCCTCCTGAATTCCCCAGGGCCACTGGATTGTGGAGGGTCGAGTCGGCTGAGCCACGCCGATCCTCCACAGTTGCCGGGCGGGCGGCGAATGCCCCCGCTCGTCAGTGCTCGGTCACCTCGGCGGAGAGGGGGCGGCGGGGCTCCCGGACCCACTCCACGCCCGGAGGCAGACCCTCGACCGACACGTCGTCGCCGTCGACCTCCACCGCCAGCCGGCCCCCACCCAGGGGGATGTGGCCCACCCGCAGGTGCCCGAGGGGGCGGGGCACGACGGGATCGAGCCACAGCTTGCCTTGGGGGAGCCAGGGGTCGAAGCGCAGCAGGTGGCGCAGCAACAGCAACGGCGCGGCTGCCGCCCACGCCTGGGGGGAGCACGAGGCCGGGTAACCGAGGGGGACGGGCAGCTCGGTGCGGTCGAGCCCCCCGAAGAGCTCGGGCAGGCGCCCGCCCACGGCACCGGCGGCGTCGAGCAGGCCCATGACCACCCGCTGAGCCTCCTCCACGAAGCCGTAGCGCATGAGCCCGGCCGTGACCAGGGCGCTGTCGTGGGGCCACACCGAGCCGTTGTGGTAGCTGATGGGGTTGTAGCCGACCATGGTGGTGGCCAGGGTGCGGATGCCCCAGCCGTTGAACATGGCCGGCGAGAGCAGGTGGCGGGCGACGGCCGGCGCCTTCTCCCGGTCGACGATGCCTGTCCACAGGCAGTGCCCCATGTTGGAGGTGAGGGCGTCCAGCGGGCGCTTGTCGCCGTCGAGGGCCATGGCGAACCACTGGCGGTCCTCCAGCCAGAAGTCGCGGTTGAAGGCCGTCTTCAGCTCGACCGCCTTCTGGCGGAAGTGGGCGGCGGTGGCCTCGTCGCCCGCCTCGTGGGCGAAGTGGGCCCGGGCCACGTAGGCGGCATAGGTGTAGCCCTGGACCTCGCACAGGGCGATGGGCCCGGTGCCCAGCCTCCCGGCGGCGTCGCGCACCCCGTCCCAGGAGTCCTTCCACCCCTGGTTGCGCAGGCCCCGGGGCGACGACTTCTCGTACTCCACGTAGCCGTCGCCGTCCCGGTCGCCGTAGTCGACGATCCACTCCATGGCCCGATCGACATGGGGCAGCAACCGGTCGACCTGCTCGGCCGCCAGGCCCCAGCGGCGCAGCTCGCCCAGCAGCATCACGAACAGCGGGGTGGCATCGGCCGTGCCGTAGTAGATCGACCCGCCTCCGAGCGACAGGGATGCGGCCGTGCCGAAGCGCATCTCGTGGAGGATCCGTCCCGGCTCCTCCTCGGTGGCGGGGTCGACCTTCTCCCCCTGGAAGCGGGCCAGGGTCTGGACCACGCCCAGGGCCAACTCGGGATCGACGAGCATGGCCATCCACGACGTGAGGAGCGAGTCACGCCCGAAGAGGGTCATGAACCACGGCGCCCCGGCGGCCACCACCGCCCGCTCGGGGTAGTCGGGGTCGAAGATGCGCAGGGCGCCGAGATCGGCCTGGCTGCGGGCCACCACCGCCTCCAGGCCGGGATGGGCCGACGAGACGGTGGGGATCTGGCGCCGCCACCGCTGCAGGCGCTCGGTGGGCGCGGCCCGGGCCACGGGCTGGCCGCAGCGGTACAGCGGCGCCACCCTGACCTCGTCGATCACCGGCGCCAGCTCGACGCACGCCGTCCATGAGCCCTGGGGCTCGATCACCACCTCGGCGCACATCAGGTGGTGCTCGACCACCTCCAGGCCATGGCCGGAAACGACGGTTCCCCGCCGGGCCTCGTCCTGGTAGTAGGAGAAGGAGAGGTGCCCCTCGCTGACCTCGAGTGAGCGCTCACCCCCCAGCTCCACCCGGCCCTCCTTGACCTCGAAGAGGTCGGCGAAGTCGACGTCGATGGCCAGCTCGACCAGGCACGGGACGGGCTCGTCGCCGAAGTTGCGCACCGTGAGGTCCTCGCGCATGCCCCGGCCCACGTAGCGGGTGCGAAAGGCCACCAGGGTGCTGTCGGCCCGCCCCGGGCGGGGCCGGGCCCGGGACACGAAGGTGGCGGTGAAGGGGTCGCCCACGAACGACGACAGCGTCTGGAGGGCCAAACCGTTGAGGCGGAGCTGGTAGGAGGACAAGAACCGGGTGTCGCGGAAGAACAGGCCCTGGCTCTCGCCGGCGTGGATGTCACCGGCGCCGTCGGAGATGCAAAAGGTCGCCCCCTCCACCAGGGTGACCGATCCCGTCTGGCCCATCGAGGGCGGTTCGCCGGAGAAGGTCCACGGGTCGGCCACGACCCGGGCATGCTAACGACGGATCGGGCACCGTGCGACGATGCGGTGAGGCGGCGAGACGCTGGTCAGTCCCGGAGGATCCAAAAGATCAGGGCCGGCTCACTCACCAGGTTCCGCCACTCGGTCACCGCCTCCCGGGTGGCCAGCGCCACGTCGCCGGCCCGCATCACCGGCGTGTCCGCCCCGATGGTGACCTGGACCAGCCCGGCGGCCACGGCCACCAGCTCGAGCCCCTTGTGGAGCTGGTCGGGTTGGGCCGAGGCCCCCGCTTCCAAGCGGACGAGGTAGGCCCGCAGGCCCGCCTTGGGATCGTCGATCAGGGCGGTGCAGGCCTCGGCCGATCCGCGCCGGTGGCGGCCGAGCACGTAACCGGGCAGGGGGGCGCTGGCCAGCAGCTCGTCAAGGCCGACCCCCAGGCTGTCGGCCAGGGTCAACAGGGTGTCGAGGGAGAGCCCCCGACGCCCGCCCTCGGCCTGGGAGATGGCGCTGGGCGAGACGCCACCCATGCGGGCCAGATCCGTCTGGCTCAACTTGCGCTGGCGCCGGAGCTGCTCGAGACCCCGGCCCAGGCGGCCGAGCGCCCGCTCGTCCTCGAGGATCACGGCCTGGTCCTCGATCCGCAGCCGCAAGAGCCGTCCCTGGACCGACGCCGGCCGCCCCTCGGCCTTGACCACCCGCAGGGAATCCGGGCCCAGCTCGAGCACGCACTGGGTGACCTTGGTGATGCGCTCGATGGCGGAGCGGCCCAGCTCCTCCCGCGACGCCCGCCAGTAGGCCAGCGCACCGAGGTCGAAGAGCCTCGGGCAGACCCGGCTGAAGAACCGCACGGCCCGATCCGTGCCCCAGCGACGGGAGAAGGCCGCCAGACCGTCGACCACCACACATCCCGGCGGCGAGGCCCTCGACCCCTCGACCAGCGTCGTCTCCAGCCGCCCGGGATCGGCGAAGTCCCCCCGGGGCCGGGCGTCGAGCACGGTGACCGCCCGGGGAAGGCGGTCCCGCACCCGGGCCAGGTCGGACCGGGCGCTCACGTAGAAGCAGGGCTGGCCGCGATCCAGCGCCTCCCGGAACAAGCCGTCCTCCAGGCGGCGGGCCAGGTCGAGCTCCTCGGTCACCAGCACCACGTTGTCGCCGAGGATCAGACCGTCGAGCAGCTCGTCGAGGTCGGCGATCCCGCTGCGCACCCTGTCGCCCGACCACGCCACCTTCGCAGACCTTCTCGTCGCCACCACAAGCGAGGCTAACAGCCCGCCCTTGTGCCGACAGCTTCAGTCGCAGGGAGGATGGCTCCGGTGTTGACAGCAGCGCTTCAAAGAGTGGCGAGAGCTAGCAGCCGCTGGGACGATGCATCCAGCGCTCCGGGTCCCGAGCGAGTCGCCCAGCGAGAGGACGAATCTGCATGTGCTTCAAGAACCTGCCCATCGAGTTCGATGCCAACGGCAAGGCCAGCCTCCGGGAGGGCGTCGCCGACCCGTACACCTACGCCCCGCGCCAGCCCAAGGGCTACGTCCGCAAGCAGGACGGGCCGGGCGCCCAGCTGTCGGCCCCGCCGCGGCTGCGTGACTGGAGCATCGACCCGGTGACCCGGGTGGCGGGTGCCCTGGCCGTCCACACCACCCTCGACCTGGAGAACCGCAAGGCGGTGGACGCCTACGCCCGGGCCATGCTCTTCCGGGGCTACGAGATCATCCTCCAGGGCCGCGACCCGCGCGACGCCATCGACATCACGTCGCGGGCCTGCGGGGTGTGCGGAGGGGTGCACGCCACGGTGTCGGCCCTGGCCATCGAGCAGGCGTTCGGCATCTGCCCCCCGCCGCTGGGCGTGGCCTGCCGGAACCTGGGAGAGGTCGGCGAGATGTTCTATGACCACCCTGTCCACCTGGGCCTACTCTCGGGCCCCGACTACTCCACCTCGCTGGTGTCGGTGACCAACCCCGAGCTGGTGCGCAAGGCGGAGAAGACCTCGGCACCGGGCTACGAGCTCCACGGCTACCGCACCATCAAAGACATCATGGACGCCATGAACCCCCTCACGGGGAAGCACTACCTGGAGTCGCTCGAGTACACCCGGGTGGGCCGGGTCATGTGCATGCTCATGTACGGCAAGTTCCCCCACCCCTCCACCATCGTCCCCGGCGGGTTGTCGACCACCATCTCCACCTCGTCGTTCAACGAGTACTACAGCCAGCTGGGCAAGATGTTCGACTACATCAAGATGATGATCGCCACCTGGGACGACATCATGGACTTCTTCCTCGAGTCCAACCCGGCCTACGAGCAGGTCGGGGCCCGGGACATCAACATCGCCCAGACCGGGGCGTGGGACGACCCCGACGTCTACGACGCCACCTACGCCAACGTCAACACCTGGGGCAACCGGCGCTGGGCCAAGCCGGGCATGATCATCGACGGCAAGCTGGTCACGACCAACCTCACCGACATCAACATGGGCTACGAGGAGTTCGTCGACCACTCCTTCTACGACGACTGGACCGGCTCCGGCTCCCCGCGCTTCGCCACCGACGCCCTCGGCAATCCCCTCTCGCCGTACCACCCCTGGAACAAGGAGACCATCCCCCGGCCCACGGGCACCAACTTCAAGGAGAAGTACACCTGGGACACGGCACCCCGCTGGGACCGGCGCAGCATCGAGACCGGCGCCTACGGGCGGATCTGGACCACGGCGATGGCGGCGGCCACTCCGGACAACCCCTTCCTCACCGCCACCGGTGACGGGATGCGCATGGTCCTTCCCCGCCACAACCTGCCCGAGACCGAGGTCTTCTGGAAGGTCCCCCGCACCCTCAACGCCTTCGAGCGCAACCGGGGCCGGGCCTACGCCATGGCCCTGAACGCCACCATCGGCATGAACGTGTTGATGAAGGCCTTCGAGTACTGGCGCCGGGGCGAGACCAAGGTCTCGACCACCTACAAGATTCCCAAGGACGAGCGGGTGGCCGTGGGGTTCTGGGAGGCGAGCCGGGGCTTCCTGGTCCACCACCTCCACATGGACAAGGGCAAGATCCTCAACTACCAGATCACCACGCCGTCCACCCTCAACGCTTCACCGCGGGACCCCTTCGGCGGCCTCGGCCCCTACGAGGAGGCGGTGATCGACACTCCCATCCTCGAGTCGGTCTCCGACGACGAGGTCAAGGGCATCGACATCCTGCGGGCCATCCGCAGCTTCGACCCGTGCATGCCCTGCACGACCCACATGGACACGGGCAAGGGCGTGATCCAGCGGGAGGTGAACTCGTGCGGGTGCACGATGGAAGCCTGAGCCCGGCGCCCGGGACCCAGCCCCGCTACCCCACCCTGGTGGCGGGGCTGGGGACGCCCGGCCTGCGCGACCTCGACTTCGGCCGCCAGGTGGTCCGCTACCTCCAGCATCTCGACTGGCCCGAGGACGTGGTGGTCGAGGACCTCTCCTACGCCGCCCATCTGGTGCTGCACCGGATCCAGGAGCTCCGCCCGGCCCGGATGGTCCTGGTGGGTGTCGCCGCCCGGGAGGACCGGCCGCCGGGATCGGTGCGGCGCTACCGGGTGAGCTCCTCGCCTCCACCGCCCGAGGAGGTCCACCACGCCCTTTCGGCGGTCACCACCGGCATGGTCGATCTCGACCACACCCTGGCCGTGGTGCGCCACTGGGGCGAGCTGCCGGCAGAGACGACGGTGATCGAGGTCCAGCCCGCCGACTGCTCCTTCGGGCCCGGCTTCAGTGAGGAGCTCGGGAACTGCCTCGAACCGATCGTGGCCCTCGTGCGCCAGGAGCTCGGCGGCGACGCCCCGGTGCCGGCCACCGCCCCCGACCGGGAGGCGGGCGCGCTGGTCGGCACCGGCCAGGAGGGTGGAGGATTCGAGCCGGGAACGGCATCGCCCGAGCTGGTGGCCATGGCCGAGCACGCCCGGAACCACCAGCTCGTGGCCCGCAGCGAGCCCTTCCGCCGGACGCCGCTGATCGACCGGGACGACCGGCAGGGGCCCGTACGCATCGAGGCGCGCAGCCGCCCCTTCGGGGTGGGGCTCGGCACCGGCGGTGACTGGTACGACGCCATCCCCCGCCCCGACGGCACCTTCGGCGTGGTGGTGGGCGACGCCGCCGGCCGCGGGGCCGGGGCCGCCGCCGTCATGGGCGAGCTGCGGGCAGCGGTGCGGGCCTACGCCGCCCTCTCCGACGACAGCCCGGCCCGCCTGCTCAGCCGCCTCGACCGCCTGGTCGGGGTCACCGCTGCCGGCGAGGGGTCGGCCGTGACCTACCTGCACCTCGATCCGGTGTCGTCCCGGGTGCGCTTGAGCGTCGCTGGCGGCTGCCCGCCGCTGCTGTCGACCGGCGCCGGCCCGGCCCGCTCGGCGGCGCCGGCGGGCCCGCTGCTCGGCCCCGGTGCCGGCCGGCGCTCGGACGAGGAGATCGACCTCGACGGGCACTCGACCCTATTCCTCTTCACCGCCGGCCTGGCCCGGGCCGGGCGGCGGTCGCTCGCCGAAGGACTCGAGTGGGTGCGCGCCGCGGCGAGCAGGGGGCCCCGGCCGCTGGGCTCGGCCTGCGACTTCGTCTTCGATGCCTGCGTCGGGCACAGCCAGCGGGAGGACGACGCCATGGTGGTGGCCCTGCGCCTCGCCCCCGACGGGGCCAGCGCGCCAGGGCAGCGTCGTCCTGCGGACGCCTCAATTGTGGAGGATCAGGGCGGCTCAGCCACGCCGATCCTCCACAATCGGCGCATCTAGCGCTCGATGGTGAGGCCCCGCAGGTAGAACCAGTAGGTGCGCCAGCGGATGTCGCCGAGGGGGCGCAAGAGCGACAGGATGGCCCGGTACATCCGCCATGTCTGGCCCAGGCCGGCGCGCCGGCCCGCCTTCACCCGCTTGGTGCGGTGGTGGACGCCGGGCATCACCCCCACGCTGGTGGCCAGGCGGGCCTCGCACACCACCTCGTTGAGCCGGACCTCGATGGTGTAGCCGTCGAGCTTGGCGGCAGGGATCGCCTCGAAGATCCACCGGGCCACGATGCGCTCGCCGCTGAGCGGCGGGCAGCGGGCCACGACGGCGTTCCAGAAGGGCCCGTAGTCGAAGTGACCGATCGACATAGAGGCCCGGCCCTCCAGGAATGGGGCGCAGATGTCCTCGAGGTGGGCCGCGGTCAAGCCGGTGCAGTCGGCGTCGACGAAGAGGATGGCGCTGGCGTCGCTGGCCGCCACCCCGGCGGCCATGGCCAGGGCCTTGGAGCCGCCGGCGCCTCCTCGCGTCACCACCTTGGCCCCGGCGGCGGCCGCCAGCTCGGCCGTGGCGTCGGCCGAGCCGTCGTCGACGACGATCACCTCCCGGATCGACCGGCAGCCGCGGGCGGCGACGACGTTGGCCGCCACCGTTGCCTGCTCGTCGCGGGCGGGCATGACGACGTCGACCACCCAGCGGGAGCCCATGGGTCGGGACGGTACTCAGGCCGGCGCCGCAGCCGCGAGCTGGTCGGGCGTGAGCTGTTCGCCGAGCAGGCGATCGAAGCGGCGGGGATCGCCGCCGACGAAGCGCCGGCACAGGGCCAGGCCCTCGACGTAGCAGGTGATGTAGGCCCGCCACACCGGATCGGTGAGGAACGACACCAGCTTCTCGGCCCGCCGCCGGGGCAGCAGGCCCCAGCGCTCGGCGTAGGCGACGGCGTCGCCGGCACCGGCGCCGTGCTCGTGCAGCAGGAGGGCCACGTTGCCCCGTACGGCGTCGAGGCCGGAGCCGGCGGCCGCTGCCGCCGCCGCCACCTCGGGGTCGTAGGGAACGCCGAGGGGCAGGAGGTGGGCGGCGGCCATGGCAGCGTGGGCGTCGGGGCCACCGGGCACCACCACGTCGAGGCCCAGGTCGGCCAACCCCTCGGCCAGCAGGCACTGCGGGGTTCCCACCAAGAAGATGGTCTCCTCCAGCCAGCGCCGCCGGCGCACCAGGCCCACCTCCTTGCGGCAGTGCTCGGTGTGATGTCCCGGGTAGGACTCGTGGGCCACCAGGTGGGCCAAACCCGGACTCAGCACCGGCAGGTCGACGTTGACCGCCACCCGGGAGCGCAGCCCGCCGAGGTAGTAGTTGAAGCCTGACCACGGCTGGCCCGTGGCCAACTCGAACTCGACCCGCTCGCCCTCCGGGAGCCCGAAGAGGCGGGCCGTCCGCTCCCGCAGGTCTTCGAGCAGCGAGCACAGGGCGGCGTCGAGGAGGTGGACGGGCACCACCTGGGCCTCGCGCCAGGCCCCGTAGCGGTCGCGGAGCTCGCCGCTGCCCGGCAGCACGGCGTCGAGGCGGCGGTGGGCGTCGGCGAACACGTCGGTGGCCACCATGGTCGGGCGGACGCCGTAGCAGGCCTCCACCTCGTCGACGTAGGTCATGGCCTCGCCGGCCAGGCGCCGGGCCGTGGTGTGCAGTCCCCGTACCTGGGCGGCCAGCCAGTGGCGGCGGGACGGCTCGAGCCCGGTGGCGCCGTCCAGGTCGGCCAGCAGGTGGCGGGCCGCCTCGGCCAACTGCGACGGCGGCTCGATCGGCGCGTCCCCGATGCGATCGGCGAGCTCCCGGGGCCCGGTGTAGGCGTCGACCAGGCCGTCGAGGTGCCGGCCCAGGGCCAGTCCCAGCTCCAGGTAGCGGGTGACGGGATCGAGATCCGGATGACCGGGACGCATCAGCCGAGCTTGGCCCGGAGGAACTCCAGCGTGCGGGTCCAGGCCAGGGCCGCTGCGGCCTCGTCGTAGGCCTCCGGCCGGGCGTCGTTGAAGAAGGCGTGGCCCGCACCGGCATAACGGTGGAAGTCGGTGGCCTGGCCGGCCGCATCCAACCGGGCCTCCAGCTCGTCGACCTGCTCGGGCGGGAACAGGTCGTCGTGGTCGCCGAAGTGCCCCTGCACCGGTGCGTCGAGGCGCGACCAGTCCGGTGCGGCGGCGACCCAGGGGATGAGTCCGTAGAAGGCGACACAGGCGTCGACGGCATCCGGGCGCTGGGTGGCCAGCATCATGGCCAACCCTCCCCCCATGCCGAAGCCGACCACACCGATGCCGCCACCCCGGACCGACCGGCTGTCCCGGAGGTGGTCCGCGGCCGCTCCCAGGTCGCGGGCCGCCTGGGGCAAGTCGAGCGCCATCATGAGCTGGCCGGCCTCCCCGGCCTCGCTGGCCGCCGCCCCCCGGAACAGATCGGGGGCGACGGCGCAAAAGCCCTCACCGGCGAGCCGGTCGCTGACGTCCCGGATGTGGGGGACCAGCCCCCAGTACTCCTGGATGACCACCAGGCCGGGACCGGCGCCCTGCTCGGGCGCGGCCAGGTAGGCACGCCCACCGCCACCGAGGTCGGTCATCGCTCCCATGGCGACCATGTACCCGGGGCCCTGGTCCCCTACCGGAGCTCGGGCGCCTCGGGGCAGTCGGCCGGCCCGGCCGGCCCGGCCGGCACCGACCGGCCCCCCGGGCGGACGACGGCATCGACGAGGCCCAGAGGAACGACCTCGGTGGCGGCCGCCCACGGCTCGGGCCGGGCCAGGCGGTCGACCAGGCCCGACCACATCCCGGCTGGCAGGTACCGCCCGGTCCCCGCCACCAGCCAGACGGGGACGCCGGCGTGGCGGGCCACGGCTGCGGCGGCATAGGAGCCGCTGGCCGCCACCGCACCATCGGGCCCGAGGGCGTCGGCCTCGAGCACCACCAGGTCGGCAGCGACCACGGCCGCCGCCGTGCCGGCCTCGGCGACATCGGTGGCATCGCCGTCGATGGCCCGCAGGCGCAAGGCCAGCTCCGCCCCCTCGCCGCCGGCGTCGATGACGAGCGCGGTCACGTCGCCCCGACCGGCCAGGGCCCCTGCCGCCACCTCGGGCCAGCCGAGGACCACCACGGTGGCGTCGTCGGGCAGGTCGGCCACCAGGTGCTGGGCGGTGGGATCGTCGTCCATCTCGGTGATGCAGCCCCACGCGTCGGCCCGGGCGTCGTGGCCGCACAGGACCCGGGCACACAGCCACGCCAGCGGGCCGGACGACGGGTGGTGGGCGACCAGCCGCCGGCAGGACAGGACCAGGGCACCGTGATCCCCGCCGAGTCGGGCCAGCGCCGGACCGCTCTCGCCCACCAGCACCCGATGCGCCAGGGCCCCGGACCGGGCCACGTGGCGCAGGCGCTCGATCGGATGCACCCCGTCACGCTAACGGGGTCCGATCCCACCGATCTGGTGGTCAGGAAGGGCCGTGCCCAACCCGAGCCGACCACCAGTTCGGGGTCCGGTCGACTTCGTTGCCCACGAGCGGTCGCGCTACGTTCACCAGCGTGCCCACCGATGCCCCTGCCGATGTGGCGCTGACCCCACTCAACGGGTCGCCGTATCCGCTGGAGCAGTGGTTGACCACGTTCCACTTGGTGGTCGGGGTCCTCGACCCCTTCACCTCCGAGAGCGCCTGGTTGCTGCCCACGCTGACCCGTATCTTCCGGGTCTACGACGAGGCCGACTGCCGGGTGGCCATCCTCATCACCTGCACGCCGGAGGAGGCCCGCCAGTTCCTCGGGCCCTACGCCGAGGAGTTCCTCACCTTCGCCGATCCCGATCGGGAGGCGGTCAAGGCCCTGGGCCTGGAGCGCCTGCCCGCCCTGGTGCACATCCGCCAGGACCTCAGCATCGCCGGCCAGGCCGAGGGTTGGCACCCGGCGCAGTGGCGGGAGGTCACCGACCGGCTGTCGGCGGCCATGCGCTGGAGCAAGCCCGTCATCCCCGGCCGGGGCGACCCCGCTCCCTACGACGGCACCCCGGCCCTGGGCTGACCGGTCGGCGGATCAGCTTCCGGGTTTGAAGATCATCAGGGCCAGGAGCACGACGAAGAGCAGGTTGAAGGCGCCGCTCGAGGCGGCCAGCTTGCGCCCGAGGGCATCGAGCTCGCTCTGGGCACCGGCCCCGCCGGCCGAGCCGGCCACCAGCGAGGCGCCCAGCTGGTCGGCCCGGCGCTGGGCCGGGAGCACCACCGCCACCAGCAGGGCGACGGCGACAATGTAGAGCAGGAACGACAGGCTGACCCACGGGTCGCCGAAACCGAAGATGCCGTCGCTCAACACGACCAGGAGGATGCCGAAGAGGGGGACGGCGTAGATGGCCCCGAGCGCCACCTGCCTGGTGACGGCGGTGCTGGCCTGGCTGATGGCCAGGCCCTCGGCGCCACCGCGCTGGCGGGCCAGCCGGGCGTAGGAGGCGTTGGCGATGAATGCGCCGAAGCCCACCACCACGGTGAGGATGTGCAGCAGCAGCACCGTGCGGTAGAGCCAACCCGTGACACCCATGACCGTTCGCTTCCTCCTGCTCGTCGACCCCGCCGTTCGTACCGTACCGCCGGCAGGTCCGCCCCGGCCTCGCCACCCGGACACCCGATGCCGAAGGGTCGGTGAGGGCGCCCCAGCGACGCCCGGTGCCGGAAGGGTCGGTCAGGGCGCCGGCCGGCCCGGGATGCCGCCCCGGGTGAGGGCGAGCACGTCGAGGGCGGCGTCGAGCTGGTCGGGCCCGAGCAGGCCGTCGTCGAGGACCACCTGGCGCACCGATCGCCCGCTGGCCGCCGACTCCTTGACCACCGCGGCCGCCCGCTCGTAGCCCAGCACCGGGGCCAGGGCCGTCACCACCGCCGGCGAGGCCTCGGCGTAGGCCCGGCACCGGTCCTCGTCGGCCACCAGACCGGTGACGCAGGCGTCGGCCAGGAGGCGGCTGGCCGAGGCCAGCAGGGCGATCGACTCCAGCACGTTGCGGGCCATGACCGGCAACATGACGTTGAGCTCGAAGGTGCCGGCCGAGCCGGCGAAGGCCACGGCGGCGTCGTTGCCCACCACCTGGGCCACCACCTGGCACACGGCCTCGGGCACCACCGGGTTGACCTTGCCGGGCATGATCGAGGACCCGGGCTGGAGGTCGGGCAGGCGGATCTCGGCCAGCCCGGTGCGGGGGCCGCTGGCCATCCAGCGCAAGTCGTTGGCCATCTTGTAGAGCGACAGGGCCACCACCCGCAGCGCCCCGGAGCACTCGACCACGGCATCCTGGGCCCCCTGGGCCTCGAAGTGGTCGAGGGCCTCGATGAGGGGCAGCTCCACTTCGGCCGCCAGCAGCTCGACGACCCCGGCGGCGAAGCCCTCGGGGGCGTTGATCCCCGTGCCCACGGCCGTGCCCCCGATCGGCAGCTCGGCCAGCCGGGGCAGCACGGCTGCCAGCCGCTCGCCCCCGAGCTCGACCGCCCGGGCGTAGCCCGCCAATTCCTGGCCCAGGGTGACGGGGGTGGCGTCCATGAGGTGGGTGCGCCCGGCCTTGACCACCCCGGCCGTCTCCGCCGCCTTGGCCCGCAGGACGGCGGCCAGGTGGGCCAGGGCCGGGGCCAGCTCGTCGGTCAGCGCCGTCACCGCCGCCAGGCGCAGGGCCGAGGGGAAGATGTCGTTGCTCGACTGGCTGGCGTTGACCTCGTCGTTGGGGTGCACCCGCCGGCCCCGGCGCTCGGAGGCCAGGGAGGCCAGCACCTCGTTCATGTTCATGTTGGTCGACGTGCCCGAGCCCGTCTGGAAGACGTCGACGGGGAACTGGTCGGCCCAGGCCCCGTCGGCCACCTCATCGGCGGCAGCGGCGACGGCCCCGGCCACGTCCGCCTCCACCACCCCGAGGCGGCCGTTGACCCGGGCGGAAGCCGCCTTGAGGCGGGCCAGGGCCCGGATCAGCCGGGCGTCGAGGCGCAGGCCCGACACCGGGAAGTTCTCCACCGCCCGCTGGGTCTGAGCCCCCCAGCGGGCCGTCGCCGGCACCCGGACCTCGCCCATGGTGTCGCGCTCGATGCGCGTCTCGCTCGTCTCGGCCACGCCGGCACGCTACCGGCGCCTCCGGATGCCACCCGGGCCCGACGGGTTTGTGGTCACCTCTGGACCCCGTCAGCCCATCGCTGACCACAAAGTCGCCGGACGGCCGTATCGGAATCCCTTGGCCACGGACGGTTGACCGGTGAGTGTCCTTTTTGTACCCTAGAGCAACCGCAACCCTGCCGGAGCTATCCATCGACCTCAGGGGGAGGAGAGGGTTGTCGCACACGTGTGGGACCGTGGTGACACTGCCGGCGCCGCTGCACCTCGGCCCGGATACCGGTGAGGCGCAGACGGCACCCAACACCTGGGCCAAGTCGCTGGCCCACGTGCCGGCGCCGGGCGGAACCAAGTTCGCCATCGTGCACTTCATGAACGTCACCCTGCCCGGGGCCAACCGCCTCGAGGTCGACCTCGGCTACGGCACCGACACCTTCACGGCCGCCGACGGGGGCCAGTTCTGGACCCGGCCCATCAACGTGGATGCGGTGGGCGGGGGGACGCACCTGACCATGCGCTACATCACCGGCGGCGGTGGCGCAGGTGGAGGGGCCTTCGTCGACCGCTACGGGAGAGGCGAGAGCCTCCCGAGCCACGCAGCGGGCCACGACAGCATCACCAACTGCGACCCCTTCCTCCCCAGCGGCTGGACCGAACCGGTCTTCCCCCACGGGCCGGGGACGACGGTCCCCAAGTACGACCCGTTCTGGATCTGCGACAAGGCGTCGCCCCCGGCGTGGGAGAACGTCCGCTGCGCCGGTCCCGGCGACGTGCAGCACCAGGTGGCGCCCAGCGTCGGGATGATCGTGACCATCCACGGGCCGACGCCGGCCCATCCCCAGGAGTCGATCTCGACGTGTTCGGTGACCTTGATCGACGCCGACCTCGTCCTCCTGGCGGCGCACTGCATCTCGGATCACCCCTTCGAGCTGCCGACCAGCTCGGTGACCTTCGACTACGAGGTGGCGTGCGACGGCAGCGTCCTGCCGGCCTACGGGGCCGGCTTCTACAAGGTCATCAAGCTGGTGAAGTACCGCTACAACGACGGGCGCGACTACGCCATCGTGCAGCTGCGGGGTTCGCCGCCCCTGCCCGCCGTCCCGGTGCGCAACACCATGCCCGCCGGGGGCGAGGCCGTCTTCGGCATCCACCACCCCAACGGGGCCGTCAAGAAGGCGTCCCCGTCGGCCTCGGGCTCGGTCGGCGTCATCAGCTCGGGCAGCATGATCAACGTCAACCTCGACGTCGCCGGCGGCAGCTCGGGATCGGGCCTGTTCGACCTGGCCGGCCGGGTGATGGGCGTGGCCGCCCACGGTGGTGGGTGCAGCTTGAACTACTCGGCGACCGCCGTCATGCTCGACGACCCCATCGAGGTGCCGGACCCACCGACCGAGCGGGCCGTCATGCTCGTCATCGACCGCTCCGGATCGATGGGCGAGAGCGCGGGTGGTGGCTCGGACAAGATCACCGAGGCGAGGGACGCCGCCGAGCTGTTCGCCAGCATGCTGCGGGTCTCGACAGGGAACGAGGCCGGCCTGGTGTCGTTCGCCAGCAACGCCACCTCGCCGGTGGACAGCCCGCTGGTGGCTGTCACCGCCGCCAGCCGCCAGCAACTGATTGACACCCTGCCGGGGATCGCCCCGGGGGGGCGGACGAGCATCGGCGACGGCCTGGCGGCGGCCCGAGACGAGCTCTCGGGACCCGGACCCCCCCGCGCCGTCCTGGTGCTCAGCGACGGGATGGAGAACGAGCCTCAGTCCATCGAGGACGTGGCCGGCCTCGGCGCCATCGAGATCACCGCCATCGGGTTCGGGACCGAGAGCAACCTCGACGGGCCCCGGCTGACCGAGCTGGCCCAGACCCATGGCGGGTTCTACAAGCGGGCGGGCACCGGCCTGGAGCTGCGGAAGTTCTTCGCCCTGGCCTTCGGCGAGATCTTCGAGGCCGGCGCGCTGGCCGATCCCGAGTACCGCCTCCCGGCCAAGCAGCGCCAGGGCCCGGCCGTGCCGTTCAGCGTCTGCGGCGAGGAGACGGTCACGGTGATCCTCGGGTGGGACACGCCCGACGCGGCGCTGCTGGTGGAGGTGCGGACGCCGAGCGGCCAGGTCGTCGACCTGGGCTCGGGGGGAGTGGAGACCGACACCGGCCGCACCTGGCGCTTCGCCCGGATCCCCCTCCCCCAGGAAGGCGAGCGCGACGGCATCTGGACGGTCCGAGCCCTCCGTGCCCGTGGCGGCTCGGAGTTCCCACCCCCCGACGTGGCCGTCAACTACTTCATCACCATCAACGCCACTGGTGGTCCCGTGCTGCGGCCACTCACCGAGTCACGGCGCCTCTACACCGGGGACGTGCTCCATCCCCAGGTGCTCCTGCAGTTCCCCGACGAGACCGTCCCCCGGGGTGGGCAGGTGCGGCTGCGCCTCCGGCGCCCGTCGGCCAGCGTGGGGACCGTCCTCGCCGAACACGGCCTCGGCGCCCCCCGGGTGGTCGCCGGCGACGTCATCCCCGCCCGCCAGGCCACCCTGTCGGCCCTGGAGGCGGCCACGGGAACCCCGGTGACCGGCTACGTCGACGAGGAGCACGTCCTGGCCGACGACGGCCCCGGTGCGGGCACCTTCATGCCGTCGGGCCGGTTCGGCAAGCGCCTGGAAGCTTCGCTGGTGGTCGACGGCACCTACACCTTCCATGCCCGGGCCCAGGTCGGCCTCGGCTGCGACGTCACCCGTGAGGTCCAGTGGAGCTACCACGTCAGCGTGGGGATCGACCCCGAGTCCACCACCGTCGAGGCCGAGCCGGTGCCTCCCGGCGACCCGGGAAGCGGCCAGGTACGAGTGACGTTCACGCCCCGGGACCGCTACGGCAACCACCTCGGTCCTGGCGCCGGCGGCGATCTCACCGTCGGAGCCCTCCCCGGTTGCTCGCTGGTGGGCACCCTCAGCGACCTGGGTGACGGGCGCTACCGCCAGGTCGTCGAGTGCGACCCGGCGTCAGCCGAGCAGCCCGGCATCACCGTGGGCCAGCCCGGGCGGGGACCCGTCGCCTTGACGCCGACGCGGCCCCAGCGGACGCGCTATCGCTACGCCACCACCTTGGTGTGCGGGTCGGCGGACGACGGTTGCGAGTGCGGGTCGCTGGTGCCGGGCCGCTACGCCACCGCGGTGACCATGCTCAACCCTGGGCCGCAGGAGGTGGCCGTCGACCTGGAGGTGGTGCCCACGGCGTTGGTGGGTGCCACCGCCGGGCGCTGGCCCGATACCGCCGCCCGGCGGGGCCACGACCGCATCGCTCTCCCGGCGGGCCACGCCTCCACCGTTGACTGCTGCACCGTCGAGGCCCTTCTCCTCGGTGCGGCGCCGGTCCCGCCCCGACCCCTCACTCATGGCCTGGTCGTCCTCACCAGCGCCCGGCCGCTGGAGGTGTCGGCGGTCTACACCGCCGTCGCCGGCGGGGCGTCGCCCTCGCTCGACGTCGAGAAGATTGCGCCCACCGCCGTCGTCGTGGCCGATCGGCGACCGGCCCCGCCTGGCCAGGTGTCGCCCCCGCCGTCGCTCCCCCTGCGGACGGCGCCGCCACCGCGGCCCCAGGACACGCCCAGGCCGGACGCTGCCAAGCCATCGGGCGACAGCCGCTGAGCGGGCGGGCGGCCGGTCGAGCCCGAGCTCAGCTCAGCCGCAGGCGGTGACCGTCACCAGATCGGTGGTGGTCTCCACGGTGGCATCGCCGTGGGCCCGGGCCCACTGGCGCCAGGCGCCGTCGAGCTGGCCCAGGTCGGCGGGGGTGTCCATGGCGAAGGCCAGCCGCACGCAGGTGCGCTCCCCCTCGTCCCAGGCGACGTAGCTGTCGCCGCCCCAGCCGTCGGAGGCGGTCCCGGCGGTGATGGAGTCGAGATGGCGGCGCAGGGTGAGGTCCACGGCCCACTCCCCGAAGCTGCCCTCGTTGATCACGGCGCCCCCGGCCGGCGGGGGCGGCACCGCCACCGGCTGCTCGCCCCGCAGGTAGATCCCCGGGTCGAGAATCTGCTCGCTGGTGGCCGGCGGATCGGCATAGGCGGCGTTCACCCGGTCCTCCGCCCCCTCCTCCAGCAGGGCGGCGACGAAGAAGGGGCCGGCCAGGTAGGGGAACTGGGAGAGGCTGGTGATGATGGCGGGGATGGGCGAGGCGCCGGCCCGCCGGGAGAAGGCGGCTGCCTCCCGGTCCGCGGCCTCCCGCTCGCCGTCGCTGAGCGTGGCCCGGTAGGCGGACTCCACGGTGAGGGCGACGCCCTCGATCAGGGAGGAAAAGCCGAGGGCCCGCTCGTCGTCGGCTTCGAAGATGTCCGGCCGGTCGAGCTCGAAATGCTGGTCCTCAAGGGCATGGGTCAGCTCGTGGACCAAGGTGACCTCCACGTAGGGGTTCAGCTCCACTCCCCGCAACACCAGCTCGTCGGTTTCGGGGTCGTAGAAGCCGAGCACAGCGTTGCCGTAGTACGCCAGGTAGGACTCGAACAGATCGACGCCGGGCTCGATCAGCTGCATGGCTCGCAGCACCTTCTCGATCTGGTCGGTGTCCTCCCGGTTCTCCTCCACGTCGCGCAGCAGCCGCTCGACGAAGGCCTCGTCGTCGAGGAGTTGCACCGGGACGGGCCGCAGGAAGTCGAGCTCGCGGGCGTCGGCGACGAAGGCCGACAACTCGGCCACCCGGCGCTCCAGGGCGGTCGCGGGCGCCGGGGCCGCCGTGGTCGTGGGTGGAGGCGCCACCGTGGTGGGCGGTTCGCTCGCCAAGGGGGCGGCGGGCACCGGCTCACCCCCGCCGGGACCGGGACCGGCGGCCAGCTGGCCGTCACGCCGGTCGAGGACCACCACAGCGGCGTTGGCCGCCAGCAACAGCGCCACCGCCACCGCCAGCGCCAGCAGGCGCCGGGCCCCGGTCGGGGCCGCCAGGGAGGTCACCGCCATCGCTCGACCCTACCGAGCCCGCTCCCGCGACCCGCCGCGGCCCGGCCCGGCGGGCGCTCGCTCAGGGAACGTTGTTGATGGGGGCGATGGTGGTGGGGACCGGATTCGCTCCCGGCCCGGCCGTGGTGGGCGGGGTGGTGGTGGTGGTCGGCGGCAGGGTCATCACCGGCGCCGGGGCGGTCGTGGTGGTGACCGGCGGCACCGTCGTATCCGGGGTGGTCTCGGGGTCGGCCGGCGGGGGCGGCAGCTCCGTCGGCAGCGGGGCGGCAGGACCGACGGCGGTCTTGCCGTCGAGCACGTAGACGGCGTCGCCCTTGGAGACGAGATCGGGGAAGTACTCGGCGATGTGCATGGGGATGCGCACGCAACCATGCGAGGCCGGGTACGTGGGCACAGAGGTCGAGCCGTGGATGGCGATGCCCGAGCCGGTGAAGTAGACGGGGTTGTAGAGCTTGCCCAGGCGCGACGTGCGCCAGCCCGAGTAGCGCCACATGAAGCGATGGGCGCCCACCGGGGTGATCGCCGTGCCGCAGCCGCCGGGGGCGCAGTAGCGCTTGTTGTTGCCCGTGGAGATGTGGCTGATCAGGCGCAGGTCACCGTTGCGGTAGAGGAAGAGCACCTGGCGGCGCAGGTCGATCTCCACCCGGTTGGCCCCTCCGTCGGGGATGAGGGCGGCCGGGGTGGTGGCCGAGGCCAGGGCCGCCTCGACCTCCGGGGTCACCTTGCCCGAAGGCTCCATGCCCTGGAGCTTCTGGAACGCCTGCACGGCGTAGGTGGTCCCGGCACCGAAGACGCCGTCGGCGGGACCGGGGTCGAAGCGCAACTCGGTGAGGCGGCGCTGGATGGCGGCCACCGCCTCCCCCTCGGCGCCGGGCACAAGGCCCTGGACGGGGGCCACGGTGGTGGAGGTGGGATCGCCCCCGGTGGTGGTCGTCGTGGTCGCCGGTGCGCTGGTGGAGGTGCTGCGGCGGGCTGCGGTCGTGGTGGTGGTCGCAGCCGCCGAGGCGGTCTCGTCGCTACGAGCGGCCCCGGTGAGCCCGTAGGCGGCACCGGCCACGGCGATGCAGGCCACCACCACGGCGATGGCCACCACCCGGCTCCGCTCCCCCAGCCTCAACTTGTCCAGCATGTACGCCCTCAAACGCTCGTGATGGTCCAAACGATCCCTGGACCAGCGAAACGCCATGACCGTACCCGAGAGTTGCTTCTCGTGCACCAGCGTGCCCGGTTTCACCCCGGCCCTGCGGGGGTATCCCGCGGCTGCCGGGGTCGGGCGCTACGGCGGAGCGCCCGACCCGGCAACACCGCCACTTTGTGGGCGCCGAAGCACCCACCCCCGGCTTTGTGTGCACTTCATCGTGGTATAGCCATCATCCGTGCACACAAAGGTGGTTGGGGCGGGGCGGGGAGGCCCCCTTCGGGGGTGCCGGTGACGGGAGTCGAACCCGCATGCCCCGCTGGGGCAGTCCCTTTTAAGGGGACCGTGTCTGACCGTTCCACCACACCGGCGCCCCCACGATAGAGAACCCGGGAACCCCCTCCCGTACCTCAGGCCGCCCGGTGACGCTCGGGGGCCAGGGCCGACCACAGCGCCGCCCGGGCCCGCCGGGCGTCCTCGCCCACCAGGCCGTTGGCCACCACCACGCCCTCCACCATGTCGGCCAGCACCTCGGCCCGCCCGCGGCCCCGCAGGCGGACCGACACCAGGAGTGGCGCCCCCGGTGCCCGCCGCCGCAGTGAGCGGTCGGCCCCGGCCAGGCGGGGCGGGCTGCGGAAGCTGGGGCAGACCAGGCCGAGGGACCCTGCGGCCAGAGCCAACCGCCGGGCACCGCCGGCCAGCACGAGCGCACCTGCCATGCTCACCATCCTGACGCCCGGGTGTGACAGTGGTCGCCTGGGGGTAGGCGACGGGCTGGCCCGGCGCCACCTCCACAACGGCACCGGGTCCTCTGGTGCGGCCGGTCCCGCCTCACCCCCAGGGCGGGACCGGTCCGTCGCCCCGACGGAGGACCCCTGCCCCCTACCATCACACGGTGGGGACCGTGCTCAACCCGGCCCAGCAACGGGTGCTCGAGGCACTGCGGGCCGGCGAGCGGGCCGGCCCCGCTGACCCCCACCTCGGGCCCCGGCTGCGAGCACGCCTGGAGGAGCCGCTGGCCGAGCTGAGCCGGGGCCTGGCCGAACCCGTGCAGGTGAGCAAGGCCGCCCTCGCCCAGATCCATGCCTGTGAGGCGCACTACCGGGCAGAGGAGGCCACCCCTTTCTCCTGGTCCCTCGCCACCGCCCGGGGCACCGTGGCCCACAAGGCCATCGAGCTCTCCCTGCACCGCCGGGACCGGCCGGCCCCGCTGACCCTGGTGGACGCCGCCCTCCAGCGCCTGGCCGACGACCCGGACCACCGCATCGCCGGCTTCCTCCTCGGCCTGGACGAAACGGACCGGGCCGAGCTGCGCAGCCGGGTCAACGACGTGGTGGCCAAGTTCGCCGAGCTGTGGCCACCCCTCTCACCGGCCTGGCGGCCCCGGACCGAGTCGGCCACCCGCGCCGAGCTCTGCGGGGGACGGATCCGCCTGGCCGGCAAGATCGACCTCGCCCTCGGGACGCCCCAGGGCCTGGGCCCCGGCACCGTGCTGGTCGACCTGAAGACAGGGACGCCCCACGCCGGCCACCTGGACGACCTGCGCTTCTCCGCCCTCATGGAGACCCTGCGGGTGGGCGTGGCCCCCTTCCGCCTGGCCGGCTACTACCTCGACGCCGGCACCATGGAGGTCGAGGACGTCGACGAGGACGTCTTGGAATCGGCTCTGCGCCGCACCCTGGCCGGGGCCCGCAAGGTGGTGGAACTACGCCTCGGACTGCGCACACCGTCGGTGACCGCCAACGCCCGCTGCCGGTGGTGCCCGGCCCGCCCCGACTGCCCCGACGGGCAGGACTGGTCCCGCGGTTCGCCCACCGGCGGCGACGAGTTCGGCTAGGACGGCCCCGGTTCCTCCGGGCCAGCGGGGTCGAGGTCGAGGGAGGCCGAGTTGACACAGAAGCGCTCCCCGCTGGGGCGGGGCCCGTCGTCGAAGACATGGCCCAGGTGCGAGTCGCAGCGGGCGCAACGGATCTCCACCCGGGTCATCCCCAGGCTCCGGTCGGGAACCCGGGTGACGCGGTCCTCGGCGGCGGCCGCCCAGAAGCTGGGCCAGCCGGTGCCGGAGTCGAACTTCTCGTCCGAGCGGAACAGCTCGGTGCCGCAGCCGATGCAGCGGTACACCCCCGGTTGCTTGGTGTTCCAGTAGGCGCCGCTGAAGGCCCGCTCGGTTCCCCCCTGGCGAGCGACGGCGTACTGCTCGGGCGTGAGCCGCTCCCGCCACTGGGCGTCGGTGGCGGGAAGGTCGCTGCTCGTGCTCTCGGCCATGGGACCAGGCTAGGACGGGGCCGAGGGCCTGCCGACCGGGCCGAGCCAGCGCTCGGCCAGCTCGTCGCGCCGCTCCTCCCACTCCTCGGCAGTGATGGCGTAGCGCAGGTGGTCCTCCCATACGCCGTTGATCTCCAGGTAGCGCTCAGCCGTGCCCTCGCAACGCAGCCCGATCTTCTCGACGACCCGCCGGCTGGCCTGGTTGCGGGGGACGATGGCGACCTGGAGGCGGTGCAACCCCAGGTCCTCGAAGGCGAAGCGGGCCACCACCACCAGCGCCTCGGGAACGTATCCCCGGCCGGCGCTGGCCTCGTCCACCCAATAGCCCACGTAGGCACTCTGGAACGGGCCCCGCTGGACGCCGTTGAGGTTGATCTCGCCCCGCAGGCGCCGGTCGGGCCGGCCGGCGAAGATACCGAAGCCGTAGCCGGCGCCGAGCTGGCGCTCGCGATCCCGGGCCCGGCAACGAGCGGCGAAGGCCGAGCGGCTGCGGACGACGTCCGGCGATCCCGGGGGGCGCCGCGGCTCCCACGGGGTGAGCCAGGCGTGGGAGCGGATCCGCAGCGCCTGCCAGGCGGGGAAGTCGGCCACCGTGAGGGGGCGGAGCCGCACCCGGGCGCCGTCCAGGGTGATCGGCTCCTCACGGGGTGCCGTCGACACGGCCCGGATGGTAGTACCGGTAGGCGGAACGTGGCCTGACTCCCGGGGTGGCGGGGACACCCCGTCAGGCCCCCAGCAGGCTGGCGGCCATGCCGTCGAGGATGTCGGACTCCGAGACCAGGCACTCCGCCACCTGGAAGGAGCGCAGCACGGCCACCAGCACGCAGCAGCCACCCACGATGACGTCGGCCCGGGCCTCCTCCAGCCCGGGGTTGTGGATGCGATCAGCCCGGGCCTCGGTGGCGAGGGTGCGGAAGACGTCCTCGGCCGCCGCCCGGGTGAGGCGGAAGTGGTGGATGCGGTCGCGGTCGTAGGCGGCCAGGCCGAGCTCGACGGCCGCCACCGTGGTCACCGTGCCGGCGACCCCCACCATCAGCGATGCCCCGGTGGTGGCCGGGACCTCGCGGACGACGTCGTCGAGGTGGGCCTCGGCCACCGAGATGGCCGCCGCCAACTCCTCTGGGGCAGGAGGGTCGTGATGAAGGAACTGCTCGGTCATCCGTACGCAGCCCAGGTCGACGGAGATGGCGCCGTCGGGGGCCCCACCACCGGGCCCCACGGCGAACTCGGTGGATCCCCCACCGATGTCCACCACCAGGAACGGCCCCTGGCCGGGGTCGAGCTCGGCCGTAGCGCCCCGAAAGGACAGATCAGCCTCCTCCTGGCCCGAGAGCAGCTCCGGCGGCGTCCCGAGGACGTCGGCGGCGGCACCGAAGAACTCCTCCCGGTTGAACGCGTCGCGGGCCGCCGAGGTGGCGCTGGCCCGGACCCGCTCGACGCCGTGGCCGTCCATGACCTTGCGGTAGTGGGCCAGGACGTCGAGGGTCCGCTCGATGGCGGCAGGATCGAGGGCCCCGCGGGCCCCCACCCCGGCACCCAGCCGGGTGATGGTGGCCAACCGCTCCACGGTGTGCAGGCCGGTGCCGGACGGGCCTGCCCGGGCCACCAGCAACCGGGTGGAGTTGGTGCCGCAGTCGATGGCGGCGACCGCTCCGCTCATGGCCGGGCCGACGGCGCCAGCGCCAGCCGGTCGGCCACCCAGCGCCCGACGGGGTCGTCGCCCCCGGCCAGGTACCAGGCGTAGTGGGCGTGGAGGCACTTGACCCCCCGCCGGGACCCGCCCACGCCGCCCGAGGGCCGGGGCCCGGCGTGGCCCGCCGGCAGGGCGGCGTCGCGCTCGGCGGCGTAGCGGCGGTGGGCGGCCGCCAGGGCCTCGGGATCGACGGCGGCCTCGGCCTCCCGCACGCCACCGGCCGACTCGAGGCGCCCGACGGCCCGCCGGGCATCCCGCCCCACCAGCCAGTAGCGGGTGGGCATGGGGGTGCCGTCGTCGAGCAGGGGCTGGTTGCGGATGACCACCGGGGCACCACCGCGATCGCGCACCACCACGGCGAAGCCGGCCCGGGGGCGCCGGCCCAACAGATCGGCCACCGCCGGCTCGGGTGCGGACACGTCGGCGACGACCTCTGACGGCCGGCGGCCCTGCTCAACCCGGTCCACCCGTCTACCTTAGGACGCCTCCTCCAGTGCCCGGCGGGTGAGGATGCGGGCCAGATGGCGCCGGTAGTCGGCGCTGGCCGCCAGGTCACTCGGGGGGTCGCACCCCTCGTCGGCCAGCGTCGCGGCCGCCTCCGCGCTAGCACCGCCCGCCAGCGCCTCCTCGACGGCCCTCGCCCGCCACGGCACCGCGGCCATGGCCGCCAGGGCGACCCTGGGGGCGGCGGGGTCGCCCACGGCGGCCACCGCCACCGTGGGCCAGTCCTGGGCCCGGCGGCTGAAGCGCTGGTACGACCACGGTGCGCCCCCCCGCTTCGGCACCCGGATCGCGGTCAGCACCTCGGTGGCCGCCAGGGTGGTGCGGTGGGGAGCACCGAAGAGGCCACCCACCGCCGAGTGGCGCTCGCCGCCGGGGCCGGTGATTACCACGGTGGCGTCGAGGGCCAGGGCCGCGGCGGCCAGGTCGGCGGCGGGGTCGGCATGGGCCAGCGATCCACCGATGGTCCCCCGGTTGCGCACCTGGGGATCGCCCACCAGTGAGGCCGCCCGGGCCAGCAGGGGAGCCTCGGCGGCCACGAGAGGCGATGTGGCCACGTCGTGGTGGCGGGTCAGGGCACCGATGTGGAGGTGGTCGCCACCGTCATCGATCCCCGCCAGCTCGGCCAGCCCGCCCAGGTCGATCAGCAGGCGGGGCCGGGATCGGCGCCGGCGCATGAGGGGCAACAGCGAGTGCCCACCGGCGAGCAGGCGGGCCCCCTCGCCCTGCTCGACCAGCATGGCCACCGCCTCGGCCACCGACGCCGCCCGGTGGTAGTCGAAGGCGGGCAGCGTCACGGCTGGCCGGCCGCGCCGGTTGCGCCGGAGGCGGCCAGGACGGCGGCCACGATGTTGTGGTAGCCGGTGCAGCGGCACAGGTTGCCCTTGAGCGCGGTGCGTACCTGGGCCTCGTCGGGATGCGGGCAGCGCTCCAGCAGGCCCAGCACCGCCATCACCATGCCCGGGGTGCAGTAGCCGCACTGGACCCCGTGCTCGGCCCGGAAGGCCTCGAGGAGGGGGTGCAGTCCCCCGCCGGGGCCGCCGGCCAGCCCTTCGACGGTGGTGACGGAGCGCCCGTGGGCCTGGACCGCCAGCACGGTGCAGGCCTTGACCGCCTCGCCGTCGAGGTGCACGGTGCACGAGCCGCAGGAGGTGGTGTCGCAGCCCTCGTTGGTGGCGGTGAGGTCCAACACGTCGCGCAGGTACTCGACCAGGGTGGTGGGCGCCGCCACCCGGTGGGACGTGACGGCGCCGTTGACGGTGACGGTCACGGGGTGGGCCATCCCGCCATCATGGCCTGCGCCCGTTCAGGGGCGGAAGCCTCAGGTGGCGGCCGGCAGCTCGCGGGTGCAAAAGGCGCACGCCCGCGCCGTCACGGGAATGGAGCTGACGCAGAACGGGCAGTCGCGGGTGGTGGTGGCCACGTCCGGCTCGGTCCGGCGCCGGGCCATCAAGGCGTTGAGGGGGCGGACCACGAAGAAGAACACGGCTGCGGCGATGAGCAGGAAGGCGATCACGCTGTTGATGAAGGCGCCGTACATGATGACGCCGCCGCCGATCTCGATGGTGAGCTGATCGAAGTTGACGCTGCCGGGGATGGAGATCAGGGGGGTGAGGATGTTGGTGACCAGCGAGGTCACCACGGCCCCGAAGGCGGCGCCGATGACGACCGCCACCGCCAGCTCGGCCACGTTGCCCCGCAGGATGAATGCCTTGAAGTCGTTGAGCATCTCGCTCTCCTTGTCCCTCGTCGATGAAGTGCTGCTGGAGCTCCTGCACGCACCAGCATGCCCCAGGCGTCGCAGGGCTCGAATCAGATGGGCCACACGGCGGGGTTGGCCAGGTGGCGGGGACGGCGGCCGGAGCGTAGGGCTTCGACGTCGTCGAGGATCATGGTGCTGTGGTGGTCGACCACGTCGTCGGCGGCGCCGGCCAGGTGGGGGGTCAGGGTGACGTTGTCGAGAGCCAGCAGGGGATGGTCCCGGGGGAGGGGTTCCTGCCAGTAGACATCGAGGGCGGCCCCGCCGATCACGCCCCGCTGCAGGGCTGAGATGAGGGCACCCTCGTCGATCACCGCGGCCCGGGCGGTGTTGACGACGACGGCGTGGCCGGCCAGGCGCTCCAGCTCGGCGGCGCCGATGAGGCCGGTGGTCTCGGGCGTGAGCGGGCAGTGGAGCGAGACGACGTCGCTCTCGTCGAGGATCTGTGCCAGCGGAGCCGAGCGGGCCGGTGGCTCGGGATCGGTGGCGTAGGGGTCGCTGACCAGCACGCGCATGGCGAAGCCGGCCGCCGCCCGGCGGGCCACGGCCCGACCCACCGCCCCGTAGCCGACCAGGCCGAGGGTGCGCCCGGCCAGCTCCGGTCCCCGGAAGTGCAGGTACGGCAGCTCGCCGCCAACGTCCCATCCCACCCGGCGCAGGTGGTCCTGGCCCCGGGCCAGCGACCGGCACTGGGCCAGGATCAGGCCCAGGGTGAAGTCGGCCACCGAGTCGGCGTTGCGGGCCGGGGTGTGCAGCACCGGGATGGCGCGCCCGGTGGCGGCTTCGAGGTCGACGTTGCTCGGCGCCCCCCGGGCGGTGGCCACGATGCGCACGCTGGGCAGGGCGTCGAGGACCGAGCCGTCGACCATCTCGATCTCGACGACCAGCAGGTCGGCCCCGGCGGCGGCCCCCACCAGGGCGTCACGGTCGAGCACCCGGCGGGTGACGCCCCAGCCCTGGCGCTCGACGGCGTACCCGAGGGCCTCCAGACGGCGCTGGCCCTCGCCGCTGAGCTCGGCCGTCACCAGCGCCTTCACGGCCGATCTGGTGGCAGATCCGGGACCGGACCGGCGGCGGTCCTGCCACCAGTACCGGGGGATGTGGGGGCGGCACCCTCGGGCAGGTGGTCGGCCAGGGCGGCGTGGGCCTCCAGGTAACGCCGCTGGGGCTCCCGGTAGGGCTCGGGATCGCCGGCCGCCACGACGGTGGCGGCCGGCGACGCCACGTCCCCGAGGGAGATCCCGGCGGCCCGGGCCACCAGGGCGGCACCGGCCAGGGCGGCCGGCTGGTCGACCCAGGGCACGGTGACGGGCCGGGCCATGACGTCGGCCAGCAGCCGGGCCAGACCGCCGTGACGGGCTCCACCCCCGGTGAGGACGAGGGTGGTGGCAGGCCGGCCGAGCACCCGCTCGAGATCGGCCACGTTGGCGGCCACGGCGAAGGCGTGGGCCTCGACGAAGGCGCGGGCCAGGTCGGCACCGGACGTGGTGGGCGACAGACCGAGCACGCTGTGGGGTGCTCGAGCGGTCCAGGCCCGCTCGTCCCACACCGGTGCCGCCACCACCGCCGTCACCCCACCGGCTCCGGGGCGGCTGGCCTCGGCCCGGCACCACAGCTCGGCCGGGTCGGTCCCCAAGGTGGCCGCCCACCACCCCAGCATGGTGCCGGGGTAGCCGGCGTTGGTCTCCACCGCCCAGCGGTCGGGGGCCACGTGGGTGGAGACCCAGGGGTGGCGGTAGGGGTCCTGGGGCGGGTGGCCGCTGGCCGCCTGCACCGGCGTGCTGGACCCGGCCACCACCGTCACCACCCCCTCGGCCAGGCCACCGGCACCCATGGCGGCCAGCTGGGTGTCACCCCCGCCGGCCACCACCGGGAGCCCCCGGGGCAGGCCAAGATCGCCGACCTGCAGGCGACCCACCTGCGTCCCCGCCTCCACCAGCGGGGCCAGGCGCTCGGTGCCCAGGCCGAGATCGTTTAGCAGATCGCTGGCCCAGCACCGGTGGGCGACGTCGGCCATCTGCCCGGCGCTGGCGTAGCAGGCCTCGCTCGCTTCGACCCCCGAGAGTCGCCACAGCACCCAGTCGTGGACGAAGAGCACCCGCCGGGTAGCGGCCCAGCCGGCGGGGTCGGTGCTCGCCAGGTGCAGCAGCTTGGGCAGGGTCAGCTCGGGCGCCGGCCAGTGGCCGGTGATCCGGTAGAGGGCCTCGGTGCCCACCTGGCGGCGCAGGCGGTCGAGCTGGCCGGCGCCCCGGCGGTCGCTGTTGAGTACGGCCGGGCCCACCTCCGCCAGCCCGTCGGTGCGCACGTAGCCCTGGCGCAGCGAGGAGGCGGTGAGCCCGGCGTAATCACCCCCGGGCCGGTCGGCCCGGGCCACGGCTTCCCGTAGCGCCTCCCGGGTGGCGGCCCACCAGGCCCCGGGGTCGAGCTCGGCCACCCCGGGGCGGGGACGGCGGGCAACGATGGCCCGGGTGGCCCCGGCCACCACGCCCCGGCCGATCTCGCTGACCCAGGCCTTGACGGCCGAACCCCCGAGGTCGACCCCGGCCGCCAGCGGCCTCTCGGCCATGGCTCGCTTCACCCACCCCCCCTCGTTCTTTGTCGGATGGGCGGTGCCCCGCACTGCCCATCCGACAAAGAACGAGGGGGGGTGGAATGAGGGGGGGACGAACGACGGGGAGAAGGTCTCACGGGGCACCGGCCTCCTGGGCCCGGATGCGCTCCAGGTAGGCCGGGGGGCACTCGGTGGTGGTGTCACCCAGGGTGAGGGCCCGGTAGGTCGCCACCGCCGCCTCCTCCAGGTTGGCGGCCCGCTTGTGGGCCTCCTCGACGGTGGCCCCCACCACCGAACAGCCGTGGTGGCCGAGGATCACGGCGTCGGCGTCGACCAGGGCGGCCGCCCCGGCCTCGGCCAGCTCGGTGGTGCCCGAGGCGATGTAGGGCACGGTGGCCACCCGGCGCACGTAATAGGCGTGGTCGATGGTCATGAGGCGGATGCGATGTCCGAGGGCGTCGAGCAGCACCGACAGCTGGGGGTGGAGGTGGATGACCGCGTTCACGTCGGGGCGGGCCCGGTAGCTGTGCAGGTGCAGCGCCACCTCGCTCGACGGGCGGGGATGGCCGCCCCGGTGGGTGCCGTCGAGGCCGACGAGCGAGAAGTCGCCGGGCCCGAGCTCGTCCAGCCAGGTCCCGCTGGCCGTGACCACGCACTCCCCGGCCCCGGGCAGCCGGGCCGAGAGGTTGCCCCCCGATCCCAGCACCAGCCCCCGGTCGACGGCCTTGGCGCCGAGGGCCCGGAGCTCGTCGATGAGCGGGCCATGAGCGGTCACGGCACCAGGATGGCCTTGAGGCGACCACCCCCGGGCATCGCCTCGACGGCGGCGACGACGCCGTCGAGAGGATGGCGGTGGGTGACGATGGCGTGGGCGTCGATGGCGCCGGTGCGCAGCAACTCGATGGCCTCGGGGAAGGCCCCGGGCGCCAGGTGGGCCCCCCGCACGTCGAGCTCCTTGTGCTCGGCCACGGTGTTGAGGTCGACGTCGGCCCGCCGGCGGTAGACACCGTCGAGGACCACCCGGCCCCCCGGGGCCACAACCTCTAGGCCCAGGCTGACCGCATCGGTCGAGCCCGAGCAGTCGATGAACACGTCGGGTCCGTCGCCTCCCGATGCCTCGGCCACGGTGGCGGCGGCCGTGCCGGGCGGGACCGCCGACAGGTCGACGGCGGCGTCGGCCCCCAGGTGGCGGGCCAGCTCGGCCCGGGCGGCCGAGGTGACCACGGCGACCACGTGACGGGCCCGGCCGCCGAGAGCGCCCAGGGCGCAGGCGCCGATGGCGCCGATCCCGGCCACGGCCACGGCATCGCCGGGTTCGACGGTGGCCCGGCGCACGGCGTGGGTGGCGCAGGCGGCCGGCTCCACCAGGGCGGCGGCGGCGGCATCGAGCGCCAGGGGCAGCTGGTGGACCACGGCCCCGGGCGGCAGGGCCATACGCTCGGCGAAGGCCCCGGGCAGCCCGCTGCCGAGGTGGGTCCCGGACCGGCACAGGTTCTCGCGCCCGGCCCGGCAGGCCCGGCAGCGCCGGCAGGGCACCATGACCTCGGCGGTGACCCGGTCACCCGGGCCGACCCCCCACCGCTCGGCGCTGGGATCGTCGATCCAGCTCACCCGCCCCAGGATCTCGTGACCGGGCGTGAAGGGGAACTCGAGCGCCCAGGGACCGTCACCCCGCCAGATCATGCGGTCGGCAGCGCACACCCCGGCCGCCTCCACATCGATCACCGCCCCGGCGTCCCTGGCCGGCTCGTGCCCCTCCTCGAAGCGGAAGTCACCGGGCCCGTGGGCCACCACCGCCCTCACCGGGCGGCCCCTGCGTCATCCCCGGTCCCGGCCGGCGGCGGCGGGAAGCGGGCGGAGCGGCGGCAGGCCAGGAGGTGGGCGCGGCTCTCGGCCGCCGCCTCGGCGCCGGTGGCCACCCCGGCGCCCACGGCGCCGTAGAGGTCGAGCGATGCGGCGCCGCAGTAGCCGGCAGCGTCCAGGGCGGCGGTGAAGGCGCCGAAGTCGTGGAGGCGCCCCAGCGGGAGATCGTCGTCGGCGCTGCCCTCGGCGGCGTCGCCCAGGTGGAGGTGCCACAGGCGCCGACCCAGGCGGGCCACCACCTCGGGCAGGTCCTCCCCACCAGCCAGGGCATGGCCGGTGTCGAGCAGGACACCGAGGCCGGGGACGGCGTCACTCAGGGCCAGGGCGTCGGTGGCGGTGGCCACGGCCGTGCCCGGCTTGTACTCGAGCGCCACCCGTACGCCGGTGGGGGCGACGGCACCGACCACCCGGCGGGCCCCCGCCACCACGTCGTCCCGGGAGGCGGCGACCGGGTCGGCACCGGGCCAGAGCCCGATGGTGTCGAGCGCCAGGCGGGCCGCCACCTCGGCCACGGCCCGGCTCTCGTCCGCCACCGCACCCGCGGCCTGGGGCGACGAGAGGGCGCCGGTGGGCCAGCGGGCGACGGGCAGGGAGAGCAGGAGCATGGCCACCGGCACCCCGGTCGCCGACGCCAGGGCGAGCACCCGGCTCACCCGCTCGGCGGCCAGTTCCTCGGCCGCCCGGTACACCCCCAGCTCGACACCGTCGAAGCCGTTGGCCGTCGCCGCCGACCACACGCCGGCGTCGTCGAGGCCGTCGGGCCAGTGGTTCCAGTCGGCGTCGCAGAGACGCCAGCCGCTCACCGGCCCGGCCCCGCCACCCGGCCCAGGCGCTCGAGGGTGGCCCGGCGCACCAGCGGCGTCTGGGCCTGGACGAGGTGGAACAAGGCCTCCCTCGCCAGGCGCTGGGCGGGCGACGAGCGGGCCATGCCCGCCCCCCCGCTGACCGTCACCAGCGCCGTGGCCGAGCGCACCCCCAGCTCGAGGGCGTGGGCCCGCAGGGCCAAGCGCTCGTCGATGGCCTCACCGGGCGCCACGTCGTCGAGGAGGCGGTAGGCCTCGGCCCGCACTTCGCCGGCCTCCACCGCCAGCCGCCGGGCCAGCACCAGCCCGCTGGGCTCGTCCCGGCGCCGGGCGGCGTCCTCGAGGCGGGCGACGGCCGCATCGATGAGGCCGAAGACGGCCGGGGTGACGTTGGCCGTCTTCTCGGCGTCGGCCTGGCGCCAGGCAGCCAGGTCGACCACGTCGATGATGTCGGCCTCGTCAACCTCCAGGCCACGGAAGCCGATGCGCACCGTCGCCGTCGCCTCCATGGCGGCCAGGGAGAGGGCGCCTGTCGGCTCCAATCCCGGCTGTTCCCGGGCGGGCACCAGGGCCAGCACCGCCCGGTCGTCGCCGGTGATCCCGCCCACCAGGAGCACCTCGGCCAGGCCCCAGCTGGTCACCCACGCCGCCGTGCCGTCGAAGCGCCACCCGCCGGAGTGGCGGCGGGCGCTGACGGTGGGGCCGCTGGTGCGGCGCAGGTGGGCCACGGCGATGCCGCCGAGCGCACCGGTACACAGCTGCGGCAGCCAACGCCGGCGCAGGTCGTCGTTGGGAGAGCGCACCAGAGCCCGCACCGGGGTGGCGTGCTGGGTCCAGACGAACCAGGTGGCCCCGTCGGCCCCGGAGAGGATCTCGGTGATGCGCCGGGCCACCGGGGCGGGAACCTCGCTGCCACCCGCCCCGGCCGGGCCGTACACGCCGAGCAGGCCGGCCTCGCCGAGAGCCCGGACATGGCTCGCCGGCACTCCCTCGACGTCCACCCGCTCGGCCTCGGGGGCCAGCACCTCGGCGGCCAGGCGGCGGGCGGCGGCAGCGCACGGATGGGTGTCGACCGCCCGCCGCCTGGCCGCCGAGGTGCTGGCCCCCGAGGCCGAGC
>DATMJI010000214.1:0-7642 GCA_035553895.1 Acidimicrobiales bacterium | reverse complement strand
GGACGGGGGCGGCGGGGGCCGGCGTGGGTGAAGGGGCCCGGGCCCTGGTGGCCGCCATCTCCATGTCGCTGCACGCCGGTCGGCGGCGCTCCGTCGCCATCGTGGTGCTCAACACCCTGGCCCCCCTGCTGGTCGTGGCGGTGGCGTGGTGGCTCAAGCTCCTGGTCGACGCCGCCGCCGCCGGTGACGGCGAGGGCGTGCTGGTCGCCGCCGCCGGCCTCGGTGCCACCGGTGCCAGTGGCCGGCTGGCCAGCTGGGCGGGGACGCGCATGTTCTTCCCCCTGAAGGAGCGCACCGGCATGTACCTCGACCGGCGCCTGGTCGAGCTGGCCGCCGGCACGCCGGGGCTGGAGCACCACGAGCGCCCCGAGTACGTGAGCCAGGTGGAGATGCTCCGCCTGGAGAGCCACGTCCTGGCCGGGGGCGGCAACGCCGTCTCCGGGGCCCTGGCGGTGGTCGTCCAGGCCGGCGCCACCGCGGCGGTCCTGGCCTCGGTGAACCCGCTGCTGCTCACCGTGCCCCTCTTCGCCGTCCCGTCGTTCTGGGCGGCGACGAGAGCCGAGCGCCTGCGCCAGGCCGCCCTCGACGGCGGCGCCGAGGACTACCGCCGGGCCCGCCACCTCTTCGAGCTGGCCACCTTCCCCGGTCCGGGCAAGGAGCTGCGGGTGTTCGGGCTGGGCCAGGAGCTCCAGGAGCGCCACCGCCTCCTGTGGCAGGCCGTCGACGCCCGCCTCGATGCCGCCGGGCGCCAGGGTCTGGCGTGGACCACCGCCGGGTGGTGCCTGTTCGCCCTCGGCTACGCCGGCGCCATCGGCCTGGTGGTGCGGGACGCCGCCGCCGGCGACGTCACCCTGGGCAGCGTGGTCCTCACCCTCGCCCTGCTGGCCCGCATCAACATGCAGGTTTCCGTGGCCCACGGCACCACCACGGCGCTGGCCCGGATGATGCGGGTGGCGAGGCGCTACCTGTGGCTCGACGACTACGCCTCGACGGCCCGGGCCCGCCTCGGGCAGGGGGCGCCGGTGCCCGAGCGCCTGACCCGGGGAATCGAGCTGCAAGGGGTCGGGTTCCGTTATCCCGACGCCGGCACCGACGTCCTCTCCGGCGTCGACCTCTTCCTGCCGGCCGGGTCCACCGTCGCCCTGGTCGGCGACAACGGTGCGGGCAAGACCACCCTGGTCAAGCTGCTGGGCTGCTTCTACGACGCCACCGCCGGCACCATCCTCGTCGACGGCGTCGATCTCCGCTCGCTCGACGTGGACCAGTGGCGGTCCCGGATGGCCGCCGGGTTCCAGGACTTCGCCCGCCTCGAGCTGCTGGCCAGGGAGGCGGTGGGGGTGGGTGACCTGCCCCACCTCGACGACGTTCCCGCCGTCGAGGGGGCGCTGTGGCGGGCGGGCGCCTCCGAGGTGACGCCGTCGTTGGCCCACGGGCTCGAGTCCCCGCTGGGGCCGAGCTTCGAGGGCGGCACCGAGCTGTCGGGTGGGCAGTGGCAGAAGCTCGCCCTGGCCCGGGCCATGATGCGGGAGGCCCCGTTGCTGCTGGTGCTCGACGAGCCCACCGCCTCGGTCGACGCCGGGACCGAGCACGCCCTGTTCGAGCGCTATGCCGGTGCCGCCCGGACCGTGGGGGCGGCGACGGGGGCATCACCGTGTTGGTCTCCCACCGGTTCTCCACCGTGCGGATGGCTCAGCTCATCGTGGTGCTCGACGGCGGGCGGGTGGTCGAGGCCGGCGGCCACACCGAGCTCATGGCCGACGGTGGCCTCTACGCCGAGCTCCACGAGCTCCAGGCCCGCTCCTACCGCTGAGCGGGGGGTACCGCCTTCCCGGGCCAGCCGTCCGGGACCCGGCAGCCCCGGCCGGTTGGTGCGGCGAGCGCTAGCTAGCGCAGCAGGTACTGCTGGGAGGGCATGAAGGGGCCGAGGGCAACGGAGCGGGCTCCGGCCTCGAGGATGCGCCGTTCGAGCGGGTCACCTCGATGCATGGCCAGGAGCAGGGCTTCGGCCCCGAACCACGCCCGGCCGGCCACGTGGTCCTGGGCCGCCGCCGTGCTCTCGTTCAGGGCCCAGGTCGACACGAACAGGTCGGCCTGCACATCGGTTTCGGCGGCCAAGCCGATGGGGACGACGTTGACGGCGCCGGGTCGCACCCGGAAGCCGGCCTGCGTCTGGAGCACGACGGCCCCGGGGCCGAGGACCGACGACAGGTAGAGCCACTGGACGGTGGCGAAGACGGGACTGTCGAACATGACCAGGGTCGGCACCGTCCCCCGCAGGCGTACCAGGTGCTTGGCCAGGTTGCCGTAGCCGCCGCCCCACTCCACCACCGTGCCCACATCACGCAGCCGCCGCCCCGTCGACTCCTCGAAGCACAAGAGGTGATGGAGGGTGTGCACCGTGTTGGACGAGGTCATGACGCCGGTCCCCGCCAGGGGTGCCCGGGGCGGATCGCCGACCGGGTCCTCACGAGCCCAGGCCGGGGCCGGGAGGCGGTCGAGGACGAAGGGCATCTCGTGGGCCAGGTACTTGTCGGCGACGAACATCTGGTAGAGGATCGCCGGTCGGCGCAGGAAATCGGGGGCCGGGCGAGGGAGCAGCTCGGCCGCCAGGGCGGTGTTGCGGGCGGCCCAGTCGGCCCGCACAAAGCGGGGTTCGTCCCAGGCGAGGGCGCGGTCGAGGCGGGCGGCGAAGTGCTCACGCAGATCCATGAAGCGCTCGAGCTGGACGGGACCGTCGGCGCCGAAGGGGCCCGCAGCGCCCTCCCCGGGCCGCGGCTGGCGGGGCGGACCCGAGGCGGTCACCGGTGCCACCCAGGTCCGGAACGGCTCCGCGTCTCGCCGGTCATACACCCTTCCGCCGACGCTTGGGGCGATGCGCCCCCTCGGTCGGGGCGTCCCTACCCCCGATCGCCGGGGGCAACCGGTCCGGCGGCCGGTCGATCCCTCGGCTCGCTGGGGGAGGGTAGGTGGCATGGGGGAGTGAACGGCCACGACGGGATCAGAGACCAGACGCACACGGGACCACGACGAGATCCGCAGCGTGCGTGCCTCCTCCGGCGAGAGGGAGGCCGGCGACCGGTGGCAATGATCGTCGGTGGTGGCGGGTAGGGACCGGACGAAGGCGGACGACGAGACCAACGGCGGAGGATGGACATGACGGACCAGGCCATGACGGGCACCAAGGCGGATCTGATCGAGCACCTGACCCGGGAGCACCGGGAGGTGGAGCAACTGTGGTCGCAGCTGCAGGCGGCTCATCACCGCGGCGACACGCTGCAAGGGGATCTCGGGCGACAGATCGTGACGTCGTTGTCCCAGCACGATGCGGTGGAGCTGCAGATCCTGTACCCGGCCATCCGCGACCACGTCCCCGGCGGCGACCAGCTGGCCGACGAGGCCCTCGAGGAGCATGCTGAGGTTCGAAACCAACTTTCCGAGGTGGACGGAGAGGACCCCTCCGACGGTGCGGTCTTCGAGCGGTTCTCGACCATCCTCACCAACGTCGAGGCCCACGTGGCAGAGGAGGAGTCCACGCTCTTTCCCCAGCTCCGGACGCACTGCTCAGCCGAGCAGCTGGCCAACCTGGGCGAGAAGCTGGAGACGGCGGAGAAGGCGGCGCCCACCCATCCTCATCCCCACACCCCGGATTCCAAACTCGGTGCCACCGTCGCCGGAGCGGCAGCGGGCGTCGCCGACCGGCTCAGGGACGCGGCCCGGGGGGACCACTCGTAGCCCGTACCGGCCTCCGGCTCACAGGCCGGCGAGCCGACGTGGGCCATCCACGATCGTCGGGGGGAGCCGCTGGAATGGCAACGGCGCAGGCCGCTGCCGTGCCGGCTCCGCCTCTAGGCTGGGTGAGCACTCCTGCGGGTGCGTTCGAAGCATGCCGCAGGCCAGGGGACGTAGCTCAGTTGGCTAGAGCACCTGCTTTGCAAGAAGGTGTTCTGTTCGCTCGCCACGCCTCCTGACCAGCAGGTTTTCGCTCTCCCCCGAGGAGGCAGGGGCTTCTTCCCCCAAGCTTCCCCCAGTTGGGCAAGGGTGTGGCGTTTGGCCACTGCCCATGACCCCGCGCACCCACCCCCCGCCGGCATCCGCCACGCCCTTGACTTCGCTGCGGGGTGCGGGCCTACCCGCCCTCGGCTCCCGGCGGCTACTGGCGCCTGCGCTGGATGGAGGCCGACCGCCGCCGGGAGACCACCGCCAGTTCCAGGGACGAGGTGTTGGCCAAGGCCGGCGACCTGGTGGCCCGCCTGGCCCAGGGCCGCCCCACCGACTGGTCCCAGGCCGAGGGCGACGCCCTGGTGGCCCACTACCTCGAGAGCCGCCGACCCGTCCGAGGAAGAGCATGGTCAGCCCGCCATCGCGAGGAGCAGGAGGCTTACTGCGCCCGCTTCGTGGCCCCGGTCATCGCCCACGTGGAGCTGCGGCGCCTGAGCCGGGTGCACTTCGCGCAGGTCCTGGCCCAGGCCACCACCGCCTCGGTGGCCGCCCATCTGCGCCGGTGCTGTTCGGCCATGGTGGCCGCCGGGTTGGAGGAGGGCCTGTTGCTGGCCCGCCAGGACGTGTTGCGGGGGGTTCACTGGAGCCCGCCGGCGGGGCAGCCTCGAGGGGAGGACTTCGCCACCGGCCAACTCATCCAGGAGGCGGACATCCCCACCGCCACTGCCACCGCCGCCCTGGCGGCGGCCACGGTGCAGCGCTCGGGGGTGTGGTGGCGTGAGCTGCAGGTCCTGGTGGTCGCCTACTCGGGGCTGCGCTGGGGCGTTGATGGCAGCACTCAGCGCTGATCGCGTCAACCCGGCTCGGCGATGCATCACCGTCGACCGCCAGGTCGTCGAGACCCGCCACGAGCTTTCCCTCGGCCGCCCAAGAACCGCCGCCGGCGCACCACCATGTACCCGGCCCGCACACCCACCGGCTTGGACCTGGCCCTTATGGTCGAGCGCCGGCTCGTAGAAATCGGTCCCGAGGCGCTGCTGTTCCCCTCGCCCAAGGGATGCTGGCCCCGGCGATCGAACTACCGGCGCAACACCTTCGAGCCGGCCGCCACCGCTGCGGGGTGGCCCCGCACACCGGACGGGCGCTGGGCGTGGACCTTCCACTCGCTGCGCCACGTCTTCGCCACCTGGGCCCTGGCCCAGCCCGGTGCGCGTATCGAGGATGTGTCTCGGCTCCTCGGCCACTCCACCGTGCGGGTCACCCAGGACCTGTACATCTCCCCCGACGGGGATCTCTTCGAGCGGTTCTACCGGGCGACGGCCTGATGGGTAGTCGGGAACGGCTTGTGAGGCAAAGTTTGCCTCGCAGGTAAGCCGTCTTGGCTTGCAGTTGCCCTCGTCGACCGCCACCGCCAAGTCGTGCTCCCGCTGCCCATCGGTGACCGTCGGTGCTCCCCGGTCTCGGCGTCGACGATGTATGCGGACAGGGCGCCGGCGTCCCTGCGGAACAGGATGTTCGAAAACGGCAGTCGCCCCACACGAACCCGTGGAGGTGAAGCCCGACCAGCCGCACCAATCCGTCGACCAGGCGGTCCTCGATGTTGGTGCCCTGCGGGTTGCCGAACAGGTGCCGGTGGGGGGACGGCGAAGTCCAGGTAGCGGGTGATCAGCACGGCCCCAAGGTCCTCGCCGTCGGGTGAGGTCCGGTCGGTGACCACGCCGACGGCTTCCATCACGGCGAGCTCCTCGTCCCCGAGCCGGCGAAGGAGTCGGTACTCCCGCTCGGCCAGCCGCCGGTCGGTCTCCTTCAGGGCGTGGACCCGGCTCTCGTAGTCGACGAACCGGACGATGTGGCGGGACAGCCCCCGCTCCAGTGCGGACCATGCGCTCGTCGTCCCACCGGTCGAGGGGAACGTTCCAGGGCCGGTCGAGGAAGTCGGGTTCCCCCCGGCCGCCGACGAGGCGAAAGCGGGCACTCACAACAAAACGCTACGTCGTCGGTACGCCCGGCAAGGCCGGCCAGTGGTCGATGCCGGGACGGTCTTCTTCCGGCGGGCTGGCGACACTGACGGGGCGCGGTCGAGCCCCTGTGGGTCCTCGTAATCTGCAGGCCACACCGCGGAAATCGGGCGGCAACGGTGCCTACGTAGATTCGACGCCATGTCCCGATTCATCCTCAGGGTCTGGCTCCCTGACCGCCCTGGCGCCTTGGGTATCGTCGCCTCCCGGGTCGGGGCGGCCGGAGGCGAGATCGTCGGCATCGACATCCTCGAACGGGGCGCCGGACGGGTCATCGACGAGCTGGTTGTCGAGCTCCCCGACGAGTCATACGTGCAGCTTCTCGTGCGAGAGGTGAGAGCCGTGGATGACGTCGACGTCGAGGACCTCCGACAGGCGCCCGAATCTCGGCGGGACCCGGCGATCGCCGGCGTGGAAACCGCCGCCGAGCTCGTTACGGCCACCCATCCCCAGGAGCTGCTTGACCGGCTCGTCGAGCACAGCGGGATCAATCTCCAGGCCCAGTGGGCGGCGCTCGTGGACCACGCCGAGACGTGCATCAGATCAAGCACCGGAACCACACCATCGGCCTTGTGGCTGAAGGCGTTCGTGGACGGCATCCAGTCCTCGCCGTCACTTGCAGGGCAGGAGTCAGGTCCGAGGGAAGTGGCGTGGGCGCCGTTGCTCTCCGCCGGCCAGTCACTGGTGTTGGGGCGACCGGCACGACCCTTTCGAGCCCTGGAGCGACGGCAGCTGGTGGTTCTCGCTCGCATTGCCGACACCCGGTGGGTCGAGGTGTCCCGGCCGCTGGCTCGCGTCTGAAGAGAGATCGTCAGAGCACCGGAATCGGGTCCGTCGGATCGTACGATGGCAGGAACGGCTGGTAGGTCCCCGACATCAAGCTGGATGACACGATGAAGTCCGCCGATGCTCGGTTGCACGCGACCGGGATGTTCCACACCATGGCCAGGCGTAGCAGCGCCTTGACGTCAGGGTCGTGAGGCATGGGTTGAAGGGGGTCGGCGAAGAACACCAGGAGGTCGACGCGCCCCTCGGCGATCATCGCCCCGATTTGTTGGTCGCCACCCAGCGGACCGCTGCGAACCCGGACGACCTTGAGCCCCAGCTGCTCCTCCAGCACCATTCCAGTGGTTCCCGTCGCCACCAGTTCGTGGGCGGCCAGAAACTCTCGGTTGAACAAGGCCCACTCGGCGAGGTCCGGCTTCTTGTTGTCATGGGCGATAAGAGCGATGCGCTTGAAGGTATGCCGCACGTCGACCTCCGTTCGGTGAGCTCCGCTTGGCACAACCTATGCCTGGTCGGTTTCCGGCCAGCGACGTCCGTGTCAACGCCGGATGAACGGCTCCGAGTCGGCGAAGATGAGGACGAGCAAGGCGTCTTCCACACAGACTGCTGCGCCATGTCCCAGCCGCGATCGCTGAGCACAGCTGGGCAGTGGGTACGCCTGTGACGCGCTAGGGGCGGCCTCGTACGACTAAAGCTTCCCGCTGGGGGGACAGCGGCACGGTTTGGATGTTGGTTGACCGAAGGCAGCGACACCTAACCCTGGAAACACCGATGACCTTCGGTGCTCGCCGTCGGCCCGGGATTTGGAGCCGGCTGTGCCGTTCAGCAGAGCCAGCGCCTCAACTTTCGATCTGGGGCGTGGCAGGTTGCCCTCGGGGACCTGCTGAGTTGTCGGCACC
>DATMJI010000213.1:0-6931 GCA_035553895.1 Acidimicrobiales bacterium | reverse complement strand
GCTCGGAGCCGGCGGGGCCACCGGCTCCGAGCCCGGCTGCACCACGAGCGAGATCGGCGTGGATGGCCTGGGCCGGGTACGCACGGCGGCCGGCGAGCCCACCCCGGGCCAGTCCCGGCGCCCGGCCGAGGGGCCGGGCGGCGACGACCGTGACGCCATGGTCACGCTGGGCCAGGTCTTCGCCGACGAGGCCAGCGGCGGCGAGCTCCCGCCCATGGACCTCGACGTGGGCGTCCAACTGGGCCAGCTCGATGTCGACCTGGCCGTGGACGCCGAGGCGGCTCCCGGCGGCGGGGTCAACCTCGGTGCCGGCGTGACCCACGGCGCCAGCGAGCCCGGCGGCTGCGGGCGCACCGGCGGGATCGAGCTCGGCGCCGGCCCGCTCTCGCCCTAGCCGCTCCGGCGCCGGCGGCTCAGCGGCGGCGGACCCGCGTCCCCGACGGCCCGTCCTCAACCACCCAGCCGGCCGCCTCCAGCTCCGAGCGCATGCGGTCGGCCGCCGCCCAGTCCCGGCCCGCCCGGGCTTCGTCCCGGCGGGCCACCCGCCCGGCCGTCTCCGGGTCGAGATCCCCTTCGCCCTCGCCGCCGCCGAGGCCGAGCCCCAGTGCCCGGCACAGCTCGGCCACGGCCGCCGCCAGCGGTGCCGCCCCGGCCTCGTCGCCGGCATCGAGGGCGGCGTTGGCCCGCCGGACGAGGTCGAAGACCAGGGCCATGGCGGCCGGGGTGTCGAGATCGTCGTCCATGGCCGAGCGGAACCGCTCGAGGGCGGCGGGATCGGGTGACGCCCCGGCGAGGCCGCCCCCGGCGATGCGCCGGGCCAGGTTGTCGAGGCGCTCCAGCGCCGCCGAAGCGTCGGCGGTGGTGGCCGGGCTGACCTCCAGCGGCGAGCGGTAGTGGGCCCGCAGCACCAGGAGGCGGTAGGCCCGGCTGTCGACCCGGGCCAGCAGATCGGTCAGCGAGGTGAAGTTGTTGAGCGACTTGCTCATCTTCTCCCCGTCGACCACCACCCAGCCGTTGTGGACCCAGTGGTGGGCGAAGGTCCGCCCGTCGGCCAGCGCCTGGGCCCGCTCGTTCTCGTGGTGGGGGAAGGCCAGGTCGGCCCCGCCCCCGTGGATGTCGAAGCCCTCACCCAGCAGGTCGAGGGACATGACGACGCACTCGGTGTGCCACCCGGGCCGGCCCGGCCCCCAGGGCGAGTCCCACGACGGCTCGCCGGGCTTGGCCTGCTTCCACAGGGCGAAGTCGAGGGGGGAGCGCTTGGCGTCGTCGACCGCCACCCGGGCCCCGGAGCGCAGGGAGTCGAGCGACTGGCGAGCCAGCAGCCCGTAGCCGGGGACACCGGCCACGGCCAGGTAGACCCCGTCGGGGGCCTCGTAGGCCGCCCCCCGGGCGACGAGGCGCTCGACCAGGGCCACCATCTGGGCCACGTAGGCGGTGGCGTGAGGATTGTCGTCGGGACGGCGCACACCGAGGGCGTCGACCGCGTCGTACCACACCGCCTCGAACTCGGCCGCCACCTCGGCCTCGCTCCGCCCCTCCCGGTCGGCCCGGGCGATGATGTTGTCGTCCACGTCGGTGATGTTGGAGACGTAGCGGACCTCCAGGCCCCGCCACTCCAGGTAGCGGCGCAGCACGTCGAAGACCAGCACGAAGCGCCCGTGGCCCAGGTGGGGCACGTCGTAGACCGTCGGGCCGCACACGTACATCGACACCCGCCCCGGATCTCGCAGCTCGAGGGGCCGGACCGAGCCGGTGGCGGTGTCGTGGAGGCGGATCACGCCACGGAGGCTAGAAGAATGCTGGTCCGAGGACGCCGCCCGTTAGCGTGAGCGGCCATGGTGGCCCCGCCCGAGAAGCCCTCCCTCGACGGCCTCGAGCAGAAGTGGGCGTCGCGCTGGGAGGCCGGCGGGGCCTACACCTTCGACCGGACCCGGCCCCGGGCCGAGGTCTTCAGCATCGACACGCCGCCGCCCACCATCAGCGGCTCGCTGCACATGGGCTCGGTCTTCGGCTACGTCCAGACCGACGCCCTGGCTCGCTTCCACCGCATGCGGGGCCAGGCCGTGTTCTACCCCATGGGCTGGGACGACAACGGCCTGCCCACCGAGCGGCGGGTGGAGAACCACTTCGGCGTGCGCTGCGACCCGAGCCTCGATTACGACCCCGACTTCGAGCCCCCGGCCAAGCCCGACCCCAAGCGCAAAATCCCCTGCAGCCGGCGCCGCTTCGTCGAGCTGTGCCTCGCCCTCACCGTCGAGGACGAGAAAGTCTTCGAGCAGGTCTGGCGCCGGGTGGGGCTGTCGGTCGACTGGTCGCTGACCTATGCCACCATCGGGCCCCGGGCCCAGCGCACCAGCCAGCAGGCGTTCCTGGCCGACCTGGCCCGGGGCGACGCCTACGCCGCCGAGGCCCCCACCCTGTGGGACGTCACCGACCAGACGGCGGTGGCCCAGGCCGAGCTGGAGGACCGGGAGCAACCTGGGGCCTACCACCGCTACGGCTTCGCCCGCCCCGGCGGCGGCAAGGTCTTCATCGAGACCACCCGCCCCGAGCTGCTGGCCGCCTGCGTGGCCCTGGTGGCCCACCCCGACGACGAGCGCTACCGCTCGCTGTTCGCCTCGACGGTGCGCTCGCCGCTCTTCGACGTCGAGGTCCCGGTGGTGGCCCACGAGCTGGCCGACCCCGAGAAGGGCTCGGGCATCGCCATGATCTGCACCTTCGGCGACACCACCGACGTCACCTGGTGGCGGGAGCTGCAGCTGCCCATCCGCAACATCTTGGAGCGCAACGGGCGCCTGCGGGCCGAGCCGCCCGAGGCCATCGTGTCCGAGGCGGGGCGGGCGGCCTACGCCGAGCTGGCGGGCAAGACCACCAAGGCGGCCCGGGCCCGCATCGTCGAGCTGCTGGCCGAGGCCGGGGAGCTCGACGGCGAGCCCACGCCCATCACCCACCCGGTGAAGTTCTACGAGCGGGGCGACCGGCCCCTGGAGATCGTCACCAGCCGCCAGTGGTACATCCGCAACGGCGGCCGCGACCCCGAGCTGCGCCAGACCCTGCTGGAGCGGGGCCGGGAGCTGCGCTGGCATCCCGCCTTCATGCGCCAGCGCTACGAGAGCTGGGTGGAGGGCCTCAACGGCGACTGGCTGATCAGCCGCCAGCGCTTCTTCGGCGTGCCCTTCCCGCTCTGGTACCCGTTGGGCGACGACGGGGTGCCGGGCTACGACCGGCCCATCCTGGCCGAGGTGGCCAGCCTGCCCGTCGACCCCTCCTCGGACGTCCCGCCGGGCTATACCGCCGAGCAGCGGGGGCGCCCCGGGGGCTTCGTCGGCGACCCCGACATCATGGATACCTGGGCCACCTCCTCGCTCACCCCTCAGATCACCACCGGCTGGGCCGACGACCCCGACCTGTTCGCGCGCACCTTCCCCATGGACCTGCGGCCCCAGGGCCCGGAGATCATCCGCACCTGGCTCTTCGCCACCATCGTGCGCTCCCAGGCCGAGTTCGCCCGCCTGCCCTGGAGCGACGCCAGCCTCAACGGCTGGATCCTCGACCCCGACCGCAAGAAGATGTCCAAGTCCAAGGGCAACGTGGTCACCCCGGCAGCGGTGCTCGACGAGCACGGCTCCGACGCCGTGCGCTACTGGGCCGTCAGCGCCCGCCCGGGCACCGACACCGCCCTCGACGTCAACCAGATGAAGGTGGGGCGGCGGCTGGCCATCAAGCTGCTCAACGCCTCCCGCTTCGTGCTGTCCCGGCTGCCGGACGGCGGTGCCGGTGGTGGCGGTGCCGTCACCGAGGCCCTCGACCGCTCCATGCTGGCCCAGCTGGCCGGGGTGGTGGCGGCCGCCACCACCGCCTTCGAGGGCTTCGACTACGCCCGGGCCCTGGAGCACACCGAGCGCTTCTTCTGGCGCTTCTGCGACGACTACCTGGAGCTGGTCAAGGCCCGGGCCTACGGCGAGGAGGGGACAGCGGGCGCCGACTCGGCCCAGCACGCCCTGGCCCTCGCCCTCGACACCCTGGTCGGGCTCTTGGCCCCCTTCCTGCCCTTCGTCACCGAGGAGGTGTGGTCGTGGTCCCACGAGGGTTCGGTGCACCGTTCGCCGTGGCCCGGCGCTTCGGCGCTGGCCGAGCAGGCCGGCGGGGCCGACCCTCTGGTGCTCGACGTGGCCGCCGCCGTGCTGGGCGAGATCCGCAAGGCCAAGACGACGGCCCAGCGCTCGCTGCGCACCGAAGTGGCCAAGGTGGTGGTCAGCGACGGGGCCGAGCGCCTGGCCGCGCTGGCGGCGGTGGCCCCCGACGTGGTCGACGCCGGCCGGGTGGCCGAACTGCTCACCGCCGAGGGCGAGCCCTCGGTCGTCGTCGAGCTGGCCGAGGGCTGAGGGCCCGGCTCCTGGCCCAGGCCCAGGCCCTGGCGGCGGGGAGCGGCGGTGACCGCTAACGGCTGGGGGCGGGCTCCGGCTCGGACGGGCCCTGGCCGTTGGCCTCCTCGGTCCCGGGCAGGGTGGCCCCGTCGGGGCGGACCCACACGGTGCGCTGGGGGAAGGGGATCTCGATGCCCTCGGCGTCGAAGGCCTCCTTCATGCGCTGGCGCAGCTCGCGCATGACCTTCCACTGGGACGACGGCGAGGTCTTGACCACCAACCGGATGGCCACCCCGTCGGGGCCGAAGGCCTCCACCCCCCACACCTCGGGCTCTTCGAGGACGCTGGCACCGAACACCTCGTCCTGCCAGACCTCGTCGGCCACCCGCTTGATGATGTCCTTGGCCGTGGCGATGTCGGTCCCGTAGGCCACGTCGAAGTCGATCAGCGCCCGCGACCACTGCTGGGACTTGTTGCCGACCCGCTGGATCTCGCCGTTGGGGATGTGCCACACGGTGCCGTCGACACCCCGCAGGCGGGTGGTGCGCAGGCTGACGCCCTCGACGGTGCCGGTGGCCTCGCCCGCGTCGATGATGTCGCCCACGCCGAACTGGTCCTCGACCAGCATGAACATGCCCGAGAGGAAGTCCTTGACCAGGCTCTGGGCGCCGAAGCCGAGGGCCACACCGACGATCCCGGCACCGGCGATGAGGGGCCCGAGGTTGATGGCGAACTCGGCCAGGACGGTGAAGGTGGCGATGGTCCACACCACGGCCGTGGTGACGCTGCTGAGCACGGCGCCGATGGTCTCGGCCCGCTGGGCCGCCCGCAGGTTGACCGGACCGGTGTTGAGCAGGGCGCCGGGCGTCTTGTCGCGGATGGTGCCGAGGGTGCGCTGGACATCGGGTTGCTCGAAGCTGCGCACGAAGCGCTTGATGGCCCGGCGGGCCAGGCGGGTGGCGAGCAGGGCGAGGATGACGATGAGGGCGATCTTGAGGGGCTTGGCGAGGAGGAAGTCGACGGCGGTGGCCAGCACCTCGTTGCCCCACCGGTCGAGGACCCACGTGCAGGCGAACCCCGGTTCCTCGCCGCAGACGTCTCGCACCACGCCGGCTTCCGCTTGGGCGATGGTCAGCGCGTCGATGAAGGAACCCATGACCACGACCCTACCGAGAGCGGCGGCGCCACTACACCACCTGGGCGATTCCTCCGGGGGTCAGGCGATCTCGGCCGAGAGCCGCTCCAGGGCCTCGTCCTCGCTCACCGACAGCGCCACGCTGAGCTCGGAGACGAGGATGCCCCGCGCCCGCTCGAGCATGGACTTCTCCCCGGCCGAGAGCCCCTTGGCCGCCTCCCGCAGGGCCAGGTTCCGCACCACCTCGGCCACCTGGTAGACGTCGCCGGTCTTGAGCTTCTCCTGGTGGTTCTTGAACCGCCGGCTCCAGTTGCCGGGCTCACGCACGTCCTTCTTGGACAGCAGCTGGAACAGGTCCTCGACGTCCTCCACCGAGATGGGCCGGCGCATCCCCACCTCCTCGACCTTGTCGGAGGGCACCGAGAGGGTGAGGTCGCCATGCGCCATGCGCAGCACCAGGTACTCGGTCTCCACCCCGTCGTGGGCCCGCATCTCCTTGCGCTCGATCACGGCGGCGCCGTGGTGGGGATAGACGACGTGGTCGCCGGTCTTGAACGACATGCAGGGCTCCTCAGGCGGTCGTGGTGGCCGTCCATTCTGCCATGCCCGCCGCCCCCCTGCCCTGCCGGTGGCGCCACCTCAGATGCGACAGGTCGACAGGCCCCGCTTCTCCAGGTACTGCTGGTGGTAGTCCTCCGCCGGCCAGAAGGTGGCTGCCGGGGTGACCTCGGTGACGATGGGCCGCCGGAAGCGCCCCGACGCCTCCAGGGCCTCGATGGAGCGCCGGGCGGCCGCCTCCTGGTCGGTGTCGTGGAAGAAGATGGCCGAGCGGTACTGGGGACCGACGTCGGGGCCCTGGCGGTCGCGGGTGGTGGGGTCGTGGTTGTCCCAGAACACGGCCAGCACGTCGTCGTAGGACAGGCGCTGGCGGTCGAAGCGGACCTGGACCACCTCGGCATGGCCGGTGCGCCCGGTGCAGACCTGGCGGTAGCTGGGCTCGTCGACCGTGCCGCCCATGTAGCCCACCGCCGTGTCCAACACCCCGGGGATCTGGCGGAAGGCCGCCTCGATCCCCCAGAAGCACCCGGCCCCAAAGGTCGCCGTGGCCGCCGTCCCCTCCGTCTCCGCTGTCGCCATCACCGTCTGACCCCTCTCCCTCCGTTCTCGGCGCGAAAACGCCCCGCAAAAGGGGGCCAAACGCGCCGAGAACACCAAGGGCTCAGTCTACGGGGGGTGGGAGGGAGCCGAACTGGCCCTCGGTGGGCTCTGCTCAACAGAACCAGGGCTCGGTAAGGCGGGGCCGGCCCTCGGCCGAGCCGGCGGGGACCAGCTCCCGCTCGACCGGCGGCGCCCCGGCGTCCCGGCGCACCAGCCGGGCCACCTCCAAATAGAGCTGTCCGGGCGGCTCCCCCGCCGCCAGCCCCGCCTC
>DATMJI010000212.1:0-3212 GCA_035553895.1 Acidimicrobiales bacterium | reverse complement strand
GCCGTCGACCCGGCCCAGGTGGCGCCGGAGGAGCTGTTCCGCCTGGTGCGGGCCCAGTAGGCCACCTTCACCGACACCGCCCCGTAGGCCGGGTCGCCCACGCCGGCCGCCAGCCGCTGACCCACCTCCCGCTGGACGAGGACCACGGTGGCCACAGCCAGGAGGGTGACGTCTCGTGGTACGACCTCCCCGGATCGGTCTCGGGGGTCTGCGCCCACCGCACCATTGCCAAGGGCACGACGGTCACCGTCACCAACCTCGACACCGGCCAGTCGATCACCTGCGTGGTCGACGACCGGGGCCCCTACACCGACGACGGCAAGATCCTCGACCTCCACGTCGACGAGTTCTCCCAGCTGGCACCGCTGGAGCAGGGCGTGTTCCCCGCTCGCATCGACTGGTGACGCTGTCGGGTCGGGAGGTCGCCGACCTCCTGGCCCGGGCCCAGCACCGCCCCCGGCGCTCGCTGGGCCAGCACTTCGTCGTCGACCCCAACACCGTGCGCCGCATCGCCCGGCTGTCCGGGGTGGGCCCCGGCGACCGGGTGGTGGAGATCGGCGCCGGCGTGGGCTCGCTCACCCTGGCCCTGCTGGAGACGGGGGCCGAGGTCACGGCGGTGGAGATCGACCGCCGCCTGGTGCCGATCCTGCGCCAGGTGGTCGAGCCCGGCGGGGCCCGGGTGGTCGAGGGCGACGCCATGGCCCTCGACTGGGCCGCCCTGCTCGGCGCCCACCGGTGGGCCCTGGTGGCCAACCTGCCCTACAACGTGGCCACCCCCTTGGTGGCCGACGTGCTCGACCAGGTCCCGGCCGTTACCCGGCTGGTGGTCCTCGTCCAGCGGGAGGTGGGTCAGCGGCTGGCGGCCGGCGTGGGCGACCCGGCCTACGGGGCGGTGTCGGTGAAGGTGGCCTACTGGGCCCGCGCCCGGGTGGTGGCCAAGGTGCCGCCGGCCGTCTTCCTTCCCGAGCCGGCGGTGGCGTCGGCCCTCGTCGCCATCGAGCGCCGCCCGGCCCCGGCCGTCGACCCGGCCCAGGTGGCGCCGGAGGAGCTGTTCCGCCTGGTGCGGGCCGGCTTCGCCCAGCGCCGCAAGATGTTGCGCCGCTCGCTGGCTGGCCTGGTCGACAGTGGTGCCTTCGCCCGGGCCGGAGTCCGCCCCGAGGCCCGGGCCGAGGAGCTCGACGTGGTCGCCTGGGGGACGCTGGCCGCGGCTACCCGGGTGGCGGGGGCGCCATGACGGTACCGGTCACCTTGGTGGCGCCGGGCAAGCTCACCCTCTCCCTGCGCATCACCGGGGTGCGCCCCGACGGCTACCACCTGCTCGACGCCGAGATGGCCAGCCTCGATCTGGCCGACGAGCTCACCTTCGGGCCCGGTGACGGCCTCGAGGTGGTGGGCTCGGCCGCCGGCCTGGCCGTCCCGGACGGTGACGACAACCTGGTCCGGCGGGCGCTGGCGGCGCTGGGCCGCCGGGCCCAGGTCCGCCTGGTCAAGCGCATTCCCGCCGGGGCCGGCCTGGGCGGGGGCTCAGCCGACGCCGCCGCCGTCCTGCGCTGGGCCGGCAGTGACGACCTGGACCTGGCCGCCTCGCTGGGGGCCGACGTGGCCTTCTGCCTGGTCGGCGGGCGGGCCCGGGTCCAGGGGATCGGTGAGGTGGTGACGCCGTTGCCGGCGGTGGAGGAGCCCTACACCCTGATGGTCCCCCCCGTAGGGGTACCCACCCCGGAGGTCTACCGGGCCTGGGACCGCCTCGGCGGTCCGGACGGCGAGCACGGCAACGATCTCGAGCCGGCGGCCCTGGCGGTGGCGCCGGAGCTGGCCCCTTGGCGGGACCGCCTGGGGGAAGCTACCGGGCAGGTGCCGCGCCTGGCCGGCAGCGGCTCGACCTGGTTCGTCGCCGGTGCCTTCCCCGGTGACGGCCGCATCGTGGTCCGGACGCTGACGCCTACTTCTTGCCCCGGCGCTGGAAACGGGTCCGCTTGAGCATCTTCTTGTGCTTCTTCTTGCGCATGCGCTTGCGGCGCTTCTTGATCAGCGATCCCATCTCGGCGGCGAGGCTAGCGGCCTTGGCCCCTGGCCGCCCAACCGGGCCGGGGGCGGGCGGTAGCCTCGGTGCCCGACCGATCGGGGGTCGTCCAATGGCAGGACATCTGGTTTTGGTCCAGAGAATGGGGGTTCGACTCCTCCCCCCCGAGCCATGTTGAGCTGCGTGGTCCTGGCTGCCGGGGCCGGCACCCGGATGCACTCGGCGCGCCCCAAGCCCCTTCACCGGCTGTGCGGGCGGCCCATGCTGGTCCACACCCTGGAGATGCTGGCTGCCCTCGGGAGCGGCCGGACGGTGGTGGTGGTGGGGCACGGGGCCGAAGCCGTCACCAAGGTCCTCGTCGACAGGGCTCCCGCCGGCCTGGCCCTGGACGTGGTCCACCAGACCGTCCGGCGGGGCACGGGACACGCTCTCATGGCCGCCCTACCGGCCCTGGCCGGCGACGAGACGGGTGCACCGACGGGGGGGACGACGACGGCGAGGTCGTGGTCGTGCCCGGCGACGCCCCCTTGCTGCGCCCCGCCACTCTGGCCGCCCTGGTGGAGGCCCACCGCCGCCAGGGTTCGGCGGCCACGCTGCTGACCGCCCGGCTGCACGACCCCACGGGTTACGGGCGGGTGGTCCGGGGCGCCGACGGGGCCGTGCGGCGCATCGTCGAGCAACTCGACGCCACGCCCGAGGAGCAGGCCATCGACGAGGTCGCCACGTCGGTCTACTGCTTCCGCCACAGTCTGCTGGCCCCGGCCCTGCGGCGCATCACCCCCGACAACCAGCGGGGCGAGTACTACCTCACCGACGTGGTCGACGTGCTGGCCGGCACCGGCCACCCGGTGGCCTCCGTGGTCATCGACGATCCCGCCGAGGCCATGGGTGTCAACGACCGGGCCCAGCTGGCCACCGCCGAAGCTGAGCTACGGCGCCGCATCAATCAGGCCTGGATGCTCCAGGGGGTGCGCATGGTCGATCCCGACCACACCTACGTCGACGCCGGGGTACGCCTGGCCGCCGACGTCACCCTGCACCCGGGGACCGTGCTCGGCGGCACCACCGAGATCGGGGCGGGCGCCGAGATCGGACCCGGGAGCCACCTGGTCGACTGCGTGGTGGGGGCGGGGGCCAGCGTGGCCCACAGCTCGGCGCCCGCCCCGATCTCGGTGGTGCCGCCGAGCAC
>DATMJI010000211.1:0-44938 GCA_035553895.1 Acidimicrobiales bacterium | reverse complement strand
CCCAGCGTGAGATCGCTGCGGACGCGTGCGACGGAGCTGGCGATCTTGGCTCCTTTCGTCACCTGCCACTCCTTGCATCCAGTCTCCCCGCCGAGCGGGGAGCACCCGTACTGGCGATGGCCGGCACCATAGCGTCACCGGACATCGAGTATCCAGGCCTCAATTGCGCTGACCGGCCCGCTTCTTGGCCGGCTTCTTGGAAGCCTTGGCCTTGGTCCGGGCGGCGCCGGTGCCGTTGGCGGCCGCGGGCGCACTCGGGGCGGGGGCCACCGCCGGCTGTGTCGGAGACCTGGCCCCGGTCCCCGATTCGGCGGTGACGCCGGCCCGGTGGTTCTTCGAGCCCGAGACGGCGCTCCGGTAGCTCTTGTAGTAGGTGCGGGCGGCGGTGGTGACCGGGGCGCCGATGACCACCACGCCGAGGATCGGTGCCCCCAAGCGGGCCAGGCGCTCGGCGGTACGCCGGGCGTCGTCGACCGGGGTGGCGCCCATGCGGCAGACGACCACGGCCCCGTCGGCGGCGGCGAGAAGCTGGCCGGCGTCGCTGGCCGCCAGCACGGGCGGCGTGTCGACCACCACCACGTCGCGGCCGCGGCGGGCGGCGGCGATCTGCTCCGGGGCCTGGGTCAGCAGGCCCGCCGGACCCGGGATCACCGCCCCGCTGGGGGCCAGGCTCAGCCCGGGGATCGAGGTGGCCTGGACCACGTCGGCCAGCCTCGGGCTGCCGGAGGCCAGGACGTCGCTGAGCCCGGGCTGGAACGGGAGCGAGAAGAACTCGTGCAGCCGCGGCCGGCGCAGGTCCAGGTCCATGGCCAGGGTGTCGCGGCCCGACTCGGCAAAGGCGGCGGACAGGTTGGCGACCGTCGTCGTCTTGCCCTCCCCGGCGCCGGGCGAGGTGACCAGGATGACGCCGACGGGCTGGCCCGGCAGGGCCGGCGCCGCTGGGCCCGCCCCGAGGCCGGACGGCCCCGGCGGGGCACCGCCCCGCAGGGGTGCTTCGTTGAGCACCGCCCCCACCAGCCGTGACCCGGCGACGTCGAGCATGTCCAGGGTGCGGCGCAGGGCGGGCCCGGGCGTCTGGTTGCCCTTGACCACCACCACGGCGCCGTCGGCCAGCCCGGCCAGGGCCAGCGCATCGTCGAACTCCAGGGCCGGCGGAGCGTCCAGCACGACGATGTCGGACTGGGCCACCAGGGTGGCGAGCACCTCGGCGGCGCGGTCCGAGGTCCAAAAGCCGGGAGGATCGTCGGGTGGCGGACCGGCGGGCACCACCGACAGGCGATCCTCACCCGGCGCCGCCTGGCACGCCACGGAGACGCTGGCGGCGCCGGTGGCCATGGACGTGAGCCCGGCGGTGCCCGAGATCCCGAACACCTCGTGCAGCCGGGGCCGGCGCAGGTCGCAGTCGACGACGATCACCCGCCGCCCGGCCCGGGCCAGGGTCGCCCCCAGGTTGGCGGCCACGGTGGTACGGCCGTCGCCGGAGAGCGGGCTGGTGACCAGCAGCGTCCGGGCGTGACCGTCGAAACCCGAGGCCTGGAGCGACGCCCACAGGCGGCGATGGGCCCCGAGGACCGGCGGCGGAGGGTTGCGCACGGCCGACGCCGTGGCTGGCGGGGATCGCCACCCGGCCACGTCGGGCACGGAGCTCAACAAGGGCAGGCCGGGGGCGACCGACGCCAGGTCGCCGGCGTGGGCGATGACCCCGGGGACGGGGCCGTTCCCGCCCCCCCGCGCCGCTGCGGTGCCGTCCGCTGCGCCCGGCGAGCGGCTCCCGTCGAGGCCCTTGAACAGCAGCGCCGTGCGCAGCACCCGGTAGGCCTCGGCCTCCAGGGTCCGCTCTTCCGCCGCCATGGCCAGCTGGGCACCGGTCCGGCGTTGGCGGCGGCCGGGCGGCGGGACCTCGGCCAGCACGGGGAGGCCGAACGCCTGCTCGGCTGCCTCCCGGCTCCTGATGCGGGGATCGAAGCGCTCCCGGGCCAGGGCCAGCCCGGCCCCGAGCAGGAGCCCGGTGAGGCCACCGACGAGCATCCGCAGCGGCCGGCTGGGAGGCTCCTCGGGCTCGGGCCGTGCCGCCGCGGACCCGGCCGCCGGCGAACCTCCGGCGCCATCGGTCCCGCTGCGCCGGTTGCCCTGGTCGCGGGCGGGGGAGTCGGCGACGCTGCCGGCCGGCACCGACTGCTGGGGCGTCGCCTCCTGGAGGCTGATCAAGCCGGAGGTCGGGGTGCCCTGGCTCTCCAGGCGCTGCAGCTCGTCGCTGGCCGCCTCGAAGCGCCGGATCACGGCGCTGCGCTGGGGATCCTCCCGGCCGGTGCTGGCCGGGAGCGCATCGAGCTCGGCCTGCAGCTCGGCGACCAACGCCACCTTCTCCTCGACCTCAGCAGTGTAGGCCTGCTGGGCCTGCTCGCCCAGGACGGCGAGGAGCTCACCGGCCACCGTGTTGGCCACGTCGACCGCCCGCTGGCGGTCGGCGGCGGTCGCCAGGATCGACACGGTCCCCACCGCGGGGTCGCTTCGGGTCTGGAGCATGGCCGTCAGCTCGGCCTCATCGATGCCGAGGGCGGCTGCCGCCCGCTCCGGTACGTCGCCCACGGTGGCCATCAGGGCGGTGACCTCGAGGTTCTGGACGGAGCCCGACCGGGACCGGGCGTCGTCGGATTCCTCCACCCGCAGGGTGTGGGTGGCGGTGAAGGCCCCGGGGCCGGTCACCGCCACCCGGGCGGGCGTGGTGAACCAGCCGGCGACGATGCCGACGAGGCACAGCGCGGCGATGATCTTCCAGCGCCCCCGGGCAATTCTCAGATAGCTGACGGAATCCAAAGCGGGTGCTCCAGTCGCGAGAGGCCAGCGGGCCGAGGCAGCAGGAGGCCCGGAGCATCCTTGGTCGTGGCGCGTGGGGTTCGCTGCGGCAACGGGGGGCGGGGAAGCGCCGGGTATGGTGACGTCGGTCGCCGGTGATCCTATCGCGCCCGAATCATCCTCTGCCGCACGACCTGCCGCGGGGCGTGGCGCGGGCTCGCCGGCGGCGGCCCGACGGACCGGCCTGGAGGATCTGGGCGTAGGTGTCGAGGACCCTCGCCACCACCTGGCGTTCGTCGAAGTCGGTCCGGGCCCGGGCCCGGCCCCGAGCGCCCATCCGGGCCCGCAGGCCGGCGTCGGGCCCCAGCCGGGCGATGGCCGCGGCCAGCGCCGCCGGGTCACGGGGCCGGACGAGCAGGCCGTTGTCCCCGTCGACGACGATCTCCCGGCACCCCCGGATGTCGGTCGCCACCACCGGGAGGCCCATGGCGGCCGCCTCCATGGCCGCTCGGGGGAACCCCTCCCGGTGGGAAGCCAGCACGAAGATGTCCATGGCGGCGTAGAGCTCCTCGACGTCGCTGCGCATCCCGAGGAGGCGCACCCCTCGGGCCCGGGCCGCATCCAGGACTTCCGCCGGCAGGGCGTCGGCCTTCTCAGGGTCCTCGGGGCCCACCACGACGAGCTGGTAGTGCCGGTCCAGGAGGGTCATGGCTTCGAACAGCTCCCGGTGGCCCTTCTCGGCCACCAGCCGGCCGACCGTGCCGACCACCAGCTGGTCGTCGCCGATGCCGAGCCGGCGGCGCATGACCGCCCGGGCGTTGCCGTGCCGGTCGGGATCGAAGCGCTCGAGGTCGATCCCGTTGCCGAGGAGCACGCCCCGGCCCCGGGGGAGGATGTGCAGCCGGGTCATGAGGGCCAGATCCTCGGGGTTTTGGACCAGCTCGGCGTGGGAGAAGCGGGCGGCCAGCGCCTCGGCCAGATATACCGCCAGGCGCTTGGGCCAGCGGTCCTCGGTGGTGGCGTAGAGCCCGTGGGTGGTGTGCACGACGACCGGCACCCCCGCCAGGCGTCCCAGCACCCGCCCGTAGAGACCGGGCTTGGGGTTGTGGGTGTGGAGGACGTCGAAGTGCTCCCGGCGCAGGACCGACCACAGCTCGGCGGCCGCCCGTAGGTCGGCCCGCAGATCGGCGCTTCTGGTGGAAGACGCCAGCGGGCGGTGCTCGATTCCGAGGCCGGCCAGGTGGTCGACGCTGTCCCCAGGTGCGCTGATGCCGATGGCGACCCCACCCTCGGCCACCACGGCGAGCAGCTGGGGCAACAAGAGGTAGCGCAGGCTGGTGTCGACGGTGGTGAGGTGGGCGACCCGCACTAGGGCTGCTCCAGGCAGGAGGGCACGGTTGCCAGATCGGCCAGCTCCACGTCGACATCGTCGCCCGTGGGCACGCCGTGGTGCAGGCCCCCGGGCCGGCGGACCCGGGCCGTGACCCAGCCGAGGGCCCGGGGGGCGATGAAGTCCTTGGCCGGGTTGTCGGCCAGGTAGGCGCAGGCGCCGCCGTGATGGCCGGTGGCCTCCTCGACCAGCTCGAAGGCCCGGCGGTGGGGTTTGGACAACCCGTCGCCGAGCTCACCGGTGAACACGGCCACTGCGGCCCAGCCGTTCACCCCCAGGGCAGTGGCCTTGGCTCGCTGGCTGGCGACCGGACCGTCGGTGATCACCGCCAGCGCCCGGCCCCGGAGGCGATCGAGGCAGCCCCGGGCGTCTCCGAGCAGCTCGATGTCCGGGACGTGGTTCCGGTAGCAGGTGACCAACCCCTCGACGACGGCCGGGGTGGGCTCGACCTGGCAGCGGGCCAGGGCCACGTCGAAGATGCGTCCCCGCACCCCCTCCTCGAAGGCGGCCCACGCCTGCTCGCCGAGACCCTCCACGCCCAGCTCCCGCCGGGCCCAGCTCCCGGCGGCGGCCATACCGCTGCGGACGTAGTCGCGCTCGAGGTAGAGCGTGTCGTCGAGGTCGAACACCACGCAGCGAAGCGCCGGCATCTCCGAGCCCTCAGAGACCGGCGGCCGCCGAGGGCACGAACACGGCGTCGTCGTAGCGGAGCATGACCACCCCAGATTCCCACGCCCCGCCGTCGGCGCTGGATGTCCGGCCGAGCATCTCTTCGAGGATCCATACCGGAAAGGCGGCGCCGGCCCGGTGGCTGAGGGGGAAGCCACCGCCGAAGCGGGGGTTGATCTCGATCACCGACATGTCGCCGCCGTCGGTGACGAAGACCTGGACGTTGAGGGCGCCGGACGCCCCGGGCAGGGCCTCGACCAGCTCCCGGACCAGGGACTCCAGGCGAGGGTGGCGCACGGTCACGGCCTTGCTCACCTCGCCGGCACGCACCTCCAGCCGCCGGCGGGGGACGGCGCAGCGGCACCGTCCCGAACGATCGACGAAGACGTCGACGGTGTACTCCACTCCCGGGGCGATGCTTTGGGCCACCATGGCCCCGTCCCGGGCGGCGGCCCGGAGCGTGGCGAGGTCGTCGACCACCGCCACCCCGACGGCCGAGCTTCCTCCGCGGGGCTTGACGACGAGGGGCAGGGGCCAGTGCTGGGGTGCCGCCAGGACCTCGGCCAGCGGGGCCTGGCGCACGGTGGGGAAGCCGTGGTCGACCAGCCAGGCATGGGTCGCCACCTTGTCGTTGGCCACGCTGATGACCTCTGGGGCGGAGACGGCCACCGCGGTGCCGGCGGTGGCGAGGCACTCCCGGGCGGCGGCGTAGACGGGCAGCTCGACGTCATTGGTCGGGATGATCAGGTCGATGTGCTCCCTGCGGCACAACTCGATCATGGCCGAAATGAAGGCCGGATCGTCGCTGCGCGGCACCAGGAAGCCCTGGTCGGCCGCGTGCCAGGCGGCGGCCAGCGGCGTGACGTCGGTCGCCAGCACCCGACCGCGCAGGCCCAGCTCGGCCAGGCTGCGCCGGAACAGCTCCAGCAGGGCCACCCGGCGGCCGGCCGCCGAGATGAGCACGGTGCACGTCTCAGCGTCCATGGGCTGCGCCGTCACCGCCGGTGAACTCGGGCATGGTGGCGTGGCCCTCGTGGCTCACCCCCCCGCCCCGCAGTACCCTGACGGCGGTCAGGGCCAGGATCCGCAGATCGAGACCGAGGGTCCAGTGGTCGACGTACCACACGTCCAGCTCGAAGCGCTCGGGCCACGAGAGCCGGTTGCGCCCGTTGACCTGGGCCCACCCGGTGAGGCCGGGGCGGACCTCGTGGCGCCGGGCCTGGTGCTCGTCGTAGCGATCGAGGTAGCGCACCGGGAGCGGGCGAGGTCCCACCAAGCTGAGGTCACCCCTGAGCACGTTCCACAGCGACGGCAGCTCGTCGACGCTCGTCGCCCGGAGGAACCGCCCCAGTTTGGACATCCGCTCGCCGTCGAAGGCGGGATCCTCGGCGCCCGGTGCGGCGGGACGCATGGTGCGGAACTTGACCAGGTCGAAGGCCTCGCCTCCCAGGCCGGCCCGGCGCTGGCGGAAGAGCACCGGCGAGCCCAGGGAGCAGCGGATGGCCACGGCGGCAGCGGCGCTGAGCGGCGCCGTGCCCGCCAGGGCCAGCCCGCCCAGCACCAGGTCGAGGGCACGCTTGGCGCCCGCTGCGGGAAGGTGGGTCGGGGCGTGCACGATCTGGCAGTGTCGCATGCCCGACGGTGCGGCGCGTAGACGGGCGTTGTCGTCGGACGGCCGACGCGGTAGACACCGGGGATGGGGACGGGCCTCGGTCTGCGGGCGATCAAGGTCGCCGCCGCCGCCGCCGACCGCCTGCGCTCGCCGGGTGCCGGGGTGATCGTGCTCATCTACCACCGGGTCGGGGCCCGCACCGCCGTGCAGGTCGACCTGCCGACCGACCTCTTCGAGCGCCAAATGGCCGTGCTCGCCGCCAGCGGGCGGGTGATCACGCTCGACGACGCCGTCGATGCCCTGATCGCCGGGACGGCTCCGGACCACGTCGCCAGCCCGGTGGTGGTCACTTTCGACGACGGCACCGCCGACTTCGTCGAGGAGGCCGTGCCGGTCCTGGTCCGCCACGGCATCCCCGCCACCTTGTACCTGGCCACCGACTTCGTGGAGCGGGGATGCTCATTTCCCGACGACGGTGCCCCGGCCTCGTGGGGGTCGCTGGGCGACGCCCTGACCACCGGGCTGGTGAGCATCGGCTCCCACACCCACACCCACTTGCTCCTCGACCGGGCCGATCCCGGGCTCGCCGCCAGCGAGCTCGACCGCTCGATCGAGCTCATCGGCGAGCGGTTGGGGGTGACGGCCCGGCACTTCGCCTATCCCAAGGCGGTGGCCGGATCGGCGGCGGCCGAGGCCGCAGTGCGGGCCCGGTTCCGCTCCGCCGCCGTGGGCGGTGCCCGCCCCAACCGCTGGGGCGCTAGCGACATCTACCGGCTGAACCGTTCGGCCATCCAGGTGGCCGACGGCATGCGCTGGTACGCCCACAAGATCGAGGGCGGCATGGTGCTCGAGGAGCAGCTGCGGGCGGCGCTGAACCGGCGCCGCCACGCCGGCGCCACCACCTGAGCGCCGTCTCACATCTGCTTGCGGCCTGCAGAGCGCCTCGATCTCGGCGTCGTTGCGCAGGCGAAACGGGAGGGGCGGTCGGGGGGCGCCAACGCCGTGAGTCTGCGAGCAGCCCTAGGCTGCCCGGGCATCACCTCGCCGTCACCATCCCCGGCGCCCGGAGCCGCCGTCGTGCGCCGGGCGACCACCGCTGACGAGGCCGGGATCGTCCGGCTCCTGCGCACGACCATGGGCTGGCCGGCCGGCGGGCCCGACGCCGATCTGCTGGCCTGGAAACACCAGGGCAACGCCTTTGGGCCCTCGCCCACCTGGATCGCCGCTGTCGGGGCCGAGGTGGTGGCCCTGCGCACCTTCATGCGCTGGGAGTTCGAGCACGGCGGAGCCGTCATCCCCGCCGTACGGGCCGTTGATACCGCCACCCATCCCGACCACCAGGGCCAGGGCCTGTTCACCCGGCTCACCCGCCAGGCGGTCGAGGAGCTGACCGCCGAGGGAGTGGCGCTGGTGTTCAACACCCCCAACGAGCGGAGCCGGCCGGGCTACCTCAAGATGGGCTGGCGCCAGGCCGGCCGCCTGGGGGTCCTCGCCCGTCCCCGCCGGCCGTGGTCGTTGTGGCCCATGGCCCGCTCCCGGTGCCCGGCCGGGCGCTGGTCGTTGCCCACGGGTGCCGGAGTGCCGGCCGCCGAGGTGCTGGCCGACCGGGAAGCGGTGGCCGCCCTGCTCGCCACCGCCCCGCCCGGCTCGGTCCTGCGCACCCGCCGCCGCCCCGAGGTCCTGGCCTGGCGCTACGGGTTCGCCCCCCTGCACTACCGCGCCCTGCTGGCGGGCAGCGCTGCCGGCGAAGGCTTCGTTCTGTTCCGGCTGCGGCGCCGGGGCCGGGCGGTGGAGGCGGTGGTGGCCGACACCGTGGTTCCCGGTGACGATCCTGGCCTGGCGGGTGAGCTGGCCCGCCGGGTGGCGGGCCTGGCCGGCAGCGACTACGCCATCCGCCTGGCCGGGCCCGGCGCCCGTGGCTTTTTCCCGCTCCCGGGCCAGGGCCCGACCCTGCTGTGGCGACCGCTGGCCGGCACCGACGTCCCCCCGCCGGCCACCTGGGCCCTCAGCCTGGGCGACGTCGAGTTGTTCTGAGCCCGGCGCAAGGCCCGTAGCCGCCGGGACGGGACCGCTTCGCCGCCGTGCTCCGCTGCCGGTGCGGCGCAGGCGCGCCGCTCGGTGCCGGGGACAAGGCTGGCGTCAGTCGCCGGGCGGGACGTCGGACCCGTCGGCCTCCCCGGACCCGGGGTCGCCGGCATCGTCCTGGTCGGCCTCGGCCCTTGCCGCCCCGCGGCGGGCGGCCGCCCGGGCGGCGGCACCGGTGGCCACTGCCGCCGTGCCCACCCCGGCCATGCCCAGCAGCTCGGCGCCGGTCCGGGCCAGGGAGCCGCCACCCTGCTGGCCGCCACCCTGCTGGCCGCTCCCGGTTCCCGTGCCGGATGGGCCACCCCCCGTGGTGGTGGTCGTGCGCTGGGCCTCGGGTGCCCGCCCGCCGCCCGGCTGCGTCGTGGTCGATCCCCCGCCAGGCCGGGTGGTCGTGGTGGCGCCGGGCCGGGTGGTGGTCGTGGTGCCCCCGCCCGGCTGGGTGGTGGTGGTGTTGCCCCCCCCGGGGCGGGTGGTGGTCGTGGTGCCCCCGCCGGGGCGGGTGGTGGTCGTGGTGCCCCCGCCGGGCCGGGTGGTGGTCGTGGTGCCCCCGCCCGGCTGGGTGGTGGTCGTGGTGCCCCCGCCTGGGGGAGGGCTACCCACCGCCGCCGAGGCGATGCTGCGGGTCACGATCGTGGGGGCCACCCATGGCGTGGTGACGGCCACGGCACTGGCCGTACCGAGGCGCCGGAGGAACACTCGTCGCGTACGCTCTGGGGTCTCGTCCACGGCCTCCGCCTCTGGGCTGTCGCGGCTGACCCGCGTTGTCCCCACAGACTATCGATCCTGGGGCCGGGTGGTCAATCACCGAGCGGGTCGATGGGCGTCACCCGGGCGTTCCACGCCGGGTTCACCTCACCGGAGCCGTTCATCCCCTCAAGGGCGATGGCGCCGTGCTCCTCGTCGTCGACGCGGATGCGGGTGCCGGGAGGGACGCCGTCGGCCAGCCAGAACTCATTGCCCTCGAAGCGATTGTCGATGATGTCCAAAAGATGGGGGTTGCTGCCGGCGCCGGCGAAGCCAAAGGCGGCGTCTGTGGCACCCCGCCAGGCGCAGCCGGCGAACTCGGTGGGCAGGTCGGGCGGCTGGGTGTGACCGTCGACCTGGACGGCGTAGGGCGAGAGGCCGCCGGCGTCGCCGTCGCAGCGGATGAACTGCAGCGGGCCCGTCACCGTCCTCGATACCGCCTTCAGCCGCAGTGCCCCCTCGCCGTTGGCGTGCAGGATGGCGTCCTCGTACACGTAGGAGTTCTTGTAGGCACCGTGGCTGATGCCGAATGACCCGTTGTGGACGCCGGTGAAGCGGGTGACCACGTGGAGCCGTTCGGTGTTCTGCCACACGAAGATGCCGTTGACTTTGTTGTTGTGGGCCAGGCAGTCCTCGAAGGTCCACACGCCCTCGGACTCGTTGGGCCAGAGGTAGCCGCAGGCGTCGGAACGTCCCTTGACCCCGACGGCGATGCAGTGGCGCGCCGTGTTGCCGGACCCGGCACCGAGGAAGTAGCCGGCCAGGCGGAAATTGCCGGCGCCGTCGGCCGCGACCATGGACGCCACACAGCGCTCGTAGAGCACGTCGTCGGTGGGGTCCTCCTTGCCCGTGGCCGGATCACGGGGGTCCCACCAGTAGGCATCCTCGAGAGTGTCGTGGGTGATGCAGTCCCGCCAGGTCACGCCGTGGCTCCGGTGGGTGACGAAGGTGTGGCTCCCGATCTGGCGGCCGACCACCCCCTCGAAGATGGATCCCCGTGATGCATCCTCCACCGTGTGGAGGTGGATGCCGTAGCGCCCGCCGACAAACTCCGTCGCGCCCCCGGCCTTCTGGCGGGGACCGAGGTGGCGGATGGCGAGGTACTGGACGCTCTGGGGCACCGACGAGCGCAGGAAGATGTGGGAGCGACCGGCTTCCTCCCCTTCGATGACCACGTTGCGGGACAGGTTGAGGACCTCGGCCCGGCGGGCCGTGCCGTCGGCGGTCACCACCTCGGGGTGGGCGAAGGCCGCCGGTCGGTCGAGGCTGACCTCCGCCCCGTCGATGCCGGTCACGGTGGCCAGATCATAGGAGGACCAGTGCTCGACCCCCTGCTCACCCGGCCGCCCGGTGGGCGTCAGGACGATCTCGTCGCCGACCTGCCAGCCCGACGGGGCCGGGGCGAGGGTGATGGTGGCGGCGCCCGCCGGCACCGTCCCGGCGGTGTGGGTCCAGGCCGACTTCGGGGACCCGGCCACGTCGAGGACACCCTCGCCCATGACCCACAGCCCCACGTCGGAGTCCAGCACGTCATTGCCCCCGCCCTCGAAGCGGGACTCGTCGATGCCGGCGAAGCCGAGCCGGTGGATCACTGCAGGCGAATCCGGACGCAGCGCCAACCGGCCCTCGACCACGACGTTGCCCGTGCTGCGCAGGCTGCGGCTGGCGCCAGGATCGAAGACCAGAGCGTCGTCGGGACCGATGATCACCCCGGCCACCTCGGCATCGGTGTCCAGGTAGACCTCGCCTCGGACCGAGGCGGTATCACCGGGTCCCGGGACCGGCCCGGTCCAGGTGAGGGGATCGCTCCAGCGCCGGGCGCCGAGCGGGATGGCGGGGCTGGGGCCTGCCGGCCCCTCGGGGACCGTGATCGACGTGGGCACCGGAGGCGGCGGGGAAGGGGAGGGGTCCGAACGGGCAACCCGGGTGGCCACCAGGCCGGCACCACCGGCCCCGGCCAGGGCCAGCAGGCGCCGCCGGCTCAGCTTGGCTTTCCGGTCCTGCTCCACGGCATCCTCCTAGGCTGCCCCACCATGGCGCCCTTCGCCTTCCTCGTGGGCCGGGGTCGTTCGGGGACGACCCTACTGCGGGCCATCCTCGACTCCCATCCGCAGCTGGCCATCCCCGACGAGACCCACTTCTTGGTGGGCATGGCCGGGATGCGTGACCGCTTCGAGCTCGGCGGCGGGTTTTGCGTCGGGGCCTTCGTGGACGACCTGGTCGCCCGCCCCGGCTTCGCCAGCTTCGGCCTGTCCCCCGGCGAGGTCCGCCGCCACCTGGAAGCGGCGCCACCGCTCGACTACGCCGCTGCCGTGCGGGCCGTGTTCGCCTGCTACGCCGCCTCCCGGGGCAAGACCCGCTACGGCGACAAGACGCCCCTCCACGTCCTGCACCTCCCCGAGCTGGCCCGTACCTTCTCCGACGCCCGCTTCGTCCATATCATCCGCGACGGTCGTGACGTCGCCCTGTCCTACCTCGACGTCCCGTGGGGGGCCGAGTCCGTCGAAGAGGCGGCCTTCCTCTGGAAGCGGGCGGTCGAGACGGGCCGGCGGGACGGTCGGGCCCTGGGTCCGCAGCGCTACCTCGAGGTCCGCTACGAGGACCTGGTGGACGACCCCGAGGGCACGGTCCGCCAACTGTGCCGGTTCCTCGAGCTCGACTTCGACCCGGCCATGCTGCGCTACTACGAGCGGGCCGGCGAGGTGGCCGCCACCATGGGCCGGCCCGAGACCCGCACCGGCCTGTACCGACCGCCCACCAAGGGGCTGCGGGACTGGCGCCGGCAGATGGAGCCCGGCGACGTCGCCCGCTTCGAGCTCATCGCCGGCGACCTCCTGGCCACCCTCGGCTACGGGCGGGCATCTTGCGGTGCCGGCGTGGGGGTGCGCCTCGGCGCCGGGGGGCGCTGGTTGGCGGTCCAGGGGGGTCGGGTGCGGCGCCGGGCCAGCAAGGTCCGCAGGCGGACCCTCCGTCGCTGGCGGCGCTGGGCGTCCCGGCGCTGAGCGGCCGCCGGCGGCTCTCAGCGACCGAGGATCCGTCCCGCCGTGGTCCGGAGGCGCCGGGCCCCCTGGCGCAGGTGCCATTCCAGCCCGGCCCGGACCGCCACGAGCCGGGCGGCGCCGGTGACCGGCACGGGAGTACGTCGCTCGTAGCCGAGAGCGGCCAGCGCATCGCCGGCCAGGGCCTCGAAGGTGGCCACGTCGGCGGGCTCCATCTCCCGGCGCCAGTCCCGAAGCCCCTTGGTGGGAGGCAGCCGGAGGTTCTGGTGCTCGTCGGCATCGGGCAGCAGGCGCAGCAGCGCCGGCGCCCGTTCGGCGTAGTCGAGCATGGCGGCGTCGAAGGGCAGGGCCAGGTAGTCGCACAGCGAGCGGGCCGTGCCCTCGGGATCGTCGAGGAGGTCCTCGTAGCGCACCTCCCGGTAGCGGCCGGGCTCGATGCGCCCGGCCGCCTGGCGCCCCCGCTCGACGTGATGGCGCCAGTGGAGCGCGGCCCGGTCCAGCCGGTCGGGTCCCCAGTCGGCCTCCAGCAGGGACAGGGCGACGTCGCGCCCGTCGCGCACGATGTGGACGAAGACGGCCTCAGGGAAGAGCCGGGCCAGCGCCTCGACATGGAGGACGAAGGTCGGCGTCTTGTCCCCGTAGCGGGCTTTGCCGTGGTGGCGGGCGTAGAGGGCGTAGACCCGGCGCAGGGCGTCGGCGAAGGTGGTGATCCCGGGCTCGCTCAGAACGGCGCGCACCTCGTCGTCGGGCAGCTGCCAGCGGCGGAACCAGGGGTCGCCCACCAGGTCGCCGGCCAGAATCCGGGCGTCGAAGGTTCCCTGGCGCTGGTATCGCCTGATCTGGCGGCCCAGCCAGATGGGGAAGTAGGACTCCCCGGGGACGGCCAGGGCCGGATGGGCGTCGAGCAGGGCCCGGGCCAGGGTGGTGCCCGAGCGCCCGCAGCCGATCAGGAAGGGGAACGGCGGGAGGGCCGGGGTCACCCGGGGCCCGCCCAGGCGAAGTCCCGTCCCAGATGAGCCGAGAGCCGTTCGTTGTGGGGGGCGAAGTAGGCCTCCAGGCGCCGCCGGGTGCCGGCGGCCATCGGCGGCGATGGCCCCGGCGACCGGCTGTGGTTGCGGAACCGGCGAAGGTCCCACGGCGGCAGTCCGAGGAACTCGACGAGCTGGACCCACGTCGCCGCCGGATCGGCGTAGAGGTCCTCGCTGCGGAGCACCAGCAGGCGCTCGCTCGGGTAGCGGTCCGTCCAGGCCAGCAGCTGCTCGAGGTAGCGACCCCGGGAGGCGTAGGAGAAGCGCAGGTAGCTGCGCCCCGGGTAGGCACCGTCGGCGAGGATGCGCTCCCGCTCGCCGGCCAGCCGGCCCTCCTCGGCATCGAGCGCCGCTTCGAAGGGCAGGGTCTCGAAGCCCAGTCGGGTCATGTGCTGGTGATGGGACAGGGCCCGCTCGACCGGATCGCGCAGGAGGACCACGATGCGGGCGCCGGGGAGGAGCTGGGCCGCCCGCTCGGCCGCCAGCGGGTGCCAGAGGTAGTCGGGCGTGGCCTCGAAGGTGAGGGCCTGGCACCGCCGCCGCCAGGAGACCCAGTCCAGGCGGGCCTGGGTCGGGAACTGGGCCCGGTACCACTCGATGCCCTGGACGTGGAAGCGGGAGAGGTACTCCGTCTCCTTGCGCAGGGGGGCCAGCACGGCCGGGTGGCGGCCCAGGTACTTGTAGAGCGAGCTGGTGCCACAGCGCTGGGCCCCGATGACCAGGACGCCCGGGAGCGCCCGCCCGCCGGGGAGGCGCTGGCGGGTCCGGAGGCGGCTCCGGACGATGGAGGCACGCACCCGGCGGGGAACGGCGGGCTTGACGGCGTCGGCCAACCGGCCCATCAGGGTACCGACCGGCAAATCTGGTGAACTACCCCGTCGTGCACGTCCTTTACGTCATCGACAGCCTGGCCGCCGGTGGGGCCGAGACCTCGCTGGCCGGCCTGGCCCGGCCGCTGGTGGCGCGGGGAGTGCGTCTCGATGTGGCCTACCTGCACGAGCGGCCCGGTGTCGGCGACGACTTGCGGGCGGCAGGGGCCGAGGTGCTCTCGCTGGGCGGCGGGACCGGGCGCCGGGACTGGGCCCGGTCGGCCGTCGCCCTGGTCGGCCGGCGCCGCCCCGACGTGGTCCACACCACCCTCTTCGAGGCCGATGTGGCCGGGCGGCTGGCCGGGCGCCGCCACCGGGTCCCCATCGTCTCCACCCTGGCCAACGTGGCCTACGGGCCCGAGCAGATGACCAACCCCGACCTGCGGGCGTGGAAGGTCCGCGGTGCCCAGGCGATCGATCTCCTCACGGCCCGCTGGGTCGAGCGCTTCCATGCTATCTCCTCCCACGTGGCCGCCACCATGGCCCGCCGCCTGCTCATCCCCCGAACCCGGATCGAGGTGGTGCCGCGGGGTCGAGATCCCGAGCGCCTGGGGCGGCGCACCCCGGCTCGCCGGGCGGCGGCCAGGGCCGGCCTGGGACTGGCTGAGGGCGACCTTGCCGTCCTCGCCGCCGCCCGCCAGGAGCACCAGAAGGGGCTGGACGTGTTGGTGGAGGCGTGGCCGGCGGTGCAGGCGGCGGTGCCCCGCGCCCGGCTGCTCGTCGCCGGTCGAGTGGGGAACCAGACCCCGGCCCTGGTGGCCGCCCGGCACCGCTTGGGCCTCGGCGACGAAGTGCGCTTCCTCGGGGCCCGCTCCGATGTCGCTGAGCTGTTGTGCGCCGCCGATGCCTTCGTCCTTCCGTCGCGCTGGGAGGGGCTGGGCAGCGTACTGCTGGAGGCGATGGCTCTGGAGGCGCCGATGGTGGTGAGCGATCTTCCCAGCGTCCGGGAGGTGGTGGGGGGGCCCGATGCGGCGTGCCTCGTGCCCCCGGGCGATGCGGCGGCGCTGGCCTCGTCGATCGGCGCCGCCCTGGGAGACCCGACGGGGTGCCGGCGCCGAGCCGGGGAGGGGAGGCGCCGCTTCCTGGAGCGCTTCACCATCGACGAGGTGGCCGCCGCCATGGTGCGGCTGTACGAGCGGGCCGCCGGGCGCTAAGCGCCCGGCGGCTGCGATGCTCGGACTAGAGCGGGGGCTGGGGCGACGGGGAAATTTCGAGGGTGATGGTCTCGCAGTGCTGCGGGTTGGCGCCGTGGGTGGTGCTCCCGCCGGGCAGCCCCGTCTGCACCCGCACGCACGCCTCGGCCGGACCCGAGGTGAAGCCCGGTCCCGAGGTGAGGTTGACGGTCGCCAGCCACGACTGGGACGAGCCGGTGCAGTTGTTGCCGGGGTCGTTCCCGAATCCCTCGCTGGCGCCCTGGGTCAGGAAGACCCCAGCCCGGAACTTCTCGCCGGCGGTACAGGTCACATCGCCGCTGACCTTCACGGTGGTCGGGGTGCCGGACGCCGGCGAGTCGATGTCGAGCGACCCGAAGACGACATGTGCTGCCGCCGGACCGGCCATGACGCCCAGTGCCACCGTGGCTGTGGCCAATGTGGTCATAACCTTCTTCAGCATGGAGGATGCTCCCTTCGTCGCGCCCGAAGGTCGGGCCCAGGAGCACGCTACCCCCCGGACGGGCCCCGGAAAAGTGGGGATCTGCATGTTACGGTCAGGTATCGGTCGGTTCGACGGTGCGGCCGGACACGCCGCGGGCCCCGTCCCAGGCCCCTCGCAGCCGGAGGCGGATGCGCTCCCGGCGGCGGTCGGAGTGCAGGGCGGCACCGACCAGGAACTTGGCCTGGCGGGTGCACCAACCGCTCAACTCGCTGATGGAAAGGGGTTCGAGAGCCATACGCAGCTGGTTCCTGGTCTGGTAGTAGCCCCGCCAGGGCGGAGCCGGGACCGCCCCGGCACCCGAGCCGAGGTGAGCCCGTTCGATGGAGGTGTCGTCCAGGCGGACCACGTCCCAACCGGCCCGCCGGAGCCGCCGGCAGTACTCCACGTCCTCCATCATCATGAAAAAGTCAGCCCGAGGAAGGCCAATGTCATCAATTGCCGGCTTGGTTACGAGGGCGCCATCCACCAGCACGAAGTCGCAGTGGCGGACGACCTCAGCACCGGTCGGCCCCTCGTGGCGGGGGATGCCCCGTCGGACCGATCCGCCGTCGAGGCCGACGATGCCGACGCCCGGGTCGGCGCCCGCCACCTGGAGACAGCGCTCGAGGACATCACCGGCAGGGACGCTGTCGTCGTCGAGGAGCCAGCAGTACCGAGCCCCCCCGTCGACGGCGGCCCGCATGCCCACGCTCAACCCGGCGGCGTACCCGAGGTTCTCGGGCATGCGGTGGTAGTGCACGGCGAGCTCCGCCCGGTCCGACCAGACCGCAGCGTCGAGGTCCCCGGCGTTGTCGACGACGTGCACCTCATCGGGACGGCGGGACTGGGCGGCGATGGCCAGCAACGACCGCCGCAGCGCATCGGGCCGGGCGTAGGTGACGACCACTGCGGCGACCCGCGTGCCGGCGGGTTCCTCGGCAGCCGTCGCATCCATCCCTGCTGCTATCCTGCCAGGTCCTGGGCGCCGGCCTCGGGAAGATCGCCATGACGACTCTGCCTGCACCGGCATGAGTGGCCGGCTCCCGAACTTCCTCGTCATCGGCGCCACCCGGGCGGGGAGCACGGCGCTGCACCACTACCTCCGGCCCCATCCCGACGTCTACCTCTCGCCCCGCAAGGAGGTGCGCTTCTTCAACGTCAACTTCGACCGGGGCCTCGACTGGTACCGGGAGCACTTCGCCGGAGCCGCCGGCGAGCGGGCGGTGGGGGAGGCCACCCCGTCCTACCTGTTCCGCCCGGACGCCATCGAGCGCATGGCCGGGGTGGTGCCCCACGCCCGACTCATCGCCCTCCTGCGCCATCCGGTCGAGCGGGCCTACTCCCACTACGGGATGAACCGCAGCCAGGGGCGGGAGCCCCGCAGCTTCGAGCAGGCGGTGGACGACGAGCTGGCCGGCGGGGAGACGGGGCCGGCCGGTGCCGGGGACGAGGGTCCGGCGCCCTACCGCTACCTCGGGCCCGGGCACTACCTGCCGCAGCTCCAGGAGGTGGGCCGGCACTTTCCCCGCCGCCAGCTGCTGGTGGTGCTCTTCGACGACCTGTGCCAGGCGCCGCTCGAGAGCTACCGGTCGGTCTGTCGCTTCCTCGGCATCGATGACACCTTCGTCCCACCCAACCTGGGCCAGCCCCTCAATGTGGCGACCGGATTCCGGTCCCTGGCCCTGCGCCGGGCGGCCCGGCGCCTCCAGGGACCGGCCCGGCCGCTCGGCCGGGCGCTGGCCCGGCTCAACCAGCGGCCGGCCACCACCACCGCACTGGACCCCGCCACCCGCAACCGGCTGGTGGAGCACTTTCGCCCGGATAACGCCGCCCTGGCCGCGTGGCTCGGCCGGGACCTCTCGGGGTGGGACCGCTGACGGTGCCCCCCGCCCGGCGATCAGACGGCCGGCTCCCCGACTTCGTCATCGTCGGTGCCGCCCGGGCCGGCAGCACCGCCCTGCACGCCTACCTCTCGGACCACCCCGAGGTGTACCTCCCCCCCCGCAAGGAGCTTCACTACTTCGACAACAACTTCCACCGGGGGATCGGGTGGTACCGCAGCCAGTTCCGCCAGGCGGGTCACCAGGCGGTCGTAGGTGAGGCCACGCCGTCGTATATGTTCAGCCCGCGGTGGCTGGACCGGTTGGCGTCCGTGCTCCCTGACGCCCGCCTCATCGCCCTCCTGCGCCATCCCGTCGACCGGGCCTACTCCCACTACTGGATGAACCGGGGCCAGGGCCGGGAGGCGCTCCCGTTCACCGATGCGCTAAACGCCGAGGCCGAGCGGCTGCGCTCCGGTGGCCTGGCCGCCCGGCGCTTCGCCTACGTCGGCGGGGGCCGGTACCTGGGCCAGCTGAACGAGATCTGCCACCGCTATCCCCGCCGGCAACTCCACGTGGTGATCTTCGACGACCTCCGGGCCGATCCGGCGTCGGTCTACGCCGAGCTCTGCCGCTTCCTGGGCGTCGACGACGGGTTCCGGCCCGCCACCCTGGGCCGGCCGGTGAACGCCCCTACTGCCCTACGCTCGCCCGCCCTGTGGCGGCTGGGCCGCCGCCTCCCCCGGAACATGGCACCGGTGCGCCGGGCCCTGGCCCGGGTCAACGAGCGGCCCCTTTTGTACCCGGCCCTCGACCCCGCCACCCGCCGCCACCTGGTCGCCACCTTCGAGCCGGAGGTGGAGGCCCTGGCCCGCTGGCTCGGGCGCGACCTCTCCGCCTGGCGCTCGTGACCTGGTCATGGAGAGCTGGCGAGCTCGCCGGGTGCCCACCGCTCGAGGTCGGCCAGGGTGTATCCGTAGCGGTTGGCCTGCCCCTCGTACCGGCGGGCGAGGAGCCCTGCCTGGACTCGCCCGGCCGGCGAGCGCCGGCGCTGCGACCAGAGCTCTCCGTAGCGCTGGCTCACCCGGAGGTCGGGGGCCAAGGGGGGGAGTGGGCTGGCCAGACCGGCGAAGGCGGCGATGCGCGCCAAACAGGCCTCGGGGTGAGCCACCAGGTCCTCGTAGTGGACCACCAGGAGGCGCTCGATGGCGGGTGCATCCTCCTGGAGGATCCGGTGGGCACAGAACCAATGGTCGAGCAGCGCCCCGAGACGCGCCCGGCGGGCCCGACGCTGGGTGGCCAGGGCGACGACGAGGGGGTGGCGCACGATCATGACGAAAGAGGGGTGGGCGAACAGCGCCTGGAGGAACCGGGCCTGGATCAGGTTGGGGGGCGACTTCTCGACCAGGACGGGCTTGGTGAGGTCCCAGTGCCGTCCCCAGGCCTCCATCAGGGCAGCGGCCGAGGCGGGCGTCACCAGCGGACTGGTCTCGGTGAGGTGGGCCTCGGCCCGGTTGGCGAAGCGACCCGGCCCGCCGTGGGCCCGCACCGGGGGGTAGACCCGCTGGAGGTGCTGACCTTCGTCCTCGGCCGCGCCCGTGCCGTGGAACCCGCTGACGCCGGGGTGGGCGGCCAGGGCGGCGGCCAGCAAAGACGTGCCGCTGCGGTGCAGGCCCCCGACGAAGATCACCCGGTGATCCGGTGCGGCCCGGTGCTCGGCCGGGAGGTGGGCCGACCGGTCCTCGTTCACGAGGAGATCGGTTCCCCGTCCTCACCGATGCGCAGTGGGCCCAGCAGCTCGGTGGCCACGTACCAGTCGTCGGCGTAGGTGAAGAGGGGCTCGAGGGACGCCGTGCTCCCCCCGACTTTTTGTGCGGTCCGCCCCTCGTGGGCCCAGGACTGGCGGGTCTCGAGGGCGACCTCGACCTGGGCCTTGAGCTGGTCAGCTTCGTCGAAAACCCACATGCGCTGGGTGGCGGCCGCGCCGTTCGCCACCTCGACCACCACGTAGAACCACTCGTCCTCGGGGACGGCCCATTCGGCCATGGTCACGGCGTCGTCGCGGAACAGGCCGAGGCCGAGGCGGCGGTCCGGGTAGAGGCGGACCTCGAGGGCCATGCCCGGTAGCTCACCGTCGGTCACCGACAGCTGTTCCAGCTGGAGGTGGCCAGGGTCGGGCGGGATGGCGGCGGGCGAGAAGGCGGGAACCCGGTGAGCGACCCCGATGAAGGCCCGGCCCTCCGGCAGGGGGAGGTCGGCGATCACCCCCATGTGGTTGGGGCTGGTGCGGTCGATCCTGACCGCCTGGACCCCGGTACGAGGCCCGAACGGTCCCGCCTCCACACCCCCCTCGACGCCGAACTCGCAACCCGCCTTGGGCCTGCGCCACCGGCCGCAGACGGCACCCTCGAAGCTGGAGGCGAGCAGGATGGCGCCGGGAGCCTGGGCCCCCTCCTGGGTCTGCCGGCCGGCGACCATGGTTGGTGTGCTGGAGGAGGGCGCCGCCTCGCCCGCCGGCTCGGCACCAGTGGCACAGGCGCCCACGAGCAGCGCGGCGGCCACCAGCCCGCCGAGTCCGGACCGCCACCTCACGACGCGCTCCGGGCCTTCCCGGACGTGGCGAACAGCCCGTAGACGAGGGCTCGCCGGTTCCCCTTGGCGGTGCGGAAGTCCCGGTCCTCCAGGGTCAACACCTGGACGTGCTCCTGGGCGAGGCGGCCGATGAGCTGGCGGGAGAGGAATTGGGGACCGGGCCCCCGGCGGCCCCGTAGCCAGGCCAGGCGGGCTCGCAGGCCCCGCCACGACCACGGGGGCGACGCCGGCCCCGCCGCCTTGGAGCAGTAGAGCTGGAGGTGGCCTCCGGGCTGGAGGGCCGCCTCGATAGCAGGGAAGTAGCCGGGCCACGCCGGCTGGGGGAGGTTCTGCAGGCAGCCCCGGTCGAAGACCAGGGCGAAGGCCCCGGGGCGGAAGGGCAGGGCGGTGGCGTCGGCCACCACGAAGTGGGCGGCCGCGGCGGTCTCACGGGCCAGCCGGCGAGCCTCGGCCACGGCGCCGTAGGCGATGTCGAGGCCCACGGCGGTGGCGACGCGGCCGGCCAGGTAGGCGGTCGCCACCCCGCCCCCACACCCCAGGTCGAGGGCGGCCCCGGCGGAGAGCTGGTGATGGTCGAGCAGCTCGGGCAGGTCGGCGGGGACCTCGGTCATGTGCCAGGCGAAGCCCGACTCGGTTCCTTCGTCCCAGCGCTGCTCCCAGATGGCCCGGCGGCCCGGGGTGTTCGTCACCAGCTCAGTCGTCGTCGACGATCGTGCCCGTGCCGACCCGCCTGGCCACGGTGGCGCCCGACTCCTTGCCCAGCTCCACCAGGAAGGTCTCGTTCCCCTCCACCCGCTCGTCGCCGGCCACGGCCACGGCGATGGTCTTGGACGTCTCACCCGGGGCGAAGGTGAGCGTCCCCGACGTGTCGAAGAAGTCCTGGTTGGCGGTGGCCGTGTCACCCTGGGTGCGGTACTTCACCGTCACGGTCTGGCTGCTGGCCGCCGACAGGGTGACCTGGAAGCCGGCGAAGGTGGTCCTGGCGTTGCCCTCGATGACCGAGGCGTCGGCGATCGACAGCGACGTCCCGGCGGCCGTCGTGGGCGGCGAGGTGGTGGACGGCGCCGTCGTGGGCGCCGTCGTGGGCTCCGTCGTGGGCGGCGGCGAGGTCGTGCTGGTGGTCGTCGGGGTCGGGGAACCACCGTCGTTGTCGAGGATGGTCCCGGTGCCGAAGCGCTTGGCCACGATGGCCCCCGACTCCTTGCCCAGCTGGACCTGGAACGTCTCGTCGGGCTCGGTGGTGACATCCCCGGCTACGGCCACGGTGATGGTCTTTGACGTCTCACCCGGGGCGAAGGTGAGCGTCCCCGACGTGTCGAAGAAGTCCTGGTTGGCGGTGGCCGTGACACCCTGGGTGCGGTACTTCACCCTCACCGTCTGGCTGCTGGCCGGCGACAGGGTGACGTCGAAGGTGGCGGGCAACGTCCCCGAGTCGCCCTCGGTGACCGTCGTGTCGGAGATCGAGAGCGAGGGCACCCCGGGGGCGGTGGTCGACGTAGTGGAGGTGCTGGACGGCGAGGTGGTCGAGGTCGAGGTGGTGGAGGTGCTGGACGGCGAGGTGGTCGAGGTGGTGGTGGTCAGGCCCGACGTGGTGGTCGTGGGCGGCGGGTCACCCGAGGCGTCGAGCTTGAAGACCACCACGTCCTTGGAGCCGCCGAAGGAGGGCTGGACGGGGTTGCCCCGGATGGGGAAGTTGGCGTCGGACTCGGAGTGGCCGATCACGTAGGCGTTGTCCTGGGCGTCGGTGTCGATGCCCCGCCCGTGGTCCTGGCGGGAACCGCCCACGTAGGTGGAGTAGATGGGCTCACCCCCGGCGGGGCCCATCTTGGTGACGAAGGCGTCCTGGCTGCCCCCGAAGCTGGCCTGGACGGGGTCGACGATCGGGGTGAAGTCGCGGGACTCGGTGAAGCCCGTGTAGTGGGCGTTGCCGGCACCGTCGACGGCCACGGCGATGCCTTCGTCGTGGGCGGTGCCGCCCAGGTAGGTGGAGTAGATGAGGCCGGTGCCGGTGGGGTTCACCTTGATGGCGAAGGCGTCGGCGCTGCCCCCGCCGAAGGCCGGGCGCGCCGGGTTGACCAAGGGGAAGTCGGGGGAGTCGGTGTAGCCGGTGACGTGGGCGTTGCCCTGCTCGTCGACGTCGATGCACGACCCGAGGTAGGGCCAGTCGTAGCGGTTGCCGCCGACCAGGGTGGAGTACACCATCGTCTTGCCGTCGGGGGCCAGCTTGAACACCACGATGTCTCCGGGGCCCTGGCGGGTCGACTGGTAGGCCGGGGCCCCGCCGGCACCGGTGGTCGGGAAGTTGTCCGACCACGACCACCCGCACACGTAGGCGTGGCCGGCGCCGTCGATGGCGATCCCCCGCCCGGTGTCGTGGTGGTTGCCACCCACGTAGGTGGCGTAGTCCGCTCCCGAGCCGTCGGGCTTCAGCTTGACCACGACGATGTCGGCTTTGCCGCTGGCCTTGGACTGGAAGGCTCCCTCGGTGGTCTTGAAGTTGCTGGCCTTGGTGTAGCCGGCGACGTAGGGCGTTCCCGCCCCGTCCACCGTGACGTTGGCCCGGCCGTCGTTGGAGTCGCCCCCGAGGAAGGTCGACCACACCATGGCACCGGTGCCGTCCAGCTTGGTGACGTAGATGTCCTGCTGGCCGCCGGGCACGCTGTTGTAGGCGCCCGGGGTGGTGGGGAACGGCGTGCCGGCCACGTTGGTGGAGTCGGTGGAGCCGGCCACGTAGGCGTTGCCGGCGTCGTCGATGGCGATGCTTCGGGCCTTCTCCTCGTCGTCGCCGCCGAGGTAGGTGGCGTACTCCAGCCTGGATCCGTCGGGGCTGAGCTTGGCCACGAAGGCGTCGTCGCCCCCCTGGTACAGCTTCCCGAAGCTGTCGGGGAAGTCGGCCGACGAGGTGATGCCCGTGAGGTAGGCGGCGCCGGCGTCGTTGACGGCGATGTCGCTGCCCAGCTCGGCGCCGCTTCCGCCGAGGAAGGTGGCGTAGGCCAGCACGGGATCGATCACCAGGGGCAGGTCGGTGTCGTAGCCGCCGACATCGAAGCCGACCGTCTCGTCGCTGCGGATCACGAAGCTGCTGGGGACGCTCTGGCGGCGGCCGTCCACCTTCTGGTACACGACCGGCCGCCGCTGGCGGACCTCACCGCCGGGTACGTCCAGCACCAGGTCGCCGGACTCGTCGATGGTGATGCGGTCGGCGCCCAGGATCCGGATGGCGATGTCCTCAAAGGAGGTGCCGGGCGCCACCACGAAGTCGTACTCGAGGGCCCCCTCGTTGCCGTAGTAGACGACGTCGATGCCCGGGTAGACGTCGGCGAAGGAGACCGTGGCGAAGCTCGGGATGCCGGTCTGCCACCGGGCCGGGTCGTTGCCCACGAAGTAGTTGCTCCGCCCCGGCAGCGGATCCCGCCCGGTCCCCTCGGCCCCGGGGTCGGCGCCGACAAGCTCCATCCCCACGACCGTGCGCTCGACCAGATCATCGGACTCCCCCAGGGGGTCGCTCGGCGATGTCTCCTCGGGGGTCACCCGGGCCAGGGAGAGCACCGCCTGGTCGGCGCTGAGGAACAGGCCGAAGCCATTGCCTCGCGACAGGAACGCCACCTCGGGGTCGGTCTGGCCCCGGTTGGCCTCGAAGGCGAGGGGAAGCCGGCCGTAGGTGGTGTCGAGGCGGGGAGCACCCTGGGCCGGCCCGGCCGCCGGCAGCACGGCCAGCGCCGTGGCCAGCAGCCCCAGGACGACAGCCAGGCGCAGCCCCTGCTTCATCCTCGAACCTGAATTTGCCATAGCGAGCCCCTTCGCCTGGTGGCCGCCGCCCGGCCGCAGAACCCGCCACGGTAGCGGCACTACCGGCCTGCGACGGGCGCGCGGCTCAGCTAGGGGATGGGCTCACTCCCCGTGGCGCCGTCACTCGAATGCGTAACCCGACAGATCGGCGCCGGCGGCGACCTCCCGGTCCACCCGGCGGCGCAGGTCGGAGGTCCACGGTGCCTGGTGGCGGGTCGGGCGCGGTGGCCGCAGCACGGCGGCGCAGGCGCTGGTGTAGTCGGGTGGTACCTCGAGGCCGGCAAAGGCGCAGAGCCGTTCCAGCTGGGGGGCCGGATCCTCCAGCAACGACTCGTAGCGCAGGTCGAGCAACTCGCCGGGCGCCAGCCGCCGGCGAATCCCCTCCATCCCCCGGCGCAAGGAGAGGTAGTGCTCCACCGCCGCCCCGAGGTCGGCCTTGGGGCTGCGGGTGAAGATGGTGGCGATGTTGTCGTAGGGGTTGCGGGTCACGTGGACGAGCCGCAGGGGCACCCCGACCCGGGATCGCAGCCGGTCGAGGAGCGGCGGATGACCGGCCAGGGCGGCGGTGGAGTGGCCCCCCTTCTTGTCCCCGATGACCACCAGCTCGCGGTACCGGCCCTGCCACTGCCCGGGTACGACGTAGGTGTAGTCCACCTTGGCCTGGCGTCCCTGGCGGGAGAACTCGCGGTCTTTGTCGAGGATGAGGGCGAAGACCTGGTCGCGGCTGAAGCCGGCCCGCACGTAGCGCAGGGCGTCGAGCTCGTGGGCGATGACGGCGTCGGGGTGGGCGTCGAGGAGCGAGCCGACCAGGCTGTGGCCCGAACGCGGGTAGCCCACGAACATGCAGTAGGTCTGCACACCGGCGAAGACACCCTGGTGGCTGCGGCCCAGTCGCCACGACGACACGAAAGCGGCCGGCAGGTGGCGGTTCTTCACCAAATGGCGCGATGTAGCCCGCAGCGGCGCCGTGACCCGCCGGGCCCGAGCCGCCATCACGCCCGCATGCTAGCGAGCGGGCATGTCGGGGTGGAGCCGCCGCTACCAGGGGAGGCTCGGGGGAACACGACCTGATCGTTCATGCGCCAGGTTGTTGCGCCGGGGCGTGTCTTGGCCGAAAGTGGCGACCATGAAACGTGCCTGGCCCGTCCTCCCGCTCCTGGTCTTGCTGGTCGTACTGGACCAGCCCGTGGTAGCCAACGACGGCAGGGACGGCTACCACAAGGTTCGCGAACAGTCGTTTTCGGCCCAGGACTTCAACTACTTCGCCATCGGGACCATCATCGACTGGACGGACGGCCGGACCCAGGTACGCATCGACTTCCGGGTCGACACCTTCGACGGCAGCACCGCCTCGGCGTCCGAGTGGGGGATCGAGGTCTACGACACCGCCTGCGGTGCCCGGCGGGCCTACGCCCTCTACGCCGCCCAGGCCGTCGACGACCCCACCTACGGGGTGCGCCTGCACGAGTTCCTCTCCCCGCACCTACTCCGCCGGGCGGGCCGCGGTTCAGTCGTCGTCGTCCACGATGGTCCGACGCCCACCCGCCATGCCGCCGACTCCGGCTACTCGGGGCGCCACGAGTTGGCGTGCGTGGATTTGGCCCGCTGAGCGGGTGTCCATCACGACCGCCCCAGCTCCCAGTGGGCGTCCACGTGGACGGGCGACAGCCGCATGATCCCGAGTGGTGCGCTGTCGAGGTCGGGGCCGATGACGTCGAAGTGGGCGGCCGGGTGCCAGGGCAGGAGCTCGGCCCGGCGGCGCACGAACGCCACCCAGAGGTAGTAGCGGCCGCGGGGCAGAGGGAGGCGGGGTAGCCGGCAACGCACCTCGGTGGGGCCCGGTGGGAGGTTGGCGTCGAAGCGCAGCAGGACGATGGGCGTCGCCGTCCCCTCGCTGAGGCCGAGGCAGATCGACCCGGCATGCTGGCCCGGGCTGTCCAGGGTCAGGGAGATCAGGGCCTCCTCCTGGGTCCGGACCGTCCTGCCGTCGCTGCCCGCAACCAGGGCATCGACCAGCTTCACCACGCTCTCGACGGTCTGCAGCTCGGCCACCTCCTCGACCGACTGCCGGTAGTGGTTCAACACGTCGCGCACCGGCCCGTCCATCCGGACGCGGCCCTGGTCGAGGAGGACGCCGCGCGTGGTGACGGCCTCGATGGCGGCCAGGTCGTGGGAGACGAAGACCAGGCTCACCCCCTCGGCCAATGCTGCGCTCATCCGTTCCAGGCAGCGCTGCTGGAACGACGAGTCCCCCACGGCCAGGATCTCGTCCACCAGGAGGATGTCGGGCTCGAGGAAGGCGGCCACGGAGAACCCCAGGCGCATCTGCATCCCGCTGGAGTAGAACTTGGTCTGGCGGTCGATGGCATCCTCCAGCTGGGCGAAGGCCACGATCTCGTCGAAGCGCTGCTGCACCTGGCGGCGGTTGAGCCCGAGCAGGCTGCCGTAGAGAAAGGCGTTCTCCCGGCCCGTGAGCTGGGGGTGGATGCCGGCCCGGACCTCGATGAGGGCGCCCACCCGCCCGCTGACCTCCAGGCGCCCGGCGTAGGGGTACATCACCCGGGTCAGGATCTTCAGCAGGGTCGACTTGCCCGAGCCGTTGGGCCCCATGAGGCCCACGGCCTCCCCCGGCTCGACGTGCAGGTCGACGTCGCGCAGGGCCCAGCGCCAGCCCCGCCGCCGGCCCCGCAGCCGGTCGCTCACCTTGGCCACCTGCTCGCGCAGCACCCGGTGGCGCTTGTCGGCCCGGAAGCGCTTCCAGAGGTGGCTGGCGGCGATCGAGCCCTCAGGCAACATCGGCGATGCCCGTCTCCAGGCGCTTGAAGAGGGTGTAGCCCCCGAGCAGCAGCACCAGCGACGACGCTGCTCCCAGGCCCAGGAGTCCCCAGTCGGGGGCCTGGCCGAGCAGGACGGTGTCGCGGTAGCCGTCGATCACCGGGCCGAGGGGGTTGAGCACGGCGTACAGGGGACGCAGGCTGGCGGGGATCTCCTCCAGGCCGAAGGCCACCGGGGTGGCGAACAGGCCGAGCTGGAGGAACATCGGCAGGCTCTGGCGGAGGTCGCGGATGTAGACGGTGGCGATGGCCGCCAGCAGGGCGACACCGAGGGTGAAGCACAGCTGGACGGCGAGCAGGATGGGGACGTAGACGCTGGTGATCCGGGGGGCGTACTGGGTGACGGCGAAGAGCAGGCCGAGGACACCCGTGGCGATGACGGTGTCGAGCCCGGCCACCAGGATGCTTCCCATCGGGAACACCTCGCGGGGGCAGTACACCTTGTTGAGCAGGGACATGTTGCTGACCAGGCTCTGGGAGGCCGACGACACCGACGAGGAGAAGAAGGTCCACGGCAGCAGGCCGACGTAGGAGAAGAGCGGGTAAGGAGCGCCGCCCGTATCGATGTTGGCCACCTTGTCGAAGAAGAGGGTGAAGACGATCATCAACATGACCGGGGTGATCACCGCCCAGGCGAAGCCGAGGAAGGTCTGCTTGTAGCGGGCCCGCAGCTCCCGTTCGGCCAGCGTGCGGGCCAGCTCCCGGGCCTGCCACAGCTCCTTGAGCACGGCCAGCGGCTGCACCCGGCGCCGGAAGAGCAGGTCCTCCGGCGGCGCGTCGGCCTGCTCGTCCACCACTCCCGCCACCGGTCTCAGGTCCCGGCCGGCGCCGGGTGGGCCCCCTCGCCCGACCGCCGGGCGATCCAGGTGCAGGCGGCGTCGATGATGGCGTCTTGGACCTCGCACTGGACGAAGCCGCGGACCTGGCCGGGCGTCACCGTGATCTCCACGAGGCCGGCGTGCTCGGCCAGGAGGCGGGCCAGGCGCCCCCGCTGGCTGGCGGCGAGGAACTCCCGGTAGAAGTCGTCGTCTCGCCCGTAGATCAACTGGACGGGCACCCCCCGCGCCATCAGCGCCTCCAGGGGCTCGATGAAGCGCCGGCTCACCCCGTCGCTCGACTGGCGGGCGGCGGGGGTGGCCTGCCCGGGGATGCGACTCGAGAGGGCCCGGGCCTTGGCCCGGGCCGCCCGCACCAGGGTCTTGCGCCGGCGCTGGTCCGTCAGGCCCCGCAGGAACGCCGGGCGCAGGACCCGCCGGATCCCGTCCCAGATGCTCACCTGGTCGGCCAGGCGGGTCACAGCCCGCTCCCCCTTGCCGAAGTCTCGCACCGGGGCGCCGATGAGTACCACGGCGTCGAGGTGGTCGAGCGCCGCCGCCGCCGACAGGGCCATGCGGGAGCCGAAACACTTGCCCAGGAGCACCTGGCGCCGCGCGCCGAGGTCGTGAACACGGCGACCCGCGCCCACGATGTCGTCCACGAAGGGCTCGGCGGCATCGAGGCGGAACTCGTCCAGCACGCCGGTGCTCTCGCCGATGCCGTGGTAGTCGAAGCGCAGGGCCGGGAATCCGTCGGCGGCCAGGCGCTGCGCCAGGCGCACGAACATCTGGTTGCGCCCGACGGTGGAGGTTCCCGTGAGCCCCCCCGAGGAGATGAGGACGGCGACATCACGGGGCGAGTGGACCGGGCGGGTGTAGACGCCGAAGAGGGTCTCGGTCCCGGCCGGGAAGAACACGGGGATGTGCTCCACCGCGGTGGTCAGCGCCGTGGCGTTCATGCCGCTGTCCCTCCGTAGTGCCCGAGCAGCCACCTCCGGGTCTCGGCCACCAGGGTGGCCGTGCCGGACCGGCGCTCCTCCGGCTGCCAGTCCTCGCCGACGAACCACCACGACTCGTCGTCGTCGACCACCGCGGTGTCGACCGGGCACCCGGCACTGCGCCACGCTTCGGCCGCCGCCGTGTACTCCCTGCGCAACTCTGCCCGCTTGGCGATCTGGACGATCAGCACCGGGCGGGGGACGTCGCCGATCGCCAGGTGTTGGGGGCGCAAGCTCTCGAAGAGCGAGCGATGGATGGTGTAGCCGAGCACGTCCACCGAACCCTCGTCGCTCAGCTGGGCCTCGAGGGAGGGGGCCGACGACGGCTCCGCCACCCCGTCCTTGAGCTCCCGCATCCGCCGGGCCCGAAAGGCCTCCCGGAAGTAGGTCCGGGCGTCGAGCACCGGCTCCCAGAGCACGAGGGGACCGCTCGACGTGGCCGCCGCCACCAGGGCGCCGAGCCGGGTCCCGAGGAAGGCCAGCTGGTCGACGCCCGTCCGTTCCCGCAGCCGGTCGCCGGCCACCGTGGCGTCGGCGCAGAGGCGCTCGAAGGTGACGTCTTCGGGTGCCCCCAGGCTGTTGCCCTCGCCGCGGTGGTGGAAGCGCTGGACGGCGAGACCGGCCGCCGCCAGGTCCCGGGCCAAAAGTACCTCTTTGCGGTAGTTGCCGAGGAACTCGGCGTGGAGGGACGGGCACAGCACCACCCCGCCCCGCACCACGCCGTCGGGCACATAGGTGAAGCCCAGGACGTCACCCTCGGGACCGAGGTAGGCGACCTCTTCCCGCACACCGGTGATGGCGTCGTTGCGGGTGGCCAGGTCACTGGTCGACCGGGTGGGGGCAGGCACGGGCGCCGATGCTACCGGAGCCCAACACCCATCTGATGGTCGAGAGGGACCGCTACCGCCCTCTTTGGACCACCAGATGGCGGTGGGCGGCGAGGATCTTGGCGAACAGGGCGTCGAGGCTGTGGTGGTCGACGACGGCCTGGCGCAGGCGTTCGCCGATGCTCGTACGCGTCGCCTCTCCCCACGACAGCGCCTGGTGGATGGCCTCGGCCTGGGCCACCGGGTCGCCGGCCGCCAGCACCAACTCGGGGTGGAGCTCGGCCGGGACGACCTCGGCCACCCGGGGGTTGGTGGTGAGCACGGGGAGCCCACTGGCCATGGCCTCGCCCGCCGCCTTGTCGAAGGCGGTCTCGGCGAAATTGAGCGTGGCCCGGTAGTCGGCGAGCAGTGCCGGCAGCCGGGCCTGCTCGACGGCGCCGACCAGGCGGACCGATGCCCCCAGGTCGAGCGCGTCGATCACCTGCAGCAGGTGGCGGCGGTGGTCCTGGCTGCGGGCGTCGCACGCTCCGACGATGTCGAGGCCGGGCGCCCGACCGAAGCGCCGGCGCACCTCGGCGACGGCCCGGATCATCTCCTCCAACCGCTTCACCGGGGCGATGCGGGTGACGGTGACCAGGTCGCGCCCGGGGGCGGGGGCACCGGGATGTGGCGCCGCGAACAGCTCGGTGTCGATCCCGTGGCCCACCACCCGGACGCTGTCCCCCGCCAGGGGGAACGAACCGGGGGTGGCGGTGAAGACGAGGTCGTCGCAGTAGCGGGCGTAGAAACGCATGCGGGCCGAGATGTGGGGCATGGCCTTCCACTGGTAGACGGGCCGGCGGGACACCAGCTTCCAGGGCAGGAGCAGGGCCGGGTAGTGGCCCCCCTGGGCGACGAAGGCCAGGTCGACGCCCCGCACCACCCGGGCCAGGCGGGCGTAGAAGCGGGCGCTGGCCCGGGCCACCTGCAGGGGCGGGCGGGACCCGAAGGGGTGCACGGTGACCCCAGGGGGCAAGTCGGCCCGGCCCCGGCGAGGGGTGAGCACCCGGACCTCGTCCACCCCGGGCTGGCGGGCCAGGGCCCGGATCCAACGCACCTGGTTGGCCAGGACCGGGCTCGATTCGTCCACCGCCTTGCAGACGTAAAGGACCTTCAGGGCCCCGGTCCATCTACACTGGCCGGCGCCATGCATCCCGGAGCCGTGGAGCGGGCCGCCCGCCGGGTACCGGCCCGGGCGAGGGCGCTGGGCCGCCAGTGCCGGGAACGGGACCCGCTGCGGTTGCTCACCAGCCCGCTGCGCCAGCTCCCCGACTTCCTCATCGCCGGCGCCATGAAGTGCGGCACCACGTCACTGTACAACTACCTCGGGCAGCACCCCGAGATCGCCAAGGCCCGCAAGAAGGAGCTCCACTTCTTCGACTGGCACTACCAGCGTGGCCTGCGCTGGTACCGCAGCCAGTTCCCCCTCGCCCTGCCGGGGAGGTGGGCCGGGCCCGGCGGGGGCGGGATACGCACCGGTGAGGCCAGCACCGACTACCTCTTCCACCCCCGGGCGCCCGAGCGCATCGCCGCCACCCTGCCCGAGGTGCGGCTGATCGCCCTGCTCCGCAACCCCGTGGACCGGGCGTACTCCCACTACCACCACGTGCGCAAGCAGGGCGCCGAGCCCCTCTCTTTCGAGGACGCCCTGGCTGCCGAGCCGCAGCGCCTGGCCGGCGAGCTCGACCGGTTGGCGGCCGATCCGGCCTACCCGGGCGACGCCTACCGCCGGTACTCCTACCTGGCGCGGGGGGCCTATGCCGACGGGGTGGAGCGAGCCCTGAACGTACTGCCCCGCCACCAGCTCCTCGTCGTTCGCAGCGAGGATCTCTTCGAGGAAGCGGCCGGGGCCATGGCCGGCGTCCTGGCCTTCCTGGGCCTGGCCGAGGTCGCCCTCCCGAGCTACCCCCGGCTCTACGCCGGTAGCTACCGGCCCATGGCCGGCGACACCCGGGCCGAGCTGATCGAGCACTTCCGCCCGCACAACCGGCGCCTGGGCGAGCTCCTGGGCCAGGAGCTGGCCTGGGACGTCTGAAACCAGCCGCTTCTGGCTCCCGGGAACCGCGGCAATCCATGGTCTCCTGGGGCCAGACCGGCCGGGAAGGCGCTTGGCGGGGCTGCTCAGGTCGCCTGCTGGGCCTGCTTGGCATCGACCAGGCGGGCGATGTCGGCGATGGTGGCGAAGTTGTCGAGGAGCAGATCCTCGTCGTCGACCTCGACGTCGAACTCCGATTCGATGAAGCGGACCATCTCGAAGATGCCGAGCGAGTCGATCACCGCGTTCTCGATCAGGGGGTAGTCGTCGGAGAGCTCCACCGAAGCCCCGGCGCCCAGGTCGGTGCGGATGAAGTTCCGCACCCGGTCCTCGTTCGTCATGTCCCATCCGTTCCGTGTTCGCCCCTCGCCAGGGCCAAGCGGTCGATCTTTCCCGTCGATGTCTTGGGCAGCTTCTCCCGGAACTCGAACGTCTCGGGGATCATATACTTCGGAATTCGCCGGCCACAGAAGGCCACCAGCTCGTCCCGGCCGACATCGTCGCGCCGGGCCACGTAGGCGGTGATGCGGTTGGTGACGAGCTCGTCGGCGACGGCCACCACGGCACACTCCAGCACGGCCGGATGGGCGTGGAGGGCGGCTTCGATCTCACCCAGCTCGATGCGGTAGCCCCGGCTCTTGATCTGGGCGTCGCGCCGGCCGAGGAAGTGGAGATTGCCGCCGGCATCCTCCCGCACCAGATCGCCGGTGCGGTACGCCCGGTCCCCGACCGGGCGGCCCAGCGGGTCGGGCACCAGCACCTGGGCACTGCGGTCGTGGTCGCCCCAGTAGCCGCTCATCACCGTCGTGCCCCGCACGTAGAGCTCACCCACCTGCCCCGGCGCCGCCCGTTGCCCGTCGTCGGTCAGGGCGAAGACCTCGACCCGGTCGATGGCTCGCCCGATGGGGATGCCGTCGCCGTCGCCCGGGGGCTGGCGCACCTGGTGGTGGGTGCAGACGTTGGTCTCGGTCGGGCCGTAGAGGTTGTGGAAGTCGGCGTGGGGCAGGAGCTCCATGAGCCGGCGCAGGTGCTTGGGGGCCAGCACCTCGCCGGCGAAGAGGACGGCCCGTAGCCGGGGGAGGTCACCGGCGGCCAGGCCGCCCCGCAGGGCGATCATGACCAGGATGGAGGGCACCGAGTACCACACCGTGAGCTCGTGGGCGGCCATGAAACGGACGGCTTCGAGGGGCAGGACCGAGGCCTCGGGGGGAACCAGGAACAGCCCGGCCCCGGCGGCCGAGGCGGCGAAGACGTCGAAGACGGACAGGTCGAAGTGCAGGGGGGCGTGGCTCGACAGCCGGTCCTCGGGGCTCACGGCGAAGCGGGTCACCGCCCACTCGACGAAGGTCAAGGCGTTGCGGTGGGTCAGCATCACCCCCTTGGGGCGCCCGGTGGAGCCGGAGGTGTAGAGGATGTAGGCCAGGTCCAGGTCGATGACCCGGACCGGTGGAGGCGAGGCCTCCTGGGCGGCCAGCTCCACCGGGCCCAGCACCTCCACTCCCGGCACCTCGACGCCCGGCTGGTCCCCGTCGGCCTCGGTACCCGTGGCGTCGAGGACGACCAGGCGCTCCAGCGGGGCACCGGCGGCGACCAGCTCGCCGCACGCCGGCAACTGCGCCGAGGTGGTGAGCAGGGTCCGGATCCCGCAGTCGGCGGCGATGTAGGCGAGGCGCTCGGCCGGGGCGTGGTGGTCCAGCGGCACGTAGGCGGCGCCCGCCTTGAGTACCCCGAACAGGCCGGCGATGGCCTCGGGCGACTTCTCCAGGTACAGGCCGACCCGCTCGCCCGGCGCCACGCCGCACGCCACCAGCAGGCGGGCCACCCGGTTGGCCCGGCCGGCCAGCTCGGCGTAGGTGAGGCGGCGCTGGCGGTCGACCACGGCGCCGGCGCCGGGCCGGCGCTCGGCGGCGGCGTCCAGCAGGTGGTGCAGCAGGTGGGCGCTCACAGACCGAGGCGAGCGGCGATGATGTTGCGCTGCATGTCCGAGGTCCCCGAGTAGATGCAGCCGGCCACCGCATCGCGCACGTCGCGTTCGAGCTCGTTCTCGGTGAGGTAGCCCGCACCCCCGTGGACGAACAGGGCGTCGAGGCTCGAGGCCAGGAACGACTCGCTCACCCACAGCTTGGCCAGGGCCGATTCCACGGTGGTCGACTTCTTCTGGGTGCGCAGCCAAGCCAGCTCGTAGAGCAGGAGGCGGCCGGTGCGCACCCTGGTGTGGATGTCGACGATGCGGTGGGCCACGGCCTGGAACTTCCCGATGGCCTGGCCGAACTGGCGGCGCTCCCGGGCCCGGCTGATGCAGCGGTCGAGCTGGCGCTGCATGGTGCCGACAGCGCCGGCCAGGATGTAGCTGCGCTCCCAGTCCATGGAGTGGTTGAAGATGGCCAGGCCCGCGCCCGCCGGTCCCAACCGGTTCTCGGCCGGCACCTCGCAGCCGGAGAGCCTGACCTCGCCCATGGGGATGGTGCGTAGGCCCATCTTGGCCAGCGGGGGACCGATCTCCAGGCCCGGCGTGCCTCGTTCGACGAGGAAGGCCGAGGCACCGCCGAAGCCCCTGCCCGGCGCCGAGGTGGCGAAGACGACGATCACGTCGGCCACCGGGGCGTTGGTGATGAAGGTCTTGGTCCCGTCCAGGACGTAGCGGTCACCGCGCTGCTCCACCAGGGTCGACATGGCGAAGGCGTCCGAGCCCGACTCCGGTTCGGTCATGGCCTGGACCCCGACGAGCGAGCCGTCGCAGAGGCCGGGGAGGAAGCGGCGCTTCTGCTCCTCGGTGCCGAAGCGCACCAAAGGGGTCTCGGCCGACCACATCTGGGCGCCGAGGCCGAAGAGCAGGCCGTTGTCGGCGCAGCCGTAGCCGAGCGCCTCCATCGTCATCATGATGGTGATGGGGTCGGCACCCTGGCCGCCGTACTCCTCAGGGACGGGAAGGCCCTGGATGCCGAAGCCGGCGCAGCGCTTCCACGCCTCGGCCGAGAAGGCGGCGCCGGCGTCGCGCTCCCGCACGTCGTCGTTGAGCTCCCGCCGGGCGAAGTCGATGACCTCCTGGCGGCGGCGTTGCTGTTCCTCGGTCCACCCGAAGTCCACCGGGTTCCTCCGTGTGCGGGCCTCCGCATCCAGAACGTGGGGGGGTCCGGTGGGAAGGCATCTCGTCGAGCGACTGCCCGGGCCAGGGTACGGGTTGGCCGCCGACTGCGGCAAGGTGCCCCGGGCGCCGGCGGCGGGCGACGGGGCGTGGCTGCCCGCCCGGGAAGTACAGTGCGACGCCGGGTCAGCAAGAGCGACGGGCTGTCGACCGGAGGTGGGTTCGTGCACGGGTCGCACCCGGCGGTGCTCCAGGTGTTGGCGTCCAGCCAGCGGCGCGGGGCCGAGGTGTTCGCCACCGACCTCGGCCGCGCCCTTACCGGCCGGGGACTGGACGTGCGGTCCGTGGCCCTCGTCCCCGGCGGGCACGGCGCTGCCCTCGACGTGGCCCACCTCGGCACCCGGGCGCTGTCCCCCTCCACCCTCGGGCGCCTGCGGGCGGAGGCCGCCGGGGTGGCGGTCGTCGTGGCCCACGGGTCCCGCACCCTGCCGGCCTGCGCCCTCGGGCTGCTGGGACGCCCGGTGCCCTTCGTTTACCGCAACATCGGGGACCCCGGGTACTGGTCGGCCTCGCCGGGCCGGCGCCTGCGGGCGGGCCTGCTCCTGCGGCGGGCCCGGGCGGTGGCCGCCCTCTGGCCGGGAGCGGCCGGCGAGCTGTCCCGCCGCTACGGGGTGCCGGCGTCGAGGATCCACGTCATCCCCAACGGGGTGCCCGCCGGGCGCTTCCCCCTGGTGGAAGAACCCCACCGCCTCGCCGCCCGCCGGGCGCTGGCTCTGGCCCCCGGCGGCGCCGTGGCCGTCTTCGTCGGGTCCCTCACCCCCGAGAAGGATGTCGGGGTCGCCATCCGGGCTCTCGTCCACCTGGACGGCGTCGAGCTGGTGGTGGCGGGGGACGGGCCCGAGCGGGCCGGCCTGGAGGCGCTGGCGGCGGCGGTGGCACCGGGCCGGGTCCGCTTCCTCGGCGTCGCCGCCGAGCCGGCATCGGTGCTGGCGGCAGCCGATGTCCTGGTGCTGCCCAGCCGCAGCGAGGGCATGCCCGGCGTGCTCATCGAAGCCGGCCTGAGCGGAATCCCCGTGGTGGCCACCGCCGTAGGCGGCGTGGCCGAGGTGGTGGTGGACGGGCAGACGGGCCGGCTGGTACCTCCCGCGGACGGGCGGGCCCTGGCTGCGGCGGTGACGGAGGTCCTGGAAGCCCCCGGGGCGCTGGTGGCGGCCGCCCGGCGCCGGTGCCTGGACCGCTTCGAGCTCACCTCCGTCGCCTCGGCCTGGACCCACCTCCTCGAGGAGGTCCTCGGCTGAGCGCGGGCCGGCCGGCGGGCCGGAGGGCGACGACTGCCCGGTGGCGGACCCCTCGCCTACGCTGGCGCCGGCGGAGGGGATCGGTCAGGCGACGAGGACCACGTGCAGCGATCGGGAGCCGGCACGGCTGGGCGAGAGGAGGTGGGAGCGCAGGGACGCGCCCCGGCGCCGGACCGCACCCCCGGGAGCCGACTTCCGCGCGTCCTGTGGCTCACCAAGGGCCTGGGGCGGGGCGGGACCGAACGGCTCCTGTTGGGGGCCGCCCGCCACCACGACCGCAGCCGCCACCAGGTGGAGGTGGCCTACGTCCTGGACTGGAAGGACGCACTGGTGGCTGACGTCGAAGCCTGCGGGGTGCCCGTGCACTGCCTGGGCCGGGGCCGGGGGCCGGGCTGGGTACCCCGCCTGGGCCGACTCGTCCGCCAGGGCCGCTTCGACATCGTCCACACCCACATGCCGGTCCCGGCGGTGGCGGCCCGCTTGATCGCTCCCCGGCGAGGGGGCCCCGCCCTCGTCCACACCGAGCACAACGTCTGGGACCGCTACCGGCGCCTCACCTGCTGGTCCAACGCCGCCACCTACCACCGCAACCGGCTGGTGCTGAGCGTCTCGGAGGGAGTGGCGGAGTCGATCCGCTCCGGCGCCGGGAGGCGGCGCCGGGGCCTGCCGCCCCTGGAGGTGCTCGTCCACGGCATCGATCCCCTGGCGGCCCACCACGGCGAGGAGGCGCGCGTCGCTGCCCGCCGGGCGCTGGGGCTGGCCGCCGACCGCCAGGTGATCGGCAGCGTCGGCAACTTCACCGCCAAGAAGGACCAGCTGGCCCTGCTCGGGGCCGTGGCGGCCCTGGCGCCGGACCATCCCGATCTCGGCTTGGTGCTGGTCGGATCAGGTCCCCTGGAGGCATCGCTGCGGACGCGGGCCGAGGAGCCCGATCTGGCCGGCCGGGTGGTGTTCGCCGGTTCCCGCGACGACGTGTTGGAGATCCTGCCCGCCTTCGACGTGTTCGCCCTCAGCTCCCGCCACGAGGGCCTGCCCATCGCCCTGCTCGAAGCCATGGCCTCCGGCGTGGCGTGCGTGGCCACCGACGTGGGGGGGGTGGGCGAGGTCGTCCGCCACGGCGTGCACGGGCTCCTGGTGGCGCCCGGAGACGAGCGGGCCCTGGTGGCCGCCCTGGCTGGGCTACTCGACGAGCCGGAACGGCGGGCCCGCCTGGCCCGGGAGGCCAGGATCCGTTCGGGCGACTTCGACCTCGAGGTGGCGGTGCGCCGCCAGCAGGATGCCTACGACGAGGTCCTGGCCCGGTCGTGACCTCGATCTCGTTGCCCTCGCGGCCGGAGTTGGCCTCGGTCCCGGTGATCGGCGGCGCCGTCGCCTATCTGGCCGCCCTGTCCTGGGCCATGCAGCGCACCAGCTACGACATCTGGGGAGGGCTGATCGTGCTGCCGGTGCTGCTCGCCGTCACCTTGCCCCTGGTGACCCTCCAGGCCCGGCGCCAGGGCGACATCCGCCTGGTGCGAATCCTGCAGCTGGCGGTGCTGGCCAAGGTGGTGGCCGGCACCGTGGTGCGTTATGTCGTGATCTTCGGGGTCTACGGCACGGGCGACGCCCAGGGCTACCACGGGGCCGGGCGGACCATCGCCGCCTCCTTGCGCTCCGGGAGCCTGGCCTTCGACGCCGGTGGCGGGGGAGAGGGCACCCAGGCCATCAACGTGCTCACCGGGGTGGTCTACGCCGTCATCGGGCCCACCAAGTTGGGCGGGTTCTTCGTGTTCTCCTGGATGGCCTTCCTCGGGCTGTACCTGTTCTTCCTGGCCTACCGCCGGGCCCTGCCCCAGGGCGATCATCACCGTTATGCCCTGCTCTTGTTCTTCCTGCCCACGGTGCTGTTCTGGCCCTCCAGCCTGGGCAAGGAGGCCGCCATGATGCTGACGCTGGGCGTCGCCGTCTACGGCGCCACCTTGGTCCTCAGCCCCGGGCGCCGGGGGGGATTCCTCATCCTGGCCCTCGGACTCGCCACCACCGCCCTGGTCCGCCCCCACCTGAGCGTGCTCGTCTTTCTCGCCCTGGCGGGCGGCTACCTCCTGCGCCGGAGCCCGGGACCGCAAGGACGGGTGCTGACCGGCGCCAAGGTGCTCGGCATGGCGGTGCTGCTCCTGCTCGGCGTGCTCGTCGCCGGGCGCTTCCAGGATTTCTTCAACCTCGACGAGCTGGACACCGACTCGGTGAACGCCCTCATCGAGAACACCGCCGACAAGAGCACCGGTGGCGAGTCGGACTTCGCGGCGGTGAGCGCCGCCCAGCAACCCTGGACGTTGCCCCAGGCGGCACTGGCCGTGCTCTTCCGCCCGTTCCCCTTCGAGGCCAACAACGCCCAGGCGCTGGCGACCTCGCTCGAGGGAATGGCCCTGCTGGTGCTCTTCGTGTGGTCGGCCCGGCGGGTGGTCGCCTCGCTGCGTTCCGCCCTTCTTTCACCGTATGTCGCCTTCGTGGTGATTTATTCATTGCTTTACGTCGTGGCCTTCTCGACCATCTCCAACTTCGGGATCCTGGCCCGCCAGCGATCGTTGGTCTATCCATTGGTTCTGGTTTTGCTTACTCTTCCGGCGATTCACCGCGATCTTCGCCGCCGGGACCGGCCTACAGGGGCCCCGCTGCATCCTTGACCCAGCGCACTTGGGCGTGATATTCCCCTGCGTACCGAACTGCGTGGTCCGTTCCTGATATCACGGCACTGCCCCCCGATCTGGGAGTAAGTGCCCGAAATGTCGTGACGGTGCTCGGCGTCGTGACCGTAATCGGCAACCCCCCTCCGTTATTGCTCAAGGCATCGATCAGCCACGTCGATCCAGGGGCAAAACTGCTCTGGTCCTTTCGGAGCAACGATCACGAATAGAGGAGAACAATGAGAACCCGCCGTGTCTTTCCCGCCGTCGCCGCCCTGGCCGCCGCCGCCGCGCTCGCCACCGGCGCTGCCTTTCCCGCCGTGGCCAACGACGGGCCGGAGCGAAACGTCGAGCTCGTCCTCTCCGGGAGCTCCCTGGGCCTCGGTCAGGTGAGCCTGACCAAGTACCCCGGTACCCACCGGACCTACGCCAGCCTGGTGGACTCGATCGCCCCGGATGCGGTCTCGGCCGACGAGTGGGACATGGTCCTGCACCGCGACACCACCTGCAACGACGCCATTGCCAGCTACCCCTTCGTCTTCACCCAGGCCTACGGGCCCCGGCTCAACACCTTCGAGGCCGACCCGCCCTACACCCTGGGACCCGGACCCAACCAGGTGCGCACCGCCGAGCTGGTCCACCAAGGTCCCAACTTCCATGGCCACGCCACCATGCCCGGGCGCCACTCGGTGGCCTGCATCACCCTCGGCCCCGACGGCCGCTGACCACGGCCCGGTTGTTCGTTCTCGGTGCGGCTGAGCCCCCGCAGGGGGGTCCCGGCCGCACTGGGGACGAGGGGGTGTTCAGCCGGCGACCGGTTGCTGGTGCTGGCCGCGGGTGCGGGCCAGCACCTTGCGGATGGCCCGCAGTCCCTCGTACTCGTGCTCGACGTAGACCCGTCCGGCGAACATGTCGATGAAGTCCTCCGGGTAGCGCTCGTGCACGAGGACGGCGAAGGCCAGGTTGTTTTCCCAGAAGCCGTCGAGCACGCTCTGGAAGACGTCGGTGCCCCGCTCCGCCGCCTGCTCGTAGGCCAGGAAGGGCCGGTCCTGGCCGGCACCCTCGCCCCCGAGGTAGCGCTCGATGGCGGCTGCCGCCATCTTGGCCTCCGAGATGGAGAGGTGGACCCCGAAGGAGAAGATGGGATCGATGAAGCGGTGGGAGTCGCCCACGCAGAGCCAGCCCCGGCCGCTGAACTCCCGCACGTGGTAGGAGTAGTTGGAGCTGGCCCGAACCTCCTCCACCAGCGTCGCCCCGGCGACCCGGCTGGCGAGATCGGGATTGAGCGCCGCCATCTCCCGCACCAGGAAGTCCCGCTTGGACTCGCCCGTCGAGCGGTAGTACGCCGACGGGACGACCACACCGATGCTGTCGGTCTTCCCGTCGATGGGGATGGACCAGGCCCAGTGGTGGGGCTTTTGGAAGAAGATCAAGGTGTTGCCGGCGGCGTCGCCGGCATCCCGCCGGACGCCGCTGAAGTGGGAGTAGATGGCGATCTGGCGGTCGTAGTTGCCCCGGTCCTTGCGGCTGGTGATGCCGGCGTTGGCCAGGAAGGTGTGCTGGCCCGAGGCGTCGACCACCACCGCCGACTCGACATCGACCTCCTCGCCGCCCTCGAGGTGGACCCGGACCCCACCCACGCCACCGTCGCCGGTGGCCATGGGCGCCAGCGCTCGCCCGGAAAGCACCGTTGCGCCCGTGGAGCGGGCCTTGTCCAGCAGGACGCGGTCGAAGTCGCTGCGGCGAACCTGCCAGGTGAAGCCGTCCTGGAGGCCGACACCGGGGACCCGCTTCTTCACCGGGATCCAGAAGCTGTTGGCTCCGCTGGGGCCGATGACCCGGACCCCGTACTTGACCGGGTTGCCCATGGCCGCCATCTCCTCCTCGAGGCCCAGCTCGCGCAGGAGGTTGCCGCACTCCCCGGTCAGGGACTCGCCGATGTGGAAGCGGGGGAAGGCCGCCTTCTCGATGATGACCGAGTCGATGCCGGCCCGGCTCAGGTAGGCGGCGGTGGCTGCTCCCCCCGGCCCTCCACCCACGATGGCCACGTCTGTCTGCATGGGATCTCCTCAGATGCCGAGCTCGGCCCGCCGGAGCTCGTGCCCGGCGAGGTCGGGATGGAAGACGGGTTCGCAGCCGTGGTCGCACGTGTCCTCGTCGAACTCCGGGCGATCGATGACCAGCTTCTGGTACCGGCGGAAGAGCTTGGGGTCACGCAGCGAGTCGACGAAGGAGGAGTAGCGGTGGCTCTGCTCGAAGAAGTCGCCGGCCAGGAGGAAGTGTTGGAGGGACATGGCGTTGACGTAGTGGTCGGTGTCGGAGAAGGCCTCTCTCGCCTTCCCCAGCTGGGCGAAGTTGATGGTCTCGGGGGTGTAGAAGAGGCGGATGAGCTTGTCGACCAGCGAGTAGGCCCCCACGATGCGCTCGTAGACCTCCTCCATGGCGGCGGCGCCGTCGGCGCCCCCCGTGCGGAGCTGGGTGTCGAGCGCCCCCGCCAGGAGCCGGGCGCTGTTCATGGCCAGGTACACCCCGCTGGAGAAGATGGGGTCGATGAAGGCAGAGGCGTCACCCACCAGGGCGTGGTTGGGCCCCCACTTCGCCCCCACCGTGTAGGAGTAGTCGCCGTTGACGGCGACCGGCCATGTCCGTGTCGCCCCCGAGGTGATGCGCTCGATGAAGGGCGACGACAGGATCTCTTGGAGGTAGAGCGCCAGCTGCCAGTCGCCGTGGCCCTGGTCCTTGAGCAGCTGCCGCTGCCGGCGGTAGTGGGCCGTGTTCATCACCACCCCCAGGCTGACCCGGTCGGTGCCGAGCGGGATGACCCAGATCCAGCCCTGCTTGTCGCCGCCGGTGTAGACGATCTGGATCAACCCGTCGGCCAGGCCGCCGGCATAGTCGACACCCTGCCAGTGGCTCCCCAGGGCCGTGCGCTCGAGCTCCTTGTGCGCCGTCTTGGTCCGCATGCGATTGGCCAGGAAGGTGTCTCGCCCGCTGGCGTCGACGACGTACCGGGCGCTGAAGCGCAGGCGCTGGCCGTCCGCACCGCAGGCCTCGACGACCGCCCTCCCGTCGGGGCCGTCCAGGTCCACGGCGTCGACCCTGGTCTGCTCCCGCACCGTCGCTCCCTCCTCGGCGGCGTGGTCGAGGAGGAGCTGGTCGAACTCCGAGCGGATGACGTGGAAGGAGAGGAAGCTCGGGTCCTGGATCTTGGAGCCGAAGCACCAGGTCGTCTGGGTCACCCCGTCGGTGTCGAGGAAGCGAACGCCGGGCTTGCGCACGAAGCGCTGCTTCATCTCGGCGATCAGGCCCAGCTCGTCGAGGATGCCGTAGCAGAAGGGAAGGAGCGACTCGCCGACGTGCTCGCGCGGGAAGCGGGCTCGCTCCAAGACGGTGACGTCGTGGCCCTGGCGGGCAAGGAAGGAGGCGGTGGTGGAACCGGCGGGTCCCCCGCCGATCACCACCACGTCGCACGTCTCGGTTGCGCTCACGATCCTCCTTGCCCGGGACGTACCCACGTCGCTTTGGCGGCACCTCCAATGTAGGTGACGTCGACCAGGATCACGCGCCGGACCAGGGCGTCGAAGAGCGGTCCAGTCATGGCCGTGGTGACCAGGGCCATGACCACCGCACCGACCTGCAGCACCGGCGAGATGACCCCGGCGTCGACCGCCACCAAGGCCACCACCAGCACCAGCAGCCCCCGGCAGTTCATGAGCACGCCCAGAAGGGACGCCTCGCCCCAGCCGAGGCCTCCCAGGCGAGCCGAGACCGCTCCGCCTCCCAGCTTGGCTACCACCCCGGCGACCAGCAGCACGAGGATGCCGCCGGCGGCCGACCAGGGCACGCTGGAGAGGTCGGTGTTCAGGCCGGAGAAGGCCAAGAAGATGGGCAGCAGGGCTGTCACGGTGACCTCCTGGATCCGGGCGGCCATCTCGGGGAACACGATGGATCTGGCAGGGATCACGGCGCCGAGGAGGAAAGCGCCGGTGATGACGTTGATGCCGATGCGCTCGGCCACCAGGGCCGAGGCGAAGGCCAAGGCCAGGATCACGGCGAAGTGGGTGCTCGACAGCGTCCCCCTGGCCTCCACGGCGCGGCCGAGGGGCGCCAGGGCCCGGCGCACCACCACCAGCATCACCGCCACGTAGCCGCCCGCCAGTGCCACCGTGGCCAGGATCTCCGGCACGCCCTCCTGGCGGGCGATGGCGTCGGCCGCGGCCACAGCCAGGAACATGAGTACGGTGAGGGCGGCGGCGGCGGCGATGCCGGTCGATCCCATGGTCGTGCGGGCCATCCCCCTTTCGTTGAGGATGTGGGCCATCACCGGGAAGGCGCCGACGGAGAGGATGGCCCCCACCATGAGGGAGAAGGCCAGCCGCGAGGGCTGGGCGGGGGTGCCGAAGGCGCCGGTGAAGGTGGCGCCGTAGAGCAGGGGACCGATGAGCAGGCCGAAGGCCAGGGGGACGGCCAGGGCGCCGACGGCCACGGTGGCGACCCCCCGGCCCCGGCCCCGCAGCATCCGGGGGTCGAGCTCGAGGCCCACCAGGAGCATGTAGAGCACCAGGGCGATCTGGCCGAGGATGCCCAGCACGCTGCGGGCCTGGGGCGGGAACAGGCAGCTGCCCACGCTGGGCAGGGCGCCGCTGGCGGCCAGGGCGGCGTCGCAGTGCAGCGCCGCCCAGGGCCGGCCCCAGGTGAACACGCCGGGGCCGAGGAGCGTGGGGCCGAGGGCGATGCCGGCCACGATGTGTCCCACCACGGTGGGCTGGCGCAGCCGCCGGGCCAGCGCCCCGAGGAGCGTGGCGGCGACGAGGATGACGGCCACGTCGACCAGCACGAAGGCCAGGACCTGGTCGGCATCGAGCGCCGGGGCGGGAAGGGGGCGCATGGCCGGCGGGAACGCTACCGCCATTTTCCCTACGAGGAGGGGGCGCTCAGGTGGTGAAGGACCAGGGCGAGCGGGGGACGACAGCGGTGCCGCCCAGGGGCTCGAACAGCTCGGCCAGGCGGGGATCGGCAGCCAGGGCGGCCAGGTCACTGCCGGGATCGAGCGCGGCACAGGGCACCCCGGCATCGGCCAGCGCCTGCTCCCACTCCGGGGCCCGGCCCCGGGCCAGGTGGCCGGCCACCTCCTGGTCGGTGGCGGTGGCGGGCGCGGCACACGCCCGGGCCAGCCGGCGGCGGGTGTCGCCGTCGTCGGCCCCCACCACCAGCATGCCCTCGGCGGTGTCGATGGGACGGTCGAGCGGGCCCCACCGCGGGCGACCGTTGCGCCGGCCGGTCTCGTGGCCGGCGGCCAGGGCCTCGAGGACGTGGGCCTGCAGGGTCATGGCCCCGCGGAACAGAGAGGTCGACACCCGCCAGCCCCGGCCCGTCTGCTCCCGGGCCACCAGGCCGGCCAGCATGCCCTCGCTGGTGTTGAGCGCCCCCATGCCGTCGGTGAGCAGGACCCGGCTGGGGACGGCTTCCTCGCCCTCGGGGCAGACCCCGTCGGCCACCCCGGCGTAGGCCTGGACCAGGAAGTCGGTCCCGATCAGGGCAGCCGGGCGGTCCAGGTCGCCCCACCCCGACGCCTCGGTGTAGACGAGCCGGGGGTTGATCCGCGCCAGGTCGGCTGCCTCCAGGCCCCACTGGGCGGCCTTGCCCGGACGCCAGTTGTGGAGGAACACGTCGCTGCCGGCCACCAGCTCGGTCAGCTCCCGCCGCCCCTCGGGGCGGGCGAGGTCGATCTCCACGCTGCGCTTGCCCCGGTTGAAGCAGGAGAAGAACGACCCGCGGTCACCGGCCGCCGGAGGGACGACCCGGCCGAAGTCACCGCCGGGCGGCTCCACCTTGATCACCTCGGCACCGAGCTGGCTGAGGAGCAGGCCGGCCAGCGGGCCCTGCATGCGGGTCGTGGTCTCCACCACCCGGATGCCGGCCAGCGGGAGGTCGTAGCCGGCCGGGGCCGACGGTGCCGGAGCCGGGCCGCCGGCCATGCCCCCGGCCGGGTCGAGCTCGGCCAGCGCCGGGTGGCCGCTCGACCACCCGGGTTCGGCCAGCACCTCGGCGTAGGAGCGCACCGGGGTCAGGCTCACCCGGCAGGCCCGGGCGATGCCGTCCAGCTCGGCCAGCGGGAAGCGGGCCGTGGCCTGGCGCAGGCCGGGGGGCAGCGAGCAGGCGCCGGCGTAGTAGCGGGCCCGGAACAGCGCCCAGGCCCGGCCCAGGTCGGCGCCGGCCGCTCCCAGCTCGGTCCAGAACGTCTTCCACGCCTCAGGATCCAGGGTCTCGATCTCGACCAGCCGGCCGTCGGCGGTGGGGAAGGGGGGGCCGGGCC
>DATMJI010000210.1:0-6078 GCA_035553895.1 Acidimicrobiales bacterium | reverse complement strand
CCCGGCGCACCACTGCGCCACTACGGCCCACCCGCCTGCCCGGGGCCCGCCCCCCGCTGCGCCTGGTCGACAACCGGCGCCTGGAGCGGGCCGCTCGCCGCCGCCGGTTGCGCCGGCTGGGAATCGGGGCGGTCGTCCTGGCCGTAGCCGCCCTCATGGCCCTGGCCGGTACCCATGCCCTGCTCGTCTCCAACCAGGTCCGGCTCGACACCCTGGAGTCCGAGGCGGCCGACGCCCAGGCCCGCCACCAGGCGCTGCGCCTCGAGGTGGCCACCCTCGAGGACCCGGCCCGCATCGTGTCGGTGGCCACCGACCGCCTCGGCATGGTCCCCGCCGGCGCCACCACGTACCTCCGGGCCGCCCACACCGCCCAGCCCGCCGGGGAGCCGGCACCTGGCGCGGACGGCGGCGACCGAGCCGGGGACCTCTCGTGGGCAACGGTCAAGCCCTACCTCGGCGGGCGCTGAGGCCGTGGTCGAACCCGGTGGCCGGCCCGGCCTGACCGGGCGGCCGGGCCTGCCCCGGCGCCGGTGCGCCATCCTCCTGGGCGCCATGTTCCTGGCCTTCGGTGGGGTCAGCTTCCGGCTGGTGCAACTCCAGGTGGTGCAGCCCGAGGCCCACGCCGAGCGGGGGGTGGCCCAGCGCCTGCGCAGCGTCGACCTGCCCGCCCAGCGAGGCTCGATCTTCGACCGCAACGGCCACGAGCTGGCCATGTCCGTGTCCCAGCACACGGTCTGGGCCGATCCCCGGGCGGTGGTCGATGCCGAGGCGACGGCCAGGGTGCTGGCCCCCGTCCTCGAACTGCCGCCCGGCGAGGTCGTCGAACGGCTGGGTGACGGTGAGGCCCGCTTCGTCTACCTGGCCCGCCAGATCGACCCGGAGCGGGCCGCCGCCGTCGAGGACCTCGAGCTGGCGGGCATCAACCTGCGGGAGGAGCCCAAACGCTTCCGACCCTCGGGCCGCCTGGCCGGCGGGGTGGTGGGCGAAGTGGACGTCGACGGGACCGGGGTGTCCGGTCTGGAGCTCCAGTACGACGACCGGCTGTCGGGGGAGTCCGGCGAGCTGATGGTGGAGCGGGGCGCCGAGGGCGAGACCATCGCCGGTGGCCAGCGCCGCCTGCGCCCGGCCGTGCGGGGTGAAGATCTGGTGCTGAGCCTCGACCGTTCACTCCAGTACGAGGCGGAGCAGGCCCTGTCGCGGCAGGTGGCCGCCACCGGGGCCAAGGGCGGGATGGCGGTGGTGATGGATCCCCGGCAGGGCGACGTGCTGGCCATGGTGGCGGTGACGGACACCGACGACGGCCCCCGGCCCACCGCCAACAACCCCACTCTGACCGACGTGTTCGAGCCCGGTTCGGTGACCAAGGTGGCGACCCTGGCCGGGGTGGTCGAAGAGGGCCTGGCCGGGCCCGACGACGTGGCCGCCGTTCCCGACTCGCTGCGGGTGGGTCCGAAGATTTTCACCGACTCGACCCCGCACGAGCCCGAGCTCATGACCACCTCCGACATCCTGGGCCAGTCGTCCAACGTCGGGACCATCACCCTGGCCCGCCAGCTGGGCGAGCGGGGCCTGGCCGAGTACCTCCAGCGCTTCGGCTTCGGCCAGCCCACGGGCCTCGACTTCCCGGGAGAGAGCGCCGGGATCCTCCCGCCCGTGGAGAGCTGGTCGGGGACCTCCATCGGTTCCCTCGCCATCGGCCAGGGCATCGCCGTCAACGCCGTGCAGATGCTCGGAGCCCTCAACGTGGTGGCCAACGGGGGGATGAGCACGCCGCCGCGACTGGTCCGGGCGGTGGTCGACGACCAGGGTGAGGAGCGGGCCGTGGCCCCGGGCGAGGCCAGCCGGGTGATCTCCGCCGGGACGGCGGAGCAGCTGGGCGCCATGCTGGAGGATGCGGTCGAGTCCGGCACCGGGGTCAACGCCGGCATCGAGGGCTTCCGGGTGGCCGGCAAGACGGGGACGGCCCGCAAGCCCTCCTCGACGTTCCGGGGCTATGTCGAAGGGGCCTACACCAGCGTCTTCGCCGGCTACGTCCCCGCCCAGGATCCCCGGCTGTCGGTCATCGTGGTGCTCGACGAGGCCCGGCCCTTCTACGGGGGCGTGGTGGCGGCGCCGGTCTTCGCCGAGATCGCCGAGCACGGGCTGCGGCTCCTCGGTGTTCCTCCCACCGAGGCGCCACCGGCGGCGCCGGTCGAGGTGGGTCCCTCGGCTGACGGCGTGATGACGCAAGACTGATCGGCGTGCCCGCCGCTTCTCCCTTCCCCGCCCGCCGCCGTGCGTCTTGATCGGCTCCTCGACGAGCTCGAGGTCGTCGATGTCCAGGGACAGGCCACCGGGGTGGAGGTGACCTCGGTGGGCCACGACTCCCGTCTGGTCGAGCCCGGCAGCCTGTTCTGCGCCCTCCCGGGGCGCCACGGCGACGGCCACGACCACGCCGCCGAAGCGGCGGCGCGCGGCGCCGCCGCCGTGCTGGCGGCACGCCCGGTCGACGTCGACGTCCCCGTGGTGGTGGTGGAGGACACCCGCCGCCAGATGGGGCGGGCGGCGGCCGCCTTCTGGGGCCACCCCTCCCGCCGCCTCCCGGTGGTGGGGGTCACCGGCACCAACGGCAAGACGACCACCACCTGGTTCCTGCACGCCATCCTCGAGGCGGCCGGCCGCTCCACGGGCGTGATCGGCACCCTGTCCGGTCCCTTGACCACCCCGGAGTCCCCGGACCTGCAGGCCTGCCTGGCGGGCATGGTCACGGCCGGTCGCGCCGCGGTGGCCATGGAGGTGTCGTCCCACGCCTTGGCCCAGGCCCGGGTGGAGGGCGTCCACTTCGCCGTGGCCGTGTTCACCAACCTCAGCCGGGACCACCTCGACTTCCACCCGTCCATGGAGGACTACTTCTCGGTGAAGGCCCGGCTGTTCGAGCCCGAGCGCTCGGCGGCGGCCGTGGTCAACGTCGACGACCCCCATGGCCGCCTGCTCCTCGAGACGGCCCGCATCCCCACCCGCACCTACTCCCTCGACGACGTCTCGGTGGTCTCCACCGGGCTGGCCGGCTCCCGCTTCACCTGGCGGGGCCGGGAGGTCCACGTTCGCCTCGGGGGTTTGGCCAACGTGGCCAACGCCCTGGCGGCGGGGTCGGCCGCCCTCGAGCTCGGCCTCGACGAGGACGCCGTGGCAGCCGGCCTGGCCGGGGCCGGACCCGTGCCCGGCCGCTACCAGCTCATCGACCGGGGCCAACCCTTCACCGCGGTGGTCGACTACGCCCACACCCCCGGTGCCCTCGAGCAGCTCCTGGTGGCCGCCCGGGCCGAGACCCGGGGCCGGGTGGTCGTGGTCTTCGGGTGCGGCGGCGACCGCGACCGGGACAAGCGCCCCCTCATGGGGCGGGTGGCTGCCGCCATGGCCGATGTGGTGGTGGTCACCAGCGACAACGCCCGGGCCGAGGACCCGGCTGCGGTCATCGCCGAGGTGGTGGCCGGTGCCCGGGGACCGGGCGAGGTCTCGGTCGAGCCTGATCGGCGCCAGGCCATCGCCCTGGCCGTGGGCGCGGCCCGGCCCGGCGACGTCGTGCTGGTGGCCGGCAAGGGCCACGAGACGACCCAGACCGTCGGCGGCCGCCAGGTGGACTTCGACGACCGGGAGGTGGTGGGCCAGGCGCTGGTCGCCCTCGGCTTCGACCATGATCCAAGCGCATGATCCCGCTCCTCATCGCCGCCGCCGTCGGCTTCGCCTTCACCCTGACCGGCACGCCGGCACTGATCCGGTGGCTGCGGAGCCGGGGCATCGGCCAACCCATCCGCGAGGACGGGCCCCAGGGCCACTTCACCAAGACGGGCACCCCCACCATGGGCGGTGTCGCCATCGTGGGTGGCGGGGTCCTCGGCTACCTGGCCGCCCACCTCCAGGAGGGCGCCATCTTCACCTGGGCGGGCATGCTCACGGTGATGGCCATCGCCGGGGCCGGTCTGGTGGGATTGCTCGACGACTGGATCAAAGTCACCCGGGCCCGCAACCTGGGCCTGACCAAGCGGACCAAGTTCGCCGGGCTGCTGGTCGTGGCCGGCCTCTTCGCCGTCCTGGCCATCCGGGAGGCCGGCATCTCCACCGAGTTGTCCTTCACCCGGATCGGCTCGATCGGGGTGGAGCTGGGCCCGGTGCTGTGGTCGGTGTGGGCCGTGCTGTTGATCCTCGGGACCACTAACGCCGTGAACCTGACCGACGGTCTCGACGGCCTGGCCGCCGGATCGTCGACCTTCTCCTTCTCGGCCTTCGTGGTCATCGCCTTCTGGGCCTTCCGCCACCCGGAGGTCTACACCTACCCCCAGCCCCTCGATCTGGCCCTGGTGGCGGCGTCGATGATGGGGGCCTGCGCCGGTTTCTTGTGGTGGAACGCGGCACCGGCGCGCATCTTCATGGGCGACACCGGCTCGCTGGCCATCGGTGCCGGCCTGGCCGCCCTGGCCCTGACGACCAACACCCAGCTCCTGCTGCCGGTCATCGGTGGCCTGTTCGTGGTCGAGACCCTGTCGGTGATCGTGCAGGTCGGAGCCTTCCGTCTCTTCAACCGCCGGGTGTTGCGCATGGCCCCGGTCCATCACCACTTCGAGCTGGGCGGCTGGCCGGAGACCACGGTCATCATCCGCTTCTGGATCCTCGCCGGGATGCTGACCGCCCTGGCGGTCGGCCTGTACTACGCCGACTACCTTTCCACCGGAGCGGCCGGATGAGCCCGCCAGAGCCCGGTGCCGCCCTGGTGGTCGGGCTCGGGGTGGCGGGGGAGGCGGCCGCCCGCCAGCTGGGTGCCCGCGGCTGGGCCGTGACCGTGGTCGAGGACCGACCGGGCCCGGCCGCCCGGGAGCGGGCGGCCACGCTGGCCACTCTCGGGATCCCGACGCACGACGAGCCGGGCCCGGCGGCCCTCGACGCCCTGGTGGCCGGGTCCGATCTGGTGGTGCCCAGCCCCCCGGTACCACCGAACCACGCCGCCGTCGTCGGAGCCCGGCGGCGCCACATCCCGGTTTGGAGCGAGTTCGAGCTGGCTGCCCGGTGGTCGTCGCTGCCGCTGGTGGCCATCACCGGCACCAACGGCAAGACCACCGTCACGGCGCTGGTGGAAACCATGCTGGCCGCCAGTGGCCTGCGCACGGTGGCCGCCGGCAACAACGACCTCCCGCTGGTCGACGCCCTGGCCCGCGAGCAGGAGCTCGACGTGGTGGTGGTGGAGGCGTCGTCGTTCCGGCTGTGCTTCACCGAGCAGTTCCGCCCCCGGGTGGGCACATGGCTCAACCTGGCCGAGGACCACCTCGACTGGCACCCCGACATGGCCCACTACCGCGCCGCCAAGGCCCGGCTGTGGGCGGCCCAGGGACCAGGGGACGTGGCCGTGGCCAACGCCGAGGACGCCACCGTGCTGGCCGCCACCACCGGGCTGGCCTCGGAGGTGGTGACCTTCGGGCTCCGGCGGGGCGACTGGCGGGTGCACGGGGGCCGGCTGGTCATGCCCGGTGGTGACACCCTCCTCGACGCCGGCGAGCTGTGGCGCAACCTGCCCCACGACCAGGCCAACGCCCTGGCGGCGGCCGCTACCGCCCGGGCCGCCGGCGCCTCCCTGGACGGCGTGCGCCGCGCCCTGCGCCGGTTCCGGGGTCTGCCCCACCGGGTCAGCCTGGTCGCCGAGGCGGCGGGCGTGCGCTTCTACGACGACTCCAAGGCCACCGATCCCCACGCCGCCGCCACCGCCCTGGCCGGCTTCCCGTCGGTGGTGCTCATCGCCGGTGGGCGCAACAAGGGACTTGACCTGTCCGTGCTGGCCACTGCGGCGGACCGGGTACGGGCGGTGGTGGCCATCGGGGAGGCAGCCGGCGAGGTGGTTCTGGCCTTCGCCGCCACCCCGGTCCCCGTCCACCAGGCCGGGTCCATGGACGCCGCGGTGGCCACTGCCCGGGCGGTGGCCCGGCCGGGTGACGCCGTCCTGTTGTCCCCGGCGTGCGCCTCGTTCGACTGGTACTCCTCCTACGCCGAGCGGGGCAACGACTTCGCTCGGGCCGTCGTCCATAGCATCGGAGCCCCCGCATGAGTTCCCCC
>DATMJI010000209.1:0-4766 GCA_035553895.1 Acidimicrobiales bacterium | reverse complement strand
CTGGCTGCGGTGGGGGCACGCCTGGTCCCCGGCTTCGAGCTGGTGGCCGATGAGATCGACCTCGAAGGCCAGCTGGTCGGTGCCGACCTGGTCGTCACCGGGGAGGGGTTCCTCGACGAGCAGTCCTTCGCCGGCAAGGCGGTCGGCGGCGTCGTGGGGCTGGCCGGTGCGGCCGGGGTGCCGGTCCTGGTGGTGGCCGGCGAGGTGCTCGAGGGGGTGGACCTTCCCCCCGGGGTGGCCGTCGTCTCCCTGGTGGAGCGCTTCGGCAACGGGCCGGCCCGGACTGACACCGCCGCCTGCGTGGCCGAGGTGGTGACCGCCCAGCTGGCCTCCGGTCGGTGAAGCCGAGCCCCCCGCCACCACCCCGGCTTCTGGTGGTCCCGAGGCGCCGTTCCTAGCCCGACCCGACCACCAGAACAGCGGTGGCCACCCCGCCCACGCCACCGAGCACGGCCAGCCCGAGCGCCCCGGTACCGGCCAGGCCGTGGCACAGGGTCGTCACCATGCGGGCCCCCGACGCCCCCGGCGGGTGGCCGAGGGCGATGGCACCCCCGGCCGGGTTGACCCGCTCCCCGTCAATCCCGAGCTCGGCCATCCACGCCAGGGGGACGCAGGCGAAGGTCTCGTCCACCTCGAAGCGCTCCACTTCACCGGGGCCCACGCCGGCCCGGTCCAGGAGCCTGGTCGTGGCCGGCGCGGCGGCGGAGAAGGTCTCCCGGGGGTCGACCGCCGCCCCGGCGGTCGCCACCACCCGGGCGAGGGGCCGGCCCGGGCCGGCGGCCGCCACCCGCTCGGGGGCCATCACCAGGACGGCGGCGGCGCCGTCGGCCACCGGCGCCCGGTTGGCGGCGGTGACCGCTCCCCCGGGGACGAACAGGGGCGGGCAGGTGGCGGCGTCGCCGGGGTCGTGGCCCGGTCCCTCGTCGGCCTCCACCTCGGTCCCCGGGTCCCACACCACTCGCCGTTCCCGGTCCCAGCGCCGGGCGGGCACGGCCACCAGCTCGGCGGTGAAGGCGCCGGCGGCACCGGCCCGCCGGGCCCGGCGGCGGCTGCGGTCGGCCCAGGCGTCGAGGGCGGGGCGGTCCAGCCCGGCCCGCTCGGCCAAGCGCTCGGCGGCCACGCCCGGGGGGATCAGGCCCCCCCGCTCGGCGTAGCGCCGGACCACGCCGGGGCCGAAGGGCCGGGTGCCGGGCTCGACCCAGGAGCCGGCCGGCGTCGTCGTCGACAGCTCGACGCCGGCCGCCACGACCACCTCGGCGTGGCCCGAGGCCACCGCCTGGGCGGCCACGGCCACCGCCTGCAGCGAAGCCGCCCCCTGGCGGTCGACGGTGGTGGCGGGCACCGATTCCGGCCAGCCGGCGGCCAGCACCGCGCTGCGGGCCAGATTGCACCCCTGGTCGCCCACCAGGGTGGCGCAGCCGAGCACCACCTCGTCGACGTCGGCCGGGTCGAGGCCGCTGCACCGGGCCAGGGCGGCGAGCACCGCCCCCGCCAGATCGGCCGGGTGCCAACCCGACAGCCCCCCGTGACGCAACCCGATGGGCGTGCGGCAGGCGGCGGCGACGACCGGCTGGTTCACCTCTGGGCGGCGGCGTCGAGCCGGCGGTCGTGCCGCCGGGCCGCCCGCTCCTCGTGAGCCATCCACTGGGCCAGCACGGCGCCGGCCAGCACCAGGCCGAAGAGGTCACCAAGAGCCCACAGCAAGCCCCCCGCCAGGCGCTGGTCGGCCAGCGGGGACGGGGTGGCGGCATAGAACCCGCCGGCCAGCAGCTCCGACCCCCCGAGCAGGGCCAGGCCCACGATGGCGTGCACGGGTACGGCCAGCAGCACGAACAGCAGCCGGGCGCCGTGCGGCAGCCGCCAGCGGACGGGGTCCAGCCCGACCGCCGTCCAGCAGAACAGCCCGCCGGCAGCCAGGAACTGGAGGTGGACCAGGGAGTGGACCGCCTCGTTGCGCAGCGAGAGCTCCAGCAGGGGGCTGAAGTACAGCACCACCAGCGACCCCCCGAAGACCAGCCAGGCCAGCACCGGGTGGGTGAGGGTGCCCACCAGCCGGCCGTGCAGGACCCGCAGGAGCACCACCTGGGTGGGCCGGGACGCCGCCTGCAGGGCGAGGGTCACCGGCGCACCGAGAGCGAAGAGGGCCGGTGCCACCATCCCGAGCAGGACGTGCTGGACGACGTGCACGCTGAAGCGCTCGGCCTCGGCCGCCGCCAGCGCCGACTGGGTGGCCACCACCACCACGACCAGACCGAGGCCGAAGGCCACGAGACGCGGCCGGGGCCATCGCCGTTCCCGCCGGCCCAGGCGCCGGACCCCGGTGCCGTAGAGGCCGGCGGCGGCGGCCACGAGCACGGCCGGGGCCGGGTCGAAGGCCAGCACCCCTGCCATCCCGGCGACCGTACCCGCCGGGGCCGCTGGAGCCGGTGCCGATGGGGTAGACAAGGGGCCCGATGGCCGAGCCGATCGCCGCCCAGGCCGACACGTCGAGGCCGAGCATGCTGGCCGTGGGAACGGTGGTGTGGCTGGCCTCGGAGCTGATGTTCTTCAGCGGGCTGTTCGCCGCCTGGTTCCTGCTGCGCTCGGTGGCCGAGCCGGGGGCCTGGCCCCCGGCCGGGGTCGAGCTGGAGCCGCTGCGCACGGGCCTGGCCACCGTGGTCCTGGTGGCCTCGTCGCTGAGCATGCACGCCGCCACCCGCGCCGCCGAGCACGGCGACGCCCGGTCGGCCCGGCGCTGGGTAGTGGTCACCATCGTCGCCGGCGGCGCCTTCCTGGCCAACCAGGGCCTCGAGTACGCCGGCTTCGAGTTCACCCTCACCAGCCACGCCTACGGCTCCATCTTCTACCTGATGACCGGGTTCCACGGCCTGCACGTGCTCGGGGGGCTCGGCCTCATGGCGGCCATCGCCGGGGTGGGTTCGGGCCGCACCAAGGCCTCCCTGGCCGAGGGTCTCACGGTCACCGAGTACTACTGGCACTTCGTCGACGTGGTGTGGATCGCCATGTTCCTCACCGTCTACATCCTGTGATCGGGCGCCGAAGAACCCCCTTGCGGCGCCCACTCCGCCTGGTGTGGGCGATGCTCGCCCTGCCGGTGCTGGCCGCCCTGGGAGTTGGCATGGCCGCCTGGGCCGGGGCTGCGGCCCCGGCTGGGGCGGTGGGGGCGGCCGAGGATGAAGGCGAGGAGGTCGGCGTCGAGGGCGACCCCCTCGGCTACGTGATCGACGTCGATGCCCTCGACGATCCCCAATCGATCGCCGACGGCCGGGCGCTGTACCTCACCGGCTGCGTGAGCTGCCACGGTGCGGACGGCTCGGGTGCGCCGGGGGGGCCGCCGCTCATCGGCGCCGGCGCCGCCTCGGCCCACTTCTACCTGACCACCGGCCGTATGCCCCACACCGGCGAACCCGACGAGCAGGCGGTCCGCAAGGACCCCGCCTACCGGCCCGGGCAGATCGAGGACCTGGTGGCCTACGTGGCCTCGCTGGGCGAGGGCCCGGAGATCCCCGAGATCGATCTGGGCGAGGCCGACGTGCCCGAAGGCGGAGACCTCTACCGGGGCAACTGCGCCGCCTGCCACAGTGCCGCCGGCGCCGGGGGGGCGCTGAGCTATGGCGGCTACGCGCCCAGCCTGGACCAGGCCACGCCGGTCCAGGTCTACGAGGCCATGCGCATCGGTCCCGGCCAGATGCCGGTCTTCGGGCCGGCCGCCTTCAGCGAGGAGGAGGTCACGAGCATCGTGGCCTACGTCGAGACCCTCCAGGAGCTGGGCAACCCCGGGGGCTTCGCCCTCGGGCGGGTGGGGCCCATCGCCGAGGGCTTCGTCGCCATCCTCATCGGTGCCGGTGCCGCCGTGCTGGCCGCCTTCCTCATCGGGGGCCGGGCCGCCGGGCTCCACGGCCGGGGCGGGCAGGGCCTAACGTCTGCCGGGGAGGACGGATGACGGCGAGCGGCGATGGCACGGGCGACGGCGGAGCACCGGCGGGCCCGCCGGCGGACGAGGGGGCCCGGCGGCGGGAGAGCCGGTCCGAGCGCCTGGTGGCCGCCGCCTTCGTGGTCAGCATCGCCGGTGCGCTGACCCTGTGCGCCGTCTACGTCGCCGGCGGCCAAGCCCAGGTGGAGGGGGCGGCGCTGGCGCTGGCCCTCGGCGGCCTCGGGGTGGCGGTCGCCGTGTGGGCCAAGTCCTTCATGCCCACCGACGAAGTCACCGAGGACCGGCCCCAGCTCACCTCCAGCGAGGAGGAGGTGCGGGCCTTCACCCGCTCGTTCGAGGCCGGCGAGGCCACCCTCGCCCGGCGGGGGCTGCTGGCCAAGCTCGGCCTGGGGGCGCTCGGTGCCCTGGGGCTGGCCGCCCTGTTCCCCATCCGCTCGCTCGGGCCCCGGCCCGGCGAGGGACTGAAGCGCACGCCGTTCGGGGCGGCGGCGCCCGTGCGCCTGGTCCGGGCCGAAGGGACCCCGATCCGCCCCGATGATCTGACCCGGACCGAGCTGGTCACCGCCTGGCCCGAGGGCCACACCGACGACGCCGCCAGCCCCACCCTGTTGATCCAGGTCGATCCCGAGCGCTTCAAGCCGGTCCCGGGCCGGGAGGGGTGGCTGGTCGACGACATCGTGGCCTACTCCAAGCTGTGCACCCACACCGGCTGCCCCGTCGGGCTCTACCAGGCGGAGCTCGACTTGTTGCTGTGCCCCTGCCACCAGTCCACCTTCGACGTCCTTGACGGCGCCGAGCCGGTGTGGGTGCACAGCTTGGAGTAGGCCACGAT
>DATMJI010000208.1:0-2547 GCA_035553895.1 Acidimicrobiales bacterium | reverse complement strand
CTCCCGGCGTGCCGGCCAGCCTCCCTCGATGCGCGACGGCGCCGCCGGGCAGGCGACGTAGACCGTGTGGTGGCCCTCGGGGGCCAGGCTGTCGTCGAGGGCCGACGTGGTGAAGGAATAGAGGGGAAGGGGGTCACCGAGGTGGCCGGCATCGGCCTGGGTCCACCCCGAGGAGAGATCGTCGAGGTGGTCGACGTAGCTCTGCAGGCCGTTCCAGTCTCCCGGCCGGCCGCCCGGGTAGGCGGGCAGGCGGTCCGTGGCCACGTGCACCAGCGCCTGGACCACGTTGCTGCGACGGGCCGCGGCCAGGTCGGCACCGGGGCTCCCGCCGAGGGGCGGATCGAGCAGCTCGAGGAGGGCCACCTTGGGGTCGACGGCGGTGGTCACCGTGCGAGCCTCGATCCGCTCGCCCGACTCGGTCACCACCGCCCGTACCCGCTCGCCGGCCGCCTCGATGCGGGCCACCGGCGCCGAGCAGCGCAGCTCGCCGCCCAGGCGGCCGAGCCTGGTCACCAGGGCGTCGGTGAGGGCCTGGGCACCCCCCTGGCCGTGCCACTGGCCGTAGAGGTGGTAGGCCGCCTGCCAGTAGGCGAACGGGGCCCCGCCGGGCGTGGTCGGACCCACCCCGGCGTGAGCGGCAAAGGCGGCGACCGGGCCCCGGGTGAGATCCGACGCCAGCCAGCGCCGGAGGAGGGCGTCGTAGGGGCTGAGCACGTCGCGCACGCTGGTCAGGGGGCGCCGGCGCAAGACCCGGGCCACGTTGGACAACCGGGCCAGCGACTCGCCCCGGGTGATGCCCCCCCGGATGGCGGTGACCATGATCTTGACGATGGGCAGGGACGCCTCCATGAAGTCCCGGTAGGCCCGGGCCTCCGCCGGTGACTCCTCGGCGATGGAGTCCACGGTGGCCTCGATGGAGCGATGGAAGCGGACGATGCGCCCGTCGCCGTGCACGGCGACGGAGAACGGATCCATCTCCTGGTAGACCAGGCCGGCCCCGGCCAGGTCGAGCTCGGCGGGGATGTCGGTCATGTTGATGATGTTGTGGGCGGCCGAGTGGAGGTCGAAGCGGTAGCCCGGCACCGTCTCCTCCGTGCGGGAACCCCCGCCGGGCCGGTCGAGCTGCTCGAGGACGATCACGTCGCGCCCCGCCTGGGCCAGGTAGCAGGCGGCCACCAGGCCGTTGTGGCCGGCTCCCACCACCACGTCGGGGTGCATCTGTCGATGCTAGGGCGGGCGCTGGCGAGTGGCGCGCCGGACGCCGACCGGCACCGGGTGATCCGAGATAGAGCTCGGCGGCGATCTCCCGATTGGTGCAGCCGGCGGCTAGCTGGGTGGCGATCTCTTGCTCCCGGCCGAGAGCGACGAGGGGGAGCCGTCGGGCACGGGGCGCCGGCGGCTACCAGTGCGAGTCGCCCCCCGAGTCAGCCGGGTCCGCTGCCGTGTCCCGGCCGAGCAGGGCGTTCATCGAGCACGTCTTGGAGATGGCGGTCTCGGTGACGACGGCCCCCCAGAGCATGGAGAACAACCCGAGGGGCCGGCCCCGCCGCCCCTTCAGGGGGCCGTAGCCGGCGACCACCAGGAGCGGCCCGCTCACCGCCCGCACCGTCCGCTCCGCTCCTCCCACGTTCTCCTTCACCGTGTGCTCCTCTCACTGGCCGATACGGGGAGCCCTACCCCGCCCCGGGACCCGTTTCACCCTATACTTGGGGGGGTATAGCACTGAAGCGTAGGACGCCCGACGGGAGGCCATCTTCCATGTTCTTCAAGCAGTTCCACCTGCCCGGCCTGGGGCACGCGTCGTACCTGGTCGGCTCCGAGCAGTCCGGCGAGGCCCTGATCTTCGATCCCCAACGCCAAGTCGACGGCTACTACGACGCCGCCCGGACCCAGGGGCTGCGCATCCGCTACGCCATGGACTCCCACGGCCACAACGACTACCTGTCGGGGCTGGGCGAGGTGGCGGGACGAGGCGGGGTTGCGCTCCTCGGCTCGGCCCGGGCCCAGCTCGGCTACGACCACCGCCCCCTCGGCGACGGGGAGCGCTTTGCCATGGGCGACATCAGCTTCGAGGTGCTGCACACGCCCGGGCACACCCCCGAGCACCTGAGCCTGCTGGTCTACGACCACAGCGCCTCCGAGGAGCACCCGGCCCTGCTCCTCTCCGGTGGTGCCCTCCTGGTGGGGGACCTGGCCCGCCCCGACCTGCTCGGGGACCGGGCCGAGGCCGAGGCGTCCGCCCGGGACTTCTGCCGGACCATCCAGGAGAAGATCCTCGCCCTTCCCGACCACGTCGAGGTGTTCCCCACCCACGTCGCCGGATCACTGTGCGGGGGCAACATCGGCAGCCGGCTGTCGACCACCGTCGGGTTCGAGCGTCGGGCCAACGCCATCCTCGCCCAGGTCTCGTCCAAGGACGGCTTCGTCGAGCAGTGCCTGCGCCTCGACAACCTCCCGGCCGTGCCCCCCTACTGGCGGCGGATGCGCCGCCAGAACCTCGAGGGGGTGCGCCCCCTCGGCGTGCTCGGCGAGCCCCCGCCCCTGGCC
>DATMJI010000207.1:0-30221 GCA_035553895.1 Acidimicrobiales bacterium | reverse complement strand
AGCCCACTCGGTTCGGTGGGAGGCGACGGCGGAGCGCAGCTCCTCCTCGGCATCCTCGACGGCCACCTTCAGGGCCTCGGAACGACGGCGCGCCTTCAGCAGCTCGGCGTCGAGCTTGGTCACGTTCTTCTGGCCGGGGTCGGGCTTGCCTTGTCGGATGGCAGCGGCGTAGGCGTTGGTGTCAGCCTCGAGGGCGTGGCGCCGGTCGTCCTCGAGGTCGCGTACCTGCTGCCAGGCAGCGCCGGCCTCGGCGTGGAGTGCGACGAAGGTTTCGGCGGCGGTGGCCACCTCGGGCAGGTCGTCGATGCGGGGCGGCAGGCTGGCAGGGCTGATCACGGCGTCTCCTTGGCGATTCGGGCGGCTACTGCGCGGAGGTGGGCGGCCTCCTCCTCGCCTTTGGTGAGGTCGAAGAGGCGGTCAGGGGTAAGGGCGTGCTCGCCGGCCCGGCCGGCGATGATGAGGGCCAGGCTGCGGAACTCGACCAGGGCGGAGGTGCGGTCGACCTGGCGGGTCAGTTCGGCCCGGGCCTCGGCCAGCTCGGCGTCGAGCCAGCCCAGCACGTCGATGCCGTCAACGGAGACGCTGGTCATAGTCCTCGGCCACCGGCTGTCGGCGAGCGGCCCGGATGGCTGCTCGCAGGTGGTCGTTCATGCTCGGCGGCGGTGGTGGCGCGGATTCCCTCACCCCAGCGTCGAAGTCAGCACCGGTCGGTTCGGCGACCGGCTCCTCCTCCGGCTCCAGGCCCCGCGCTCGGTCGAAGGCTCTGTTCAGCCAGCTCTCGTCGGCTTGGGAGGTCACGCCCCTCCCCCCTTCTTCGTGTTGCACGACCGACAAAGGACCTGCACGCCGGCGTCGAGGCTGCGGGCCCGGACGTGGTCGGCGGTCAGGTCCTGCTTTGTGCCGCACCGCGAGCACCAGGGCTGAGCCTCTCGGGCTGCCCTGCTGCGCTCGCGCCACCCCTCTTGGTAGTGGGTGCGCCGGGCATTGCGGGCCCGTTGGTACTCGGCCTCGTGGTCCGTGCATCGGGGGGCGACGGTGGCCAAGACGGGGCAACCGGGGATTCCGCAGGGCTTCGGGGCTCGCCACGGGGTCACACGAGCCCCCCTGGGAGTTTCGTCGGCGAGAGATTTTGCCCCACCACAGGTGCGGGTGGAGTAGGGGAAAAGGGGGTTCCCCCCCGGTCACCATTCGCTGCGGCCACGCAATTTTGCCCCACCACAGGTGCACAGGCGGGCCGGGCCTTAGGGGTCCCCCGGTACCCCCATCGCTGATGTCGTGCACCCATGCGTGAGCCCACCCGAAGGTGGCAGGCGGTGTGCAGTTTGGGGGTCACCCGCCACCCCTCGAGCACTCTCATGCCGCGGAGTCTGCACCGAGGCGCTCGACGAAGCGCTCGAGCTCGGCGGCTGGGATGCGACGGCTGCGACCGACCGACACGGCGCCGAGCTGGCCATCGGCCACCAGCTGGCGGACCTTGCGCTCGGACAGGGCCAGGCGGTGGGCGGCGCCGAGGTAGTCGAGGAGCAAGGGCTCGGGACTCACCTTGCCAGTGTCGTCCTCGGGCTGGACGGTGGCAGCGGTCGAATGCGTGGTGCCGCTCGGTGCCGCGAAGACGACCTGATAGCGGGCGTGGCGGTGCAGCAGCTCGGCTCCGGTGGCGTCGGTCACCACCGCGACGAGGATGCGCCGGCTCATGGCTTCGGCCTCGGCTTCGGTCGGTACTTGCCGCACTCTCGACAGCGTTCTCCGACGTGGTCGTAGTAGCTCCGGGTACCCGGTGGGCAGGTGCAGCGCGGCGGGGTCATGCGGCGACCTCGACAATCTCCCGCCGGCGGGAAAGTTGGTCGAGGTGATAGACCTCGCCGGTCGCGGGGTCGGCGACGACCGGAGCCGATTCGGTTGCGGCGAAGGCAGCCAGGGCCTTGGTGCGCTTCTCCCGCTCCTCGGCGTGAGTGGCCTTCTGCTTGGCGGTCGTGCCGGCGATACCGAGTTCGGCTTCGAGCTCTACAGGCTCGACGGCGGTGCGGCCCCATCCTTCTGGGGTGCGCTCGACCAGACCTACGCCAGCCAGCTTGACGAAATGGCGCTCCACGGTTCGCCGGGTCACTCCGAGGCGCTCGGCCAGTGCGGCCGCTGAGGTGGCGTCGTCGAGGTTCTCGTAGACACGGCGGGTGGCATGGCCCAGGGCCTTGTACCTCCAGGTGTCTGTGGGTGCGACATCACGTCCCCACACAAGTCCCACAGGGACCGGTGTGTGAGGTGTGGGGAGGTTGTGTCGCATCGCCGTGACCTGCCAGACAGCAGGGCGGGTGCCCTTGGCCAAGGCGGTTCGTCGCAGGAGACCGCGGCCGGCCAGGCGGTGTAGGGCCTTGGCCGCCGGCCGGTGGGTCACCTTCGCCAGCTCACCCAGCTCACGAGAGCTGAGGGCCAGGTCGCTAAGGCGGCCGGTGCGCTGGGCGACCGACAGAACGGCCAAGAACACGGCACGGTCGGTTGCTCCCCCCGTCCCCCTCCAATCGCCTAGCTGGTCGATGTGTTCGGCCAGGACCGTGGCGCGGTACACGGCCTCGTGGCGGTCACCAATCATGGGCGAGGCGTCGACGAGGGCCTCGGCCCGGTCCCATTCCCGGTCGAGCCAGCGGTCGAGGTTGGCTCGGCGGCGTCGGAGTGCAGCGAAGCCACCGGCGTGCTGTGGGTCCTTCAGTAGGCGCCGAACCCACTCTCGGTTGCAGCCGGCGTTGACGGCCGACAGCACCACGGCGCCCACGATTCGGCTTCCATCACCGTCGAAGCGGTTTTCGAGGTCGCCGTGGCGGAGCAGGACCCATGCCCGGTCCGGCAGCGTCCCGGCCCTCACCGCAGAGCCTCGAGGTCAGCCGCGACCTGCTCGAGTGCGGCCCGGGTGTTCCCGTTGTGGGCAGCGAGGGCCTCTTGGATGAGGCGCTCGTGCTGGGCCCGGGACATCCATGCCGGCCGGCGGTCGACGGCAGCTTGCCAGACCGGCGCCGGAACGCCTGTGTCGTCGGCGTCCTTCGGAACGTGGTCCTTGGCCTGCCAAAGCGCTGCAGGGTTGCCGGCGGCGCTCCGGCCGGTGCCGACCCTGACCACGGCTCCCTTGCGGACCCACTCCACCCGGCGGGGTCGCCAGGAGTTCAGGGAGATTCCCAGGCGCTCGGCACCAGCGTCGTCGGTGTGCGGCTCCCGAAGGACGCCGAGGACAGCGGGGCCCAGCGTTCCGGCCCGTGGTGCGGCTCGCTCGGCGGCCAGACGGCTCGTAGCTGAGTGCCGCTGGGCGGGCGGTTGCGAGGATTCCTCGCCGAAGAGGTTGCGGATGCTAGAGTCGGAGGTCAACGGACGACCTCCTCGAGCTCCTCGCCGGTGAGCAGTCCTCAGCAGCGCCCCCGGTCTCTCGGTGCCGGGGTGCTGCGCGTGTGGGGTCAGGCCGCATCGGCGGCCCCCTTGCGACGGGCCTTGGCAGATGCCAGGGCCAACCGGGTGAAGTAGGCCTTGCGGGCATGGCCGGCTCGACGGATGCGCTCCGCTTCGGGCAGGACGCCCTCAGGGTCGACCTCGCGCTCGAATCTGTCGAGGAATGCCTGGCGGGCTGGCGCGGTGTGGGCCGCCGAATCGACCTTGCTGTGCAAGGTATGTGCGGCGAGGCGCGCTCGCAGCGTGCGCTCGCTCCTGGATGAGGGCATGGCTGGTCCTCCGAAACGACCTGCCCTCGGTCGTCAAGGAAGGCTCACGGAGCCGGGCCCTGAAGTTGGAAGGGATACTACTCCGGAGGCACAGCGCTTGGGTGGACCACAAGCACCTTCTTCCGCCCGGCGACGGCACTACGGATCTCGTCGGGTTCGACCACTGCCTTCCCGTGGCCCCGGCACTTCATCTGCAGTTCAGGATGAGGACCAAGGTGCTGGTCGATGAGGTCGACCACTTCGCCGACGACTCCCTTCTGCCAGCGGGCCCCGGTCGCCCGGCCGGATTCCTTGAACTTCAACAGTCCCATTTCCTTGGGCGAGGTCGCGACACGGCCGATGAAGAGAAGTCCTCTGGAGCTCCGGCGGACCGATCCCAGGGCCGCCTGGCACGACGCGCAACGCAGGGTGAGCAGTGTTTGACGCGGATGCGATGCCTTCTCGGCCGCCAAGGACGCCACTGCCTGGGAAGGGCCGCCCTTCTCGTCCACTTCTTGCCAGCGAGGCATTACAGCTCGCCCAGCACGTTCAGGTCGTCGTAGGCGGCCAAGGCCCGGTCCTGGGCCCGGGCGGCGCCGTAGCGGCGCATGACGGCGGGGTCCGACCACCCGCCGAGGCGCAGCAGGTCGCCTTCCTGGCCGCCGGCGGCGAGGAACCGGTCGGCGAAGCCGTGGCGCAGGAGGTGGGGCCAGACCTTGCGCTCGATGCCGGCTCGGGCGGCTCGGCGCTCGAGGATGGGGCCGAGGCCCTTGCGGCTGAGCGGGCCCCGGTGCCCGATCCACAGCTCGGGGCGGGCGGCGTAGCGATGGCGTGCCCGGATGCGCTTGTAGCGGTCGAGGGCCACGGCGGTGGCGGGGTCGAAGCGCACGATGCGATACCGGCCCCCCTTGCCCTCGACTCGGGCAATCCGGTTCGCCAGGTCGATGTCGTCGAGGGCCAGCCCGGTGACCTCGCTGGCCCGTAGGCCCGTCGCGGCCAGGAGGCGGATGAGGGCCAGGTCCCGGCGGGCGTCGAAGTCCTGGCCCTTGCACGCCCCCAGCAGCGCCGCGAGCTCGGCGTCGGTGAGGGTGGCCGGCGGCGGGGTGTCGGGACGGTCGACCACCACCCGGGCAAACGGGCTCTCGGGGACCTCCTCCTCTTCGACCGCCCACCCGTAGAACGACCGCATGGCCACCCACCGGTTGCGGATGGTGTTGCCGGCCAGCCCGTTGGCGCGCTGGTCGGCTATCCAGGACTCGGCATCGCGCTTGGTGACCGCAGCCAGGTCACCCGCCCCACCGGCCGGGCGGTCATGAGCGGCCAGCCAGCGGGCGAAGCGCTCGACCTCGCTGAGGTAGTGGGCGACGGTGCGGGGCCTCTTGCGGTGAAGGGACAGCTCCCAGGACTCGAGCAGCGCCCGGTTAGCTTCGTCCACAGCCACGGACAGGATTGTACTTGACCAAGCGCTATGCTTGTGGCAATACTACTACTGACCTGCGGTTTTGCCCGTCGAGTACTCGGACCAGTCCTCGGGGTTGTCCTCGACGAAATGCTGGAGCACCGTGCCGTCGACCCCGTCGACCAGGACCAGGCCCCGCTGGCGGGGCGGCTCCTCGGCCGAGTACACCAGGATGCGCCAGGTAGGGCGGCTGCGCAGGCCCCGCCACGACAGGGCGGCTGAGGCGTGGCCCACGGCGAAGCCCACCTCCCGGGTGGCCTCAACCAGAGCCTCGGTGGCGTCGACGCCGAGGTGGCCCCCGGCGGCCACGGAGTAGAGCCCGAAGGCGCCCAGCACCAGGCCGGCGATCAGGACGCCCTCGTTGACCAGCACGGCTCCCTCGCCGGCGGCTGCCCACCCGGCGACGCAGGCGGCGGCGATGGCCAGGTAGAGGTAGCCGGGGATGCGCCGGCGGGAGTTGTCGGGGAAGGTGACGGCCCCGACGTAGCCGGAGACGTCGAGGTCTTGGGGCAGGGTGTCGCGGATCTCGTCCTCGGACCCGGCTGCGGTGTCCCCTGCCCCGGCGCCCAGCTCCTGGTCACCACCCTCGGCGTCGTCGCCCACGGCCCCGGACAGTAGCGCCGGGCCCGGACCAACCCCCCGATCTGGTGGTCAGGGGGCGGGCCAGGCCGCCCGCAGGCGGGACCAGGTGACGGGCAGGGCCTCGGGCAGCACCCGGGCCTCGGCCACCGACGTCATGAAGTTGGTGTCGCCGCTCCAGCGGGGCAGGCAGTGCAGATGGAGGTGGCCGGGGATGCCGGCACCACCGGCCCGGCCCAGGTTGGCGCCCACGTTGAGCCCACCGGGGGCATAGGCGGCCTTCACGGCCGACACGGCGGCGGTGATCCCTCCCCACAGCTCGGCCCCCTCGTCTGGCTCGAGGGCGTCGAGGTCGGAGACGTGGCGCTCGGGCAAGACCATGAGGTGGCCGCTGGTGTAGGGGTAGGCGTTGAGGATGGCGACGCAGAACCGCCCCCGCCACAGCACGTAGGTGGCCTCGTCGGGCTCGCCGCTGGCCAGGATGCGGCAGAAGACGCACTCGCCGGGCCCGCCGGCGGGGTCATGGCGGCTCTCGGGGCTGTCCAGGTAGGGCGAGCGCCACCCCGCCCACAGCCGCTCCAGGGGGGCGCTCACCCGGTCGGCAGCGCCGCCTCGGCGGCCACCCGGGCCATGAAGGCATCGAGGGCCACCCCTCGCTCCACTTCACCGTCCCGGCCGTTGACCCCCACGGTGGTGGCGGCCACGTCGTCGTCGCCCACCACCAGCACCCAGGGCAGCTTCTCCAGCTTGGCCCGGCGGATCCGTGTCCCCAGGGGGTCGCTGGCCCCGATCGGCTCGGCCCGCACGCCGGCGCCGCGGAGCCGCTCGACGACCTCGGCGGCATAGGCGTGATGGTCGTCGCGCACCGCCAGGACCTGGACCTGGACCGGGGCCAGCCAGGTGGGGAAGGCCCCGGCGTAGTGCTCGAGCAGCACGCCGAAGAAGCGCTCGACCGAACCGAACAGCGCCCGGTGGATCATCACCGGGCGGTGGCGCTGGTTGTCGGCCCCCACGTAGGACAGATCGAAGCGTTGGGGGGACTGGAAGTCGAGTTGGATGGTGGACATCTGCCACGTCCGGCCGATGGCGTCACGCACCTGGACGGAGATCTTGGGGCCGTAGAACGCCCCCCCGCCCTCGTCGAGCACCAGGTCGAGCCCGGCGGCCTCGGCCGTGCGGGTCAGAACGGCGGTGGCCTCGTCCCACTCCTCGGGGCGGCCCACCGCCTTGCCCTCGGGCCGGGTCGACAGCTCGACGTAGAACTCGGTCAAGCCGAAGCGCTGCAGCATGTCGAGTACGAAGCGCAGCAGGCTCGACAGCTCGTCGGCCATCTGCTCCCGGGTGCAGAAGATGTGGGCGTCGTCCATGGTCAGGCCCCGGACCCGGGTGAGGCCGTGGACGACCCCGGACTTCTCGTAGCGGTAGACCGTGCCCAGCTCGAACAGGCGCTGCGGCAGCTCCCGGTAGGAACGTCCCCGGGAGCGGTAGACCAGGATGTGGAACGGGCAGTTCATGGGCTTGAGGTAGTAGTCCCCGCCGTCGAGCTCCATGGGGGGGAACATCCCGTCGGCGAACCAGTCCAGGTGCCCCGACGTCTCGAACAGCGTCGCCCGGGTGACGTGGGGGGTGTAGACGAACTCGTAGCCGGCCTGCTCGTGGCGGCGCCGGGAGTAGTCCTCCATGATCCGCCGCACGGTGCCGCCCTTGGGATGGAAGATGGCCAGCCCGCTGCCGATCTCGTCGGGGAAGCTGAACAGGTCGAGCTCGGCCCCGAGGCGGCGGTGGTCGCGCTTCTCGGCCTCCTCCAGCTGGGTCAGGTGGGCGTCGAGGGCCGCCTGGGACTCCCAGGCGGTGCCGTAGATGCGCTGGAGCATGGGCCGGCGCTCGTCCCCCCGCCAGTAGGCGCCAGCCACCTTCTGGAGCTTGAAGTGACCGAGCCGGGCGGTGGTGGGCACGTGCGGTCCCCGGCACAGGTCGACGAAGCGCTCGGTGTTGCGGTAGGCGCTCACCTCAGCTCCGCCCGCCCCCTCGGAGGGGTCGACGCCCTCGATGATCTCCCGCTTGTAGGGCTGGTCGGCGAACAGGGCCAGTCCGGCATGGCGCGAGTGCTCCTCGCGCACGAAGGGCTGGCCCTCGGCCACGATCTCGGCCATGCGGGCTTCGATGCGGCTCAGGTCGTCGTCGCTGAAGGTGGCCCCGCCGGGGAGGGCGAAGTCGTAGTAGAAGCCACCCTCGATGGGCGGGCCGATGGCGAAGTGGGCCCCGGGGAAGAGGTCGAGCACGGCCTGGGCCAGCACGTGAGCGGTGGAGTGGCGCAGCACCGCCCGGCCCGCCTCCGAGTCCTGGGTGAGGATGGCCACCTTGGCGCCGTCGGCCAGCGGGGTGGCGAGATCGACCTCGGCGCCGTCCACCACGCCGGCCACCGCCGCCTTGGCCAGGCGGGACCCGACGGCGGCGGCCAGGTCGGCCACCGTCGACCCGGCGGGCAGCTCCTTGGCCGAGCCGTCGGGCAGGGTCACGGTCATCGTCTCGGCCATCGGGGGGATGCTACCGGGGGTGCCCGCCCGGCCTTTCTGGCGCCACCGGCTCAGGTGGAGAGCGTCAAGCTTTCCATCATCCGGTCGAGCACGCCCTTGTTGGTCTCGTAGTCGAGGCCCCCGACGGCGTAGGTCGCCGCCACCAGGGTCTGGCCGTCGAGATCGACGGCGTAGCGATAGGTGCGCACTCCGGCGGGCAAGAGGGCGTCGCCCGTCGACTCGGCCTCCACCACGACGGCGGGGGCGCCGGCCACGGTGGTCTGGCGGCGCGACAGCTCCCGCTCCGTCTCGCCGGGTTCGCCCACCGTCTCGAACGGCACCCGCTCGACCCGGAGCATGACCGCCAGGTCGACCACCTCCGTGGCCTCGGGGACGGTGAAGGGCTCGGGGTGGAAGAAGGTGCACGGCGGCGAGACCTCGCCGGTGTTGGTGGACCAATCTGGAGGGTAGGCGACCGAGAAGAAGCCGCGGGGGCGGCGGCAGGTAGGCCACTCACTGGTCGCCGCCGACGTGGCCGTGCTCGCCGGGGCCGTCGTCGCCGGGGCCATGGTGCTCGGTGAGGTCGACGAGGCGGTGGTCGGCGGCAGCGGAGCCGCCGTCTCCTCGTCACCGCCACAGGCGGCGGCCGCCAAGGCGACGGCGGCCAGGACAGCGAACAGGCGGCGCATGGGTGCAGCCTGCCACAGGCGCTCCGTCCCGAAACCCCCGCCGCTCAGGAGCCCAGGTCGATGCCGAGCAGGCCGGCAGCGGCCTGCACCCCCTGCCCGGAGGCGGCGGCGTCGTCCACCGCGGCCAGGGCCCGGGGGGTGTCGAGATCGTCGTCGAGCGCGGCCCGCACCTCGTCGAGGCCGCCGTCGCCGGGACCAGCGGCCCGCCACCGGTCGATGCGCCGGGCGGCGGCGGGCAGGAGCTCGCCGGTCCAGTCCCAGTCGTGGCGGTAGTGGTGGTCGAGGATGGTCGCCCGGATGACCGGGGCCTCCCATTCCTTGAGCAGATCACTGACGAAGACCAGGTTCCCCAGGGACTTCGACATCTTGGTGCCCCCGAGTCCGACCATGGCCGTGTGCATCCAGTGCCGTACGAAGGGCTCACCGGTGACCGCTTCGGACTGGGCCGCCTCGCACTCGTGGTGAGGGAAGATCAAGTCGCTGCCCCCGCCGTGCAGGTCGATGGTGGTGCCCAGCTCCCGCAGGGCGAGGGTGGAGCACTCGATGTGCCAGCCCGGACGCCCCGGACCCCACATCGACTCCCAGGCCGGCTCACCCTCGTGGGACGGCTGCCAGAGCACGAAGTCGAGCGGTGACCGCTTGTGGGGGTCGTCGGGGTTGCCGCCCCGCTCCGTGGCCAGGACCAGCATCTGGTCGTGGTCGAGGTGGCCGATCTGGCCGAAGCGGGGGAAGGAGGACACGTCGAAGTAGACGGCGTCGCCGGCCTGGTAGGCGTGAGCGGTGTCGAGGACCATGCCGATGAAACCCCGGATGTCGGCGATGGCCGAGGTGGCCCGGGGCTCGCTGGTGACGGGCAGGGTGTTGAGATCGCGCATGTCCTCCTGGAAACGGGCCGTCTCCGCCGCCGCCAGATCGAGGTAGTGCACCCCGAGGGACCGGGCCTTGTCCAGCAGGGGGTCGTCGACGTCGGTGATGTTGCGCACCACCTGCACCTCGTGACCGAGATCGAGGAGGCGGCGCTGGAGGACGTCGTAGGCGAGGTAGGTGGCGGCATGGCCCAGGTGGGTCGAATCGTAGGGAGTGATCCCGCAGGTGTACATGGTGACGAGCGGGCCGGGGGCGAAGGCCACCACCGCCTGGCGAGCGGTGTCGTAGAGCTGCACGACGGGACCGGTTCAGCCGGCGTCGGCGATGCCGGTGAGCTTGATGGCGACCCGGGTCTTGTAGCGGGCGTTGAGCTGGAGCAGCACGGCGGCGAAGGCCTCGATGGGGGCGGCGTTGGACAGCTCGCCGGCGTCGAGGGGCCGCAGGCCGGGGATGCGCCGTACCAGCTCGGCCGTGGCCTCGGTGGCTTCGGGATGGTCAGAACAGATCAACACGTCGGAGTCGACGGGATGATCGAGGGCGGCCAGCTCCTTGGCCGGCAGGTGGTGGAGGGCGGCGGCCACCAGGGCCCGGGGGACGGCGGCGGCCACGTTGGCGGCCACCGATCCCCGGGGAGGCACGAGGGGCTGGAACTCGTGGCCCACCCGGGCCAGGGCATTGGCCATGGAGATCACCACCTTGCCCTCGAGCCGGGGCTCGACCGACTTGGCCGTGGCCGCGGCCGCATCCCACGGCGTGGCGATGATGATCAGATCGGCCTCGGCCGCCTGCTCGTTGTCGGCCCCGTCGAGGGCGAGGCTGCGCTGCGGCCACGCCGACACCAGGGCGTCACGCACCTCCAGGGCCCGCTCCTTGGAACGGGAACCGATGATCACCTCGTGGCCGATCGAGGCGAGGCGGGCGGCCACCGCCCGGCCCGCAGGTCCGGTTCCTCCGAGAACGGCGATGCTCACCCGGGCATCCTAACTTCGCCCCGTCCCGCCAGCGGCAGTCGCCGGCCTCCATTGGCCCCCTGGGGAGGGAACGGTAACGTGCGGCACCCGAACCGATCGGAGGGCGTGTGGCGCAGGGGGGCAGCGGGTTGCTGGCGGGCAAGCGGATCGTGGTGACGGGCGTCTTGACCGACGACTCCATCGCCCACGCCATCGCCAGGCGCAGCCAGGACCAGGGGGCCGAGGTGGTGCTGACCGGCGCCGGGCGCGGGCTCTCGCTCACCCGGCGCACCGCCCGCAAGCTGGACCCGGTGCCGCCCGTGCTCGAGCTCGACGTCACCCAGGCCGAGCACCTCGACGCCCTCACCCCGGCCCTGCGCGACCTGGGCTGGAGCCGGGTCGACGGTGTCGTCCACGCCATCGGCTTCGCCCCGCCCGCCTGCCTGGGCTCGGGCATGTTCACGGCCGGCTGGGACGACGTGTCGGTGGCCCTACATGTGTCCGCCTACTCGCTCAAGGCCCTGGCCGAGGCCACCCTGCCCCTGCTCGGGAAGGGGGCCAGCATCGTCGCCCTCGACTTCGACGCCGCCGTGGCCTGGCCCGCCTACGACTGGATGGGTGTGGCCAAGGCGGCGCTGGAGTCGACCAGCCGCTACCTGGCCCGAGACCTCGGGGGGCGGGGCATCCGGGTGAACCTGGTTGCCGCCGGGCCCATCCGCACCGTGGCCGGGCGCTCGATCCCCGGCTTCGCCACCTTCGAGGACGTGTGGTCCAAACGGGCACCCCTCGGCTGGGCGGTCGACGACGCCGATCCCGTGGCCCGCTCCTGCGTGGCCCTGCTCTCCGACTGGTTCCCGGCCACCACCGGAGAGATCGTCCACGTCGACGGGGGCTTCCACGCCATCGGCACGGACGCCCCGGGACCGGGCTGATCCGTTCTCCGGGGCCGGGACGGCCTGAGCGCCACCGCTGCGCTGGGCTGGCCCGTTCTCCGGTGCCGGGACGGCGCTGAGCGCCACCACCGGCCCGGAGAACGCCCAGGGCCAGGTCAGCCGGACACCAGGGCCAGGAGCCGGGGCCGGCAGCGGGCCACCTCGTCGTGCAGCTTTCGCTCCAGGAGGGGGCCGAACAGCGCCCCGCCGTAGTGCAGGTGCATGGTGAGGCGGCTGGACCGGGACCCCTTCGCCGCCACCGACGCCTGCAGGACCCACGCCGAGTGGTCCCGGCCGTCGTGCTCCCGGCGCTCGAAACGGGCCACCTCGGGCGCCTGGTGGCGGGTGCGGACCATGCGCAGGCGCTTGGACCGGGCGAGGGGCCCCATGCGGGCACGGAGGTCGACGGCCCAGGCCGGCCCCTCGTCGCCCTCGTGGGCCGGGACCGGCTCGGCCCGGGCGACCAGATCGAGCCAGCGGGGGTAACGCCCGAGGTCGTCCACCCAGGCGAAGAGGGTCTCCGGCGGGCACGGTGCCTTGAAGTCGATGTCCACGTCCACCGCTGAACCATTACATAGCGCCGGCGACCACCCGCGGGCGCCGGCTCCCCCCTCCCGGTTTGTGGGCAGCACCGGACCGCTGAGGTCCGGTTCTGCCCACAAGGGGCCGGGCCGGTTCCCGGGCTCGCCCAGGGTCCGCCCACAGGGAGGCGACACCGGCCGACTACCGTCGCCGTGGTGCAGGTGGGCCGCCGCCGGGAGACCGGGTGAACCTCGTCGCCCCGAGCGAGCACCAGCTGCTGGTGTTTTGGACCCAGCTCCTGGTCCTGTTGCTGGTCGCCCGCCTCCTCGGCCAGGCCATGCGCCGGGTGGGCCAGCCGGCGGTAGTGGGCCAGCTGGGGGCCGGACTGCTGCTCGGTCCGTCGGTCCTCGGTCGCCTGGCCCCCGACGTCCTCGAGTGGCTGGTGCCCGACGATCCCCTCCAGTCGGGGATGCTCTTCGCCGTCTCGTGGATCGGCATCCTCCTGCTGCTCATCGAGACCGGCTTCGACACCGACCTCGCCCTCATCCGCCGGCTGGGCAAGGCCACCGCCCTGGTCTCGGCCGGCAGCATCGTGGTCCCGCTAATCGCCGGCCTGTTCGTCGGGGCGTCCCTTCCGGCGGTGTTCCGCGGCGATCTGGACGATCGCACCGTCTTCGCCCTCTTCGTCGGGGCCGCCCTCAGCATCTCGTCACTGGCCGTGGCCGGCCAGGTACTGTCCGAGCTGGGGCTGATGCGGCGGAACTTCGGTCAGGTGACCCTGGCCGCCGGCATGGCCAACGACGTCGTCGGCTGGGTGATCCTCGGCGTGGTGGCCGCCCTGGCCGCGGCCGGCGACATCTCCCTCGGTCCCCTGGCCGTGACCGTGGTCGGTATCGCCGTGCTCTACGGCGGGGGGCTGACCGTCGGCCAGCGCCTGGTGGACCAACTCCTGCGCCAGGTCAGGCGCCGGGACGTCACCCCGACCGGCTACCTCACCGTGTTGTTGGTGATCGCCCTCGTCTTCGGCGTGGCCACCCAGCTCATCGGGGCCGAAGCGGTGCTCGGTGCCTTCGTGGCCGGCATCGTGGTGAGCCGCTCGAAGTTCCACCAGAGCGAGGCCCTCGAGACGCTGGAGCGGGTCACGTCCGGCATCTTCGCTCCCATCTTCTTCGCCACCGCCGGGCTGCGGGTCGATCTCGGGTTGCTGGCCGACGGCACCGTGGCCGCCTGGGGGGTGGCAGTGGTGGCCGTCGCCAGCATCACCAAGTTCGCCGGCGCCTACCTGGGGGCCCAGTTCGCCGGTCTGCCCCGCCGGGAGGGTGTGCTGCTCGGCATCGGGCTCAATCCCCGGGGGACCCTCGAGATCGTCATCGCCACCGTGGGCCTGTCCCTCCAGGTCTTCAGCCCCTCCGCCTACACGGTGATCCTGCTCATGGCCATCCTCAACTCCATGGCCGCGCCCCCGCTGCTGCGGGCGGTCGCCCGCAGCTGGGCCGGCACCCACGAGGAGCAGAAGCGCCTCCAGCGGGAGGAGACCGTGAGCCGCAACGTGATGGTGCGCTCCCACCGGCTCCTGCTGCCCAGCCAGGGAGGGAGCAACTCCATCGTCGCCGCCCAGGTCCTGCACTTCGCCTGGCTGGAGGACGTGGAGGCCACCGTGCTCTCCGTCGGCTCTGACGCCGACGAGGCCGGCGTGCGCGCCGTGGTGGACATCTTCGACGACCGCCCCGTCTCGGTCGTCCGGGTCAACGCCGAGGGGGCCTCCGATGCCATCCTGGGCGAGGCCCGGCTCGGCTACGGCGCCATCGGCATCGGCGCCCCCGAGGCCAGCCAGGGCCCGTGGATCCTCTCCCCCATCGTCGACGAGCTGTTGAACCAGACGTCGATCCCCCTGGTCATCGTGCGCCGGGCCCGCAACCTCGACCGGCCCCTCCCGGGTGCCTTCGCCCGGGCGCTGGTGCCGGTCTCGGCCAACATCTGGTCCCGTGCCGCCCAGGAGATCGCCTTCAACCTCAGCGCCAGCATCGGCACCGAGATCGTGCTCACCCATGTGGTCACCCCCTCGACGGTCGCCAGCGGGGAGGCCCGGGAACGGCGTTCGGGGACCCTCGCCGAGGCCGTCGACCCCCGATCGGACATGTCGTCGCAGCTCACGGAGGCGGCGACCGCCTTCGGCGAGGGCCTGGGCGCCCGGGTGCGTACCATCGCCCGATCGGGACCCTCCCCGGCCGAGGAGATCGTCGCTGCCGCCGCCGAGGAGGAGGCCGACCTGGTCGTGCTGGGCGCCAACCTGCGGCGCATCGAGGGCCGGCCGTTCCTGAGCAGCCTGGTGGAGCATGTCCTCGAGGAGTGCAACGCCACCGTGGTGGTGGTGGCCACCCCCTCGGACGCCTCGCCGTCGCAGGCCCACAAGAACTCGGGCGGGCGCTGAGCCGCCGGCCGCGGGCGGTGGCGTCATGGCGGGGCGGAGCACCGTCTCGACCCCGTCAGATCGGGTGCGGCCGGGTGGGAGCTCGAGGCACTGGCGGAGCGGAGGGAGGTGGGCATGGCGGGCTCGACCATCGACGTTCTCGGCCCGGGCCGATTCGGTCCGCCCATCCCCGGGGATGGTGGCCAGATCGAAGCGAAGCGCCTCTTCTACGGGGATGCCAGCAGTGTCGGCGAGGCCCGCCGGTTCGTCCGGGACGCACTGGCCGCCACTGACGCCCCGCCCGACGTGGTGGACGCCGGCGTGCTGTTGGTCAGCGAACTGGCGACCAATGCGACCCTCCACGCCCGAACCGACTTCCAGGTGACGGTGCGCTTCGAGACCGGGATCCTCGAGGGGGAGGTCCGGGACTGGAGTCCCCAGGTGCCGCTGGTCGGCCAGATGCCCGAGAGCGCCACCACCGGGCGGGGCCTCACCCTGGTGGAGGCCGTCGCCACCCGCTGGGGCAGCGACGGTGACCACCAGGGCAAGGTGGTCTGGTTCGCCGTCGAGGCCCAGCCACCCGTCGTCCAGCACTGAAGCGGCCCGCCCCCCGGCTGGGGGCGGGGCCGAGGGCCTCCGGTGTCCCCCGGGGCCTTACGAGGACCGGACCACGATGGTCACCGGTTCGCAGACCTCGGTCGGCTCGCCGGTGCTGCGGGCCCGGGGCGGCGCGCTGCGCAGGGTGACGCAGGCCTCGCCGGGTCCGTTGGCCAGGGTCGCACCGTTCGTCCGGACGGCGACGTCCAGGTCCTGCACGGTGCCGGTGCACGTACCCCTGGCACTGCCCGCGGCGGTGGACTCGCCCTGGGTGAGCTCGACCTCGACGAGGTACTGCTGTCCCTCCGGGCAGCGGATGCTGGTACCGACCTGGGCCTCGGTTCCGCCCGCGGGGACGGTGTCGTCGATCTCGACCAGCGGTCCTGCGGTGTCGATGGGCCCGGGGGTGTAGAGCTCGACCGAGCCGGTGACGCTGTTGCCGGCCACCAACACCTTGCCGCAGTTGTCCCCGCAGGCCTGGGGCCGGGCTTCGAAGGCGGTCGGGCTGCTCGAGAGCAGCACCGCCTCCTGGGTGAAGGAGAGCGAGCTGCCCGAGCCGTGGGCCTCGGTCATGCTCGCTGCCGGTGACCACTCCCCGCTGGCCGGATCGTAGAGCTCGGCCGAGGTGGTCACGCCCTCGCCCGGCACCTGACCCCCGGCGATGAGGGCCCGCCCGTCAGGCAGCACGGTGAAGAAGAAGTTGAAGCGCCGGGCGGCGGCCACGTTGCCGGTGAGGGTCCAGGTGTCGGTGGCCGGGTCGTAGATCTCGGAGGTGTTCTCGCCCCCGAAGCCGGCGGCGACCAGCACCCGGCCGTCGTCGAGGACCATGGCCCCCTGGCGGGCCCGGGCCACGTTGAGGTTGCCGGTGAGGGTGGTGGTGGCGGTGGCCGGGTCGTAGCGATCGGCGTTGTTCCCGCTGCCGAACGGCGTGAAGCCGGCCGGGATGAGCACCTCGCCACTGGCCAGGAGCGCCGGCGAGGTGGTGTGGCGGGCCACGGCCAGCGGGGCGCCGGGCGTCCAGGTGTCCGTGGCGGGATCGTAGAACTCGACGCTGTCGGTGCGGAAGGTGAAGTTGCAGGCGGCAGGCGGCGGCTGGTCGCAGGTCCGGCCCCCCGCCACCATCACCCGGCCGTCGGGGACGAGGATGGCGCTGTGCAGGGCCCGGCGGGTGCCCATGCTGGCCGCCGTGGTCCACGTGCGCGAGGAGGGGTCGTAGATCTCCACGCTGTCCAGCACCGGCTGGGCGTTGGACCCGCTCAGGTAGGGATCACCGAAGCCGCCGGCCACCAGCACCCGGCCGTCGCCCAGCAAGGTGGCGGTGTGGCTCCAGCGGGCGTCCTGGAGGTTGCCGCCCGGGCCCCACACCTCGGTGCGGGCGTTGTAGATCTCCGCCGAGCGCAGCAGGGTGACGGGCTCGTCGGGCACGATCCGGCGCCCGGCCACGGCCAGCACCCGCCCGTCTTCCATCAGCGTGGTGGTGTGGTCGTAGCGGGGGACCGACAGGGGGGCGGTGGTCTCCCACGACCCCTGACCCGCGACCTGGGCGGCAGCCGGAGCCGGGGCGGCGACGGGGGTGGCGCCGACCAGCACGAGCAGGCCGGCGACGGCGAGGGCGGCGGGCCGGCCCCACCGGTGCCGGTACCGAGCGTCCACGGTCGAACCATCTCCCATACCCATGCCATCCCCTCCCATCGCCGGCGCCGATCGCCGCCACCCTGCCGCTTCCTTCCGATTCCGCCTGCCACGCCGGAGATGGTGCGAACCCGGCGTCGCCGGACAGTGAAGCTTGTTCGCCGACAGAACGCCAGCCCGTCCCGGGCTGTCGGGCGCCGGCAGGCTCGTGCCGGCGCCCTGGCGCTACGAGCAGCCGCTGGTGGAGCCGCAGGACGGGCAGGCGTGGCATGAGCCGGCCCGCACCATCTGCACCCCACACTGCATGCAGTAGGGCGCGTCCTGGTTGGCCGGGCGCACGCTGGCGGAGGCGGCCGGGGCCATCTCCGTCAGCGGGGCCAAGTCGGCCGCCTGGGTGTTGTGAGGCGGGGGCGAGGTGGCCAGGTCCTGGCCGGCGACGGTCTCGGTGACCGACTCCTCGATGCCCGGCAGTGTCGGGTTGTGGCGCTCGCCCACCGAGAGGATGCCCAGCTCCATGCGCTCGTCGAGGGGCAGGTAGTCGACCGCCAAGCGGCGGAAGATGTAGTCGAGCAGGCTGGAGGCGAAGCGGATGTCGGCGTCGTCGGTCATGCCGGCGGGCTCGAAGCGCATGTTGGTGAAGGCCTCGATGAAGGCCTTGAGGGGCACGCCGTACTGCAGGCCGTGGCTGACCGAGATGGCGAAGGCGTCCATGATCCCGGCCAGCGTCGAGCCCTGCTTGGACACCCGCAGGAACAGCTCACCGGGCCGGCCGTCGTCGTACTCGCCCACGGTGACGAAGCCCTTGCAGTCGGCCACCCGGAACTCGAAGGTGCGCGACCGCCGGTTGCGGGGCAGCTTCTGGCGGACGGGCTCTTTGACCACCTTCTCCACGATGCGCTCCACCACCGTGGCCGGGGCCGACTCGATCGCCGCGGCCAGCTCCTCGGGCTTGATCTCCTTCTTGGCCATGGACAGGGGCTGGGCCACCTTGCAGTTGTCGCGGTAGATGGCGATGGCCTTGATCCCGAGCTTCCATGCGTCGATGTGGAGCTGCTCCACCTCCTCGACGCTGACCTCCTCGGGCATGTTGACGGTCTTGGAGAGGGCCCCCGAGATGAAGGGCTGGATGGCACTCATCATGCGGATGTGGCCGTTGTAGTGGATGGGGTTGTCGCCCATCGAGCAGGCGAACACGGGGACGTGCTCGGCCGCCAGGGAAGGAGCGCCGAGGATGGTCTTGTGCTCGTCGATGTAGGCGACGATGGCGTCGACCTGGTCCGAGGTGTAGCCGAGGCGGCGCAGGGCCCGGGGCACCGTCTGGTTGACGATGGTCATGGTGCCCCCGCCCACCAGCTTCTTCATCTTGCACAGACCGAGGTCGGGCTCGAGGCCGGTGGTGTCGCAGTCGAGGAGGAGACCGATGGTACCCGTCGGCGCGATGACGCTGGCCTGGGAGTTGCGCACCCCGAAGGCCTCGCCCCAGGACACCGCCGCGTCCCAGTCCGCCCGGGCGGCACCGAGTAGGTCGGCGGGCACCAGCTCCACGTCGATGCTGGCGACCTCATGGCGGTGCATGCGCAGCACCTCCAACATGTGCTCCTGGTTGTCGTGGTAGCCGGCGAAGGGGCCCATGCGGGCGGCGGTGCGGGCCGAGGTGGCGTAGGCGTGTCCTGTCAGCACCGCGGTGAGGGCGCCGGCCCAGGCCCGGCCGCCGTCGGAGTCGTAAGCCAGGCCGAGGGCCATGAGCAGGGCACCGAGGTTGGCGTAGCCGAGGCCCAGCTGGCGGAAGCGCCGCGACGTCTCGGCGATGGCCTCGGTGGGGTAGTCGGCGTTGCCCACCAGGATCTCCTGGGCGGTGAAGAACAGCTCGACGGCGTGCTGGTAGCCCGCGACGTCGAAGCGGTTCTCCTCCTCGTCGAGGAAGGCGAGCAGGTTGATCGACGCCAGGTTGCAGGCCGAGTTGTCGAGGTGCATGTACTCCGAGCATGGGTTGGAGCCGTTGATCCGCCCCGTCGCCGCCGCCGTGTGCCAGCGGTTGATGGTGGTGTCGAACTGCATACCCGGATCGGCGCACTCCCAGGTGGCTTGGGAGATCTGGTGCATCAGGTCCCGGGCCTTGACGGTGCGCACCACCTCGCCGCTGGTGACCGCCCGCAGGTGCCAGTCGGCGTCGTCGACCACGGCCTGCATGAACTCGTCGGTGACCCGCACCGAGTTGTTGGCGTTCTGGTACTGGGTGGAGTGGCTGTCCTTGCCGTCGAGATCCATGTCGAAGCCGGCCTCGCGCAGCACCCGGGCCTTGCGCTCCTCGGTGGCCTTGCACCACACGAAGTCCTCGATGTCGGGGTGGTCGGCGTTGAGGATGACCATCTTGGCCGCCCGGCGGGTGGCGCCCCCCGACTTGATGGTGCCGGCTGAGGCATCGGCACCGCGCATGAAGCTGACCGGACCCGAGGCGGTGCCGCCGCCCTTGAGCAGCTCGGCCGATGAGCGGATGCGCGACAAGTTGACCCCGGCCCCGGAACCGCCCTTGAAGATCGTCCCCTCCTCGACGTACCAGTTGAGGATGGAGTCCATGGTGTCGTCGACCGAGAGGATGAAGCAGTTGTGCACCCGCAGACCTCCGGAGAGGTACTCCCCGCTTTCGGTCTGGATGTCGTAGACCTCCATCTCGCCCAGCTGCTCGACCCGTTCGATCTCGAGGCGCTTGCTGGCCCTCTCGGGATGCCCGCTGAGCTCGAGCGTCATCATCAAACTGATCGCCTTGGCCGGGTCGACGAAACCGATCTCGTCAGCGAATCGACGACGATCACCCAGCGACCGGATGGTCAACGACCAGCAACCGACCCGTTTCGCACGGGCATCCGCCTTGAACCGCACTCGAGAGAAGATGCCGAAGCGGGTGAGCAAAGCCTGCACGCCCCGCACCACGTCTTCGGAGACCATGTCCATGCCGATGCCAGCGGACGCCTCCCGCTCGAAGACGTAGCCCTCCGCTTGGAAGATGCTGCGCAGGTAGGCAGCGACCACGGGAAGCGGAGCTCGGTGCAACGGGGGGGGGACCTTCATCTCCATGCGGCGGGCAAGGAGTGACCAGCGCTCGACGAAGTCCCCGAGTGCCTCGCCGCAGAGGCGGGTTCGCCGGCAGTCCAACTCCGTGCTCTTGGTCTCCACCGAGCGCTGGTGACGATGGACACCCGGAAAGACGGCGTCGAGGGCACGATCGACCCATTCCAACTCTGCGTCGGTGACGGTCATCGCTTCCATGGTGAGGGAACGATTCGTGCCCTCGGCAGAACGACCGACGAAGCCGTCGCTCTGCAGCCACCCTGCCAGTGCCGCTTCGGCGATCTCGGTGCTCGTGATCTCTCCTGCGCCCCAGGATTCCGTCCGACACCACTCGAGTTGGTCACCGGATCCGAGCGTCCCGGCCTCGACGAAGCGACCGCTCGTCTCCCCGGTGGCCTTCCAGACCAGATGGTCTGGCGTGACGTCGAGGGTGTGACCGGCCTTGGCGTGGAGACGAAGAACCGGTTTGGCGCCATTGGCCTTGACGGCCACGACGCGAGTCAGGCCGTGGGCGTCGAAGACCTTGGCCCCGATCGCCTGCTCCTCGACCAGACGGCCGATGGGCACCAGACCGTCGGGTGTGCTCACCAGGGCGTGGTAGGGCTGGCACGCGGACGCCTGCTGCTTGCGGCCCTGGGCCCCGATGTTGAACCACACCGGGGAGTTGAACGCCCCCCGCTGGGTGATGATGAGGTACTTGAGCTCGTCGGCGAAGGCCTCGGCCTCCTCCTCGTCGGCGAAGTAGCCGTCGCGCCGGCCCCAGGCGGTGATGGTGTCGACCACCCGGTCGGCCACCTGGCGCAGCGACGTCTCCCGCTCGGGCGTGCCGGGGGCACCCCGGAAGTACTTCTGGGCCAAGATGTTGGTGGCGTTGAGCGACCACGAGGTGGGCACCTCGACGTCGGGCTGCTCGAAGGCCACCGAGCCGTCGCGGTAGTTGGTGATGCGGCTGGTGCGCCGGGCCCAGCTGACCTGGTCGTAGGGATGGACGCCGGCGGTGGTGAAGTGGCGGCGCAAGCCGATGCGCCCTCCCACCTCGGGCTCCAGCTCGGTCATTCGGCTCGACGGCGCCATCGCCATGGTCTGCCTCCTCGACGTCTCGGTGTGCGGTTGCTCCCCGCTGCTGCCCAAGACCCGCCGACCGGTGTCTGCCAGCCATTGGACCCCAGATATGCAACCCGACCCAGTCGTCCCCGGCACCCAGGTGCCGGAGGATCAAGGATACGGGGTGGACCTCGAATTACAGCATGGGAATTACCGGGGCGCAACCCTCAATCTCTCGGTCGCGGCCGAACCTAGGGGGGTGGCCCTGTGGAGCGGTAGGGGGAACTTCTTGTGGGCTCGCGAGCCGACCCTGGGGACAAGGGGCCCCACTACGGTGGACAGGTGCGCCAGCTCCTTCCCACTCCCGTCGACGAGGTCGACCCGGGGACCACCTACCGCGATCCGGCCCGGGCTCCTCGGGACGGGCGCCCGTGGGTGGTGGCCAACATGGTCGCCTCGGTGGACGGCCGGGCCGCCGTGGGTGGGCGCACCGCCGCTCTGTCGGGACCGGCGGACCGCGCCGTGTTCCAGCTGCTGCGCACACTGGCCGACGTGGTGCTGGTGGGGGCCGGCACCGTGCGGGCCGAGCGCTACGGACCCGTGCGGGGCGGGGACCGGCCGCCGGTGGCCGTGGTCTCCCGCAGCCTCGAGCTGGACTGGGCCAGCCCCCTGTTCACCGAGGCGGCCCAGCGCAGCAGGGTCATCACCTGTGCCGCCGCCGATCCCGAGCGGCGCCGGCGCGCCGAGAGCTGCGCCGAGGTGATCGTCGCCGGCGACGAGCAGGTCGACTTGGCCCGGGCCCTGGCCGAGCTCGGCGCCCGGGGCCGACGGGTGGTGCTCTGCGAGGGCGGGCCTCACCTGCTCGGTGAGCTGGTCGCCGCCGGGCTGCTCGACGAGCTCTGCTTCACCCTGGCGCCGGTGCTGGCGGGGGGCCTCGAGCCCCGCCTCATCGTGGCCCCGTCCCTGGACCCGCCCCAGAGCCTGCGCCTGGCCTCGCTCATCGAGGACGAGGGTGCCCTGCTGGCCCGCTACGTGCGGGTGGCACCCCCCACCGCCGGCTGACACCGGAGCGGTCCCGTCACTGCGGGAGCACGACCAGATCGCCCACGTGCAGGGGGCGGCCCCCGTTGGCCCGCTGGAGGGCATCGACTCGAGCGCGCACGTCGCCGGGCTGGTCCAGGGCCACGGCGAGGGACCAATAGGTGTCACCCGGCTGGACGAGGTGGCGGCCACCGGGTACCGGGCCGGGCGCCACCGGCACGGGCACCGGCACCGGCATCGGCACGGGCTCCGGTGCCGAGCTCGGCGCCCCGCCGGGCCCAGCGCCGGCCGGCACCACCCGGTCGACCAGCCAGCCCCCCAACGCCAGCACCATCACCACGGTGACGGCCACCGCCACTGGTGCCCGAACGTCGGCGACGACCGGCCGGGGGCGGGCGCGGCCGCCCACCGGGCAGGCTGCCGGGGGCGCCGGCTCCACCACGCTCAGGGGCCGGCGCGACGCACCACCGGGCCGCCGCAGCGACGGCGGGATGGAAACCGATCTCCGGTCCTGGGCCACTGCGGCCATCGGCGCCTCCTGGGTTGCGAACGGGGATTCCCAAACGGATGTTCCGCCCCCACCAAACCACGCACGGACGTTCGTGTCAAGGCCCGACGGAACGAATGTTTGCCACTGGCCACGACATGCGCTACGGTGTCATGTGGAACGCCCGTTCGTAGCCGTGCCCGGCCGTCCCCGGGCTGTCACGGCCCGCCGGGTCCGACGAGTCCCGGCACCGCCGGGGAAATGAGGGTGGAGCAGATGGTCACGACCAAGAAGTTGAGCAATCGCCAGCGAGAGATCCTCCAGTTCATCGTCGACGAGCATCGTGACCGCGGCTACCCCCCGTCGGTGCGCGAGATCGGCCTGGCCGTCGGCCTCACCTCGCCGTCCACCGTGCACACCCACCTCAACACCCTGGAGCGCCGGGGCTACATCCGCCGGGATCCCACCAAGCCCCGGGCCATCGAGGTCTGCTACGACCCCGTCTCGGGCACCGCCGCCGAGCGCCGTCCCGTCAACCACATCCCCCTGGTGGGCGACGTGGCCGCCGGCGCCAACGTGCTGGCCCAGGAGAACGTCGAGGAGCTGGTCCCCGTGCCCGCCGACCTCACCGGCGAAGGCACCTTGTTCATGCTGCGGATCCGGGGCGACTCCATGATCGACGCCGGCATCCTCGACGGCGACTTCGTGGTCGTGCGCCAACAGCCCGACGCCCTCGACGGTGAGGTCGTGGTGGCCGGGCTCGCAGGCGAGGAGGCGACGGTCAAGACCCTGCGACGCGACGGCGGCGCCGTCGTCCTCGTTCCCGCCAACCCCCGCCTCAGCCCCACCCGGTACGAACCCGGCGACGTCCAGATCTTTGGTAAAGTCGTCACCGTTCTGCGCCGATTGTAAGCGGGCGGGCTGCGGCGGCTCCGCACGAACACACCAGGCAGGAGGGGCCAACATGCAGCGCATCGTCCGATTGTTCGCGGTCGCTGTGGTGATGGTCCTGGTGCTGGCGGGTCCCGCCCGGGCCAGCAACGATCCCTTCTTCCCCGAGCAGTGGGCCCTGGCCGCCATCGGGGCCGAGGCGGCCTGGTCCCAGGGGCGAGGGGCCGGCACCGTCATCGCCGTCATCGACACCGGCATCGACCTGCGCCACGAGGACCTGGCCGGCAAGATCATGGCCGGGCGCTCCTACGTCAGCCCGTCGGTGCAGGACGACAATGGTCACGGCACCCACGTGGCCGGCATCGCTGCCGCCGGGACCGGCAACGGCACCGGCATCGCCGGCGTCGCCCCCGACGCTCGCATCCTGCCCATCAAGGTCCTCAACGGCAACGGCGTGGGCTCGGTCACCGATGTGGCGTCGGGAATCCGCTTCGCCGCCGACAGTGGGGCCGACGTCATCAACCTCTCCTTCGGAGAGGCGTCCACCAGCGTGGACCTGGCTTCGGAGTTCACCGACGCCATCCGCTACGCCTGGTCCCGCGGATCCATCCCGGTGGTGGCCTCGGGCAACGACTTCGTCCGGGCCTCCAACTTCACCAGCGAGCCGGTGATCGTGGTCACCGCTTCCAACCGTGGTGACGCTCGACCGGCCTACGCCAGCGGGGTGGGCAGTGCCCTGTGGGGCCTCACCGCCCCCGGTGGCGACGGCGCCACTGCCGGGGCCGGGCCGGGGTGCGTGCCCGAGTCCGGCATCGTGTCGACCTACGCCGACAACACGTACGCCTGCCTGGTGGGTACGTCCATGTCGGTGCCCCACGTCTCCGGCGCCGCCGCCGTGCTGCGGGGCCTCGGCCTGTCGCCCGAGGAGGTCGTGGGCCGGCTCCTGGGCTCGGCCGACGACCTGGGAGCCCCCGGGGTCGACACCACCTACGGCGCCGGGCGGCTGAACCTGGCTCGGGCCGTGCAGGCCTCGGCGGCACCGGCACCCGTTCCCTCACCGCCGCCGCCCACCACCGAGGCGCCACCGACCATCGCCGCCACGCCGGCCACGCCCGCACCGTCGCCCACCACCGAGGCACCGCCACCCCCCACGACCGGGGCCCCGCCGAGCACCGAGGCCCCGCCGAGCACCACCGAGGCGCCGACCGTGTCGCTGCCCACCACCCCGTCGGCGCCGGTGCAGGAGCCCGGGGGCCAGGCCGTGGCCCTGCTCCCCGAGCCCGGCGACGCCACCCGCTACGTGGCTGCCGTCCCCGCCGGGCTCCTGGCGGCGGGCGTCGGTCTGGCGTCGTGGCGCATGCGCCGCCAACTCCCCTGGCGCTAGCCCGGTCGGCGCGACCCGGGCGGCAATTGTGGAGGATCCAGGCGGCTGAGCCGCTCCGATGCTCCGGAATTGGGCGATGCCGGGCCGGTCGGCGCGACCCGGGCGGCAATTGTGGAGGATCCAGGCGGCTGAGCCGCTCCGATGCTCCGGAATTGGCGGGAGGCGCTCAGAGCGGACCGTGGCGCAGGAGGCGCTCGAGCCGGCGGTAGGTGGCCACCATCCGGGTCCCTTCGGCCCGCTCGTCGGCCCGATGGGCCAGGGTCGGGTCCCCGGGACCGAGGTTGCAGGCGGGGATGCCGAGGGCGGCGAAGCGGGCCACGTCGGTCCACCCCAGCTTGGCCCTGACCTCGCTCACCCCGCCGGGGGCGCCGGGCTCGCCGGCGCCGCCGGCCAGCGCCGCCAGCAGGGGGTGGTCGAGGTCGGGGCGGGCCCCGGCCGCCACGTCGAGCACCTCGACGGCGTCGCCGGGGCCCAGGGCCGGGGCCAGCAGCTCCCGGACGTGGGCCTCGGCCTCCTCGGGGCTGCGGTCGGGGGCGAAGCGGTGGTTGAGGGTGAGGTAGGCGGCGTCGGGCACCACGTTGGCGGCCACGCCCCCCTCCACGCCCACCGCCTGGAGGGCCTCGGCGAACTCGCAGCCATCGAGCACCGGGCGCCGGCCCCGGTAACCGGCCACCACATCCAGCACCGGCCCCAGGCGGTGGACGGCGTTGACCCCCATCCACGGCCGGGCGGCGTGGGCCCGGCGCCCGGCCAGCATCACGCCCAGGCGCAGGGAACCCTGGCAGCCGGCCTCGATGTCGCCGCCGGTCGGCTCGCCCAGCACAGCGGCGTCACCGGCCAAGAGCTCGGGGTGGTCCCGGGCCAGGTGGCCGAGGCCGTTGTGGCGGGCCTCGACCTCCTCGCCGGCGTAGAAGACGTAGGTCACATCGAGCGCCGGCTCGGGGACGGCCCGGGCCAGCTCCACGAACACCGCCAGGCCCGCCTTCATGTCGCTGGCCCCGAGGCCGTGGACCACGTCGCCCGCGATCCGGGCCCCCTCGTTGCCATCGGGCGGCACGGTGTCGCTGTGGCCGGCGAGGATGAGCCGCTGCCGGCGGCCGAGGTGGGTGCGGGCCACCACGTTGTCGCCGTGGCGGCTGAGGTCCAGACCCGCGACCTGGCCCAGCACGGCCTCGAGGTGGTCGGCCAGGGCCCGCTCGTGGTGGCTGACCGAGGGGATGTCGACCAGCTCGGCGGTGCGGGCGACCAGCTCGGCGGCGCCGACGGCGGTCTCGCCCACCGGTTCAGACGGTGGTGCCGTGGGTGCGCAGCACGTCGTTGAGCTGGGCTTTCTCGTGGCGCTGGCCAGGTGGCAGCCGCTTGATGACGAGCACGCAGGGCAGCCCGAACTCCCCGCCCGGGAAGCTCCGCCGCCGGGTGGCGCTGACGGCCACACACCAGGGCGGCACCACGCCCCGACTCAGTTCCTCGCCGGTCTCGGCGTCGATCACCGGAACCGAGGCGGCGAGGATGGCTCCGGCTCCGAGGACCGCCCCGGGGCCCACTCTGGCCCCCTCGACCACCATGCAGCGGCTGCCGATCAGGGCGTCGTCACCCACGATCACCGGGGCCGCCTGAGGCGGCTCCAGGACGCCACCGATGCCCACGCCCCCCGAGAGGTGCACGTTGGCGCCGACCTGGGCACACGAGCCCACCGTGGCCCAGGTGTCGACCATGGTGTTGGCCCCGACCCGGGCCCCGATGTTGACGTAGCTGGGCATGAGGACGACCCCCCGGTCGAGGAACGAGCCCCACCGGGCCGAGGCGCCCGGCACCACCCGGACGCCGGCTTCGGCGTGGCCGCCCTTGAGGGGGATCTTGTCCACGAACTCGAAGGGGCCGACCTCGACGGTGTCCATCCGGGACTGGCGGAACAGCAAGAGGATGGCCCGCTTGAGCCACTCGTGGACCACCACCTCGCCGTCGTCGGCCACCTCGGCCACCCGGGCCTGGCCGGTGTCGAGCAGGCCCACGGCCTCGAGCACGACTTGGCCGGCGTCAGGGTCACCGGGAGCCAGCTCGGCCCGGCGCTCCCACAGCTCGTCGATCTGCCCCGGCAACGTGGTGGCCATGCCCGGATGGTAGGGGCTGGCCGGGCAGGTGGCTCAGGGGTTGACGAGCAGCGATCGCAACCGCAGCCCCAGCCAGGGGTGCCGACCCCAGGCCAGGAGCTGGCCCCGGGCGATGGCCGGCCACTGGCTGCGCCGGCCCCAGGCAACCAGGAGGAGGGCCGAAGGATCCGCGCTCAGGCGGCAGTCCACACCCGCTCGGGGCCGGTGACCGTCGACGGACTCCACGGCCAGGTCGCCGCCGGCGAAGCGCAGGAGGTGGCGACCGCCACCGCGGATGCGGACGTCGAAGGTGGCGTTGACCCCGGCGGCGGTGACGGGGTCGACCAGCTGGCGGCCGAGGTGGCCGAGGATGGGAAAGAGGAAGGCGTCGAGGACCAGGGCGGCCTGGCGGCCGGGGATGGGCCAAGCGACGCCCTGGGCCCGGGCGATGTCCCAGCTGTGCACGACCAGCTCGTTGAGGACGTGGCCGAGGATGGTGGAAGGCGAGGCCTGGACGTGGCGGACCAGCCACGTCCGGCTCGCACCCGAGGCCAGGGCCCGTACGTCGTCCACCAGGGCCAACGCCCCCAACTCGATGCGCTCGGCCAGCCCGTCCAGGTCACGCTCCCCCTCCCGGTGCACCAGGTCGGTGGTGAGGGTGGCCAGCTGGGAGACGTCGTCGAGCCCAGGCCCCTCCCCCCGGACCAGACCGGTGATGGTCTCCACCGCCTGGGCGGCGTGGAGGGCCACGTCGGTGCTGTCCCAGGTGCCGAGGGCCACCGCCGACGGCCGCTCCAGCCGGCGCACGAGCACAGCCATGCGCTGGGCGGCGGCTTGGACAGCGACGGCGAGGTCGTCCAGCGGCGGGGCCACGGCTGGGCAGCGTATGCCCGACGGGATTCGGCCTGGCCTCAGTGCTTCGTGCGCAGCGGTGTGAGCTTCACGACCTCACCGGACCACGGGCAGAAGTACCCGACCGTCTCCACCCAGTAGAGGGGATCGCGGTCGACCGCTCTGGCCGTGCCGTCGCACAGCTCGACCGTGAAGTCGGCGAACTGCAGCTCGACCATGTGCCATCGGTGGCCCCTGTTGACCCCGCCGTCCCCCCAGGCGAGCGGGCCGATGGGCACCCCGGCGTCCCCCCCGCCGGCCAGCTCGATCTGCGCCTTTTCGATCATCACCGGATCGGTGATCACCGCCCGGAACTGCCCCTTCACCGTCTTGATCGTCGCCACGTACGCCTGGGGCTCAGCGGCACGGGCTGGCGGCGCAGCCACCAGCACCAGGGCGAGGACCACCAGTGACACGAGAGTACGTCGCATCTCCCCTCCTTGTCGTCGATGAGCTGCCGGATCCGGCCGCCGACCGGTGCGAGACAGTAGTGCCCCGGGAAACCCACGGTCGCGCCCTCCGGGCCGCTGCGCCCCCGCTGCTCAGGCGACGCCCAGGCGGCGGGCCACCAGCTCCAGGCGCTCCTCGGGCACCACCATGGCCGCCCGCACGTGGCCGGCGCCGGCGGGGCCGTAGAAGTCGCCAGGGGCCACCAGGCAGCCGGCATCGGTGGCCAGGTGGCGGGCCAGGGCCCAGGCGTCGCCGCCGGGGGCGGCCAGCCACAGGTAGATCCCGCCGCCGGGCATAGCCACCTCCAGGTCCAGGGCCCGGCCCAGGATCTCCTGGGCCCGTGCCAGGCGGTGGCGGTAGCGCCGGGCCTGGGCGGCGGCGTGGTCGTCGGCCCCGAGGGCCACCACCGCGGCCGCCTGGACGGGCCCGGGGACCATGAAGCCGGCGTGCTTGCGCACCTCGGACAGGTAGGCCACCAGCTCGGGATCGCCGGCGTAGAAGCCGGCCCGCAGGCCGGCCAGGTTGGACCGCTTGGACAGCGAGTGCAGGGCCAGCACCCCGTCGCTGCCCGACTGGAGGATGCTGCGGGGCGGGCCGTCCCAGGTGAGCTCGGCGTAGCACTCGTCGGACGCCACGACCACGTCGTGGTCCCGGCCCCAGGCGACCACGGCCACCAGGTCGTCGAGCCCGCCGGCGGGGTTGCCCGGCGTGTTCGACCACAGGCACAGGGCCCGGGCGGCGTCGGCGGGATCGATGGACGCCGGGTCGAGGCGCCACTGGCCGTCGAGCGCCACGGGCACCGGCCGGCAGCCGGCCAGCACCGCCCCCATGGCGTAGGACGGGTAGCTGACCGCCGGGTAGAGCACGGTGTCGCGCTCGGGTCGGCGCAGGCGCAGCCAATGGGGCAGGCCCACCACCAGCTCCTTGGTCCCGATGCAGGCGGCGACGTTGGCCGCCTCGACCTCCACGGCGAAGCGCCGGTGCATCCACGCCGCCGCCGCCTCCCGGTAGGCCGGCGAGCCGATCGAGGGCGGGTAGCCCCGCTCGGCTCCGGAGCCGGCCAGGGCGGCGATCACCTCGGGCGGTGGCGGATCGCCCGGCATGCCCACCGACAGATCGACCATGCCTCCCTCGTGGCCGGCGGCGATGGTCGCCAGCTCGCCCAGCCGGTCGTGGGGGTAGGCCGGCGGGACGAAGCCGGGCACCACCGCTCAGGCCACCACGAAGGCCTGGAAGCGGCTGAGCGCCGCCGGGTCGAGCCGGGCCCGCAGGCGAGTGGCGTCGGCCTCGTGGGCCTCGACCAGCACCTCGCCCTCCCGGTGCAGCGCCGCCACCACGTCGCCCCGGTCGTAGGGCACCACCAGCTCCACCACCGCCTCCAGGGCCCGCAGCCGGTCCGACACCGTGCGGAGCAGGTCGTCGATCCCCTCGCCGGTGCGGGCCGACACGGCCACCGAGCCGGGGTGGTCGCCGACCAGCAGCTTGGCTGCGTCCGGCGCCGCGTCGCCCTTGTTGAAGGCCACCAGCTCGGGCACCTCGCCGGCGCCGATGTCGTCCAGCACGGTGCGCACCGCCCGCATCTGGGCCTGCGGATCGGGACTGGCGGCGTCGACCACGTGGACCAGCAGATCGGACTCGGCCACCACCTCCAGGGTGGAGCGGAACGCCTCCACCAACTGGTGGGGCAGCTTGCGCACGAAGCCGACGGTGTCGGAGATGACCACCGCCTCGCCCCCGGGGAGGTCGAGGCGCCGGGCCCGGGGATCGAGGGTGGCGAAGAGGCGGTCCTCGACCAGGACATCGGCGTCGGTGAGGTGGTTGAGCAGGGTGGACTTGCCGGCGTTGGTGTAGCCGACGATGGACAGGCTGCGGTTGCGGCCCCGCCGCCGAGCCTTGCGCTGGGTGCGGCGGGTGCTGGTGAGGCGGGCCAGCTCGGCCTCGAGGGCGGTGACCCGGCGCAGCAGGCGCCGGCGGTCGACCTCGAGCTGGGTCTCGCCCGGGCCCCTCGAGCCGATGGGCGCCCGGGCGAGACCCAGCTCGAGGT
>DATMJI010000206.1:0-15484 GCA_035553895.1 Acidimicrobiales bacterium | reverse complement strand
GCCCAGCATCTCGCCGATGACGCTCACCCCGAGCGGCCCATGCCGATGCCCTGGGAGCGCTGGAGGTCCTTGCCCTCGGTCTGCAGGGCCGGGGCCACCATGACCTCGGCCTTTTGGAACTCCTTGACCGTGGCGTAGCCGCAGGTGGCCATGGAGGTGCGCAGGGCCCCGAAGAGATTGAGGCGGCCGTCGTTCTCCCGGGCCGGGCCCACCAGGATCTCCTCCAGGGTGCCCCGCACCCCGACCCGCACCCGGGCGCCCCGGGGCAAGGTGGGATGGAAGGTGGCCATGCCCCAGTGGTGGCCCCGGCCGGGAGCCTCGGCGGCGGCGGCCAGGGGCGAGCCCACCATGACGGCGTCGGCGCCGCAGGCGATGGCCTTGGCGATGTCGCCCCCGGTGCTCATGCCCCCGTCGGCGATGACGTGGCAGTAGACGCCGGTCTCGTCCAGGTGGCGCATGCGGGCGCCCTTGGCGTCGGCCACGGCAGTGGCCTGGGGGACGCCGATGCCGAGCACGCCCCGGCTGGTGCAGGCGTTGCCCGGGCCCACCCCCACCAGCACGCCGGCGGCCCCGGTGCGCATGAGGTGCAGGGCGGCGTCGTAGGAGGCGCAGCCGCCGACGACCACGGGGATGGGCAGCTCCCGCACGAAGCGCTTGAGGTTCAGGGGCTCCACCGACTTGGACAGGTGCTCGGCGGTGACCACGGTGCCCTGGATGACCAGCAGGTCGAGCTCGGCCTCGAGCAGGTGGGGGGCGAACTCCTTGGTGCGCTGGGGGGTGACCGAGGCGCACGAGACCACCCCGGCCTCCTTGATGCGCCGGATGAGCGGGACGATGAGCTCGGGCTTGAGGGGCTCGGCGTAGATCTCCTGCATGCGCAAGGTGGCCTTGTCGGCCGGCAGGGAGGCGATCTCGTCGAAGAGGGGCTCGGGGTCCTCGTAGCGGACCCACAGGCCCTCCAGGTTCAACACCCCCACCCCCCCGAGGCGGCCCAGCTCGACGGCCGAGGCCGGGCTGATGACCCCGTCCATGGCCGCCCCCATCACCGGTAGCTCGAAGCGGAAGGCGTCGACCTCCCAGGAGATGTCGATGTCCTCGGGGTCGCGCGTACGGCGGCTGGGCACGATGGCGATGTCGTCGAACCCGTAGGCCCGCCGTCCCGACTTGCCGATCCCGATCTCGATCTCGGCCACCGCTGCCCCCTCGCTCCTGCGCCCCTGGGAAGCCGCCACTCTACCCCCGGTCCCGCCGGACTTCCCTGGGCTTTCTGGTCACTTCCGCACCATTCCGGGCCACCCGTGACCACAAAGTCGGGGGATGCGGGTCAGCTGCCTACCTGCTCCTCCTGGACGGCCACCAGCTGCTCGAGCACGTCGCGCAGCCCACCCGTCTTGAGGTTGGCCAGCACCCGCCCGGGCATCTCCTCGCCCCGCTCCCACTCCATCCACTGGGCGAGGAGCTTGGCGGGATCCGGGGCCGGGCGTTCCAACATGGCCGCCAGGCTAGCCGCCCGCGGGACGGCCCCGGCCGGTGCGCTCCTGGAGCTCGTCGATGCGCCGGGACGCCTGGGCCTTGCTCAGCGACGGGTCGAACTCCTCCCCCGCCTCCTGGCTGAGCGTCTCCAGGTACGACGCCTGGGCCCCGGTCATGGCCTCTTCCCCCGTCACCCAATCATCCGGGTCCTTGTCCACGTTGGAAGCCGGCTGGTCCCTCGGATCGATCTGATCAGTCATGCAACACCCGTACCCGAGCGCAGCCCTCACCGACACGCGAGACGACCGGCCCGCAAAGGGCCGGCCGTCTCACCAGATCGACGAACTGGGGTGGGGTTGCGCTGTCCCGGATGAGGACGGGTGGCACCGAGGGGAGGGGCCCACGGCCCCGCAGCGAAGCGAGGAGCCGTGGGAGGGGATCCTCCTCGGTGACAGGACCCGTCCGGGCACCAGGGCAGGCAACCCGGGGGACCCTAGAAGCCCATGCCCCCCATGCCGCCGCCCATGCCGCCCATGCCGCCGCTCATGTCGCCGGGCGCCCCCATGCCGTGCATCGGCGGGAGCTTGACGTCATCGGCGGGCTTGTCGGTGATCAGGCACTCGGTGGTGAGTAGCAGGCTGGCGATCGACGCGGCGTTCTGCAGGGCCGCCCGGGTCACCTTGGCCGGATCGATGACGCCCGCCTTGAGCAGGTCCTCGAACTCGCCGGTGAGGGCGTTGAGGCCGGTGGAGCCCGTCTCCCGCTCGATCTGCTGGACGGCGATGGCCCCCTCGATGCCGGCGTTGGTGGCGATCCAGCGGGCCGGGGCCACCAGGGCCCCCCGCACGATGGCGGCGCCGGTGGCCTCGTCGCCGCTGAGGCCGAGGTCGTGCAAGGCGGTCCGGGCCCGCACCAGGGCGGTGCCGCCGCCGGGCACGATGCCCTCCTCGATGGCGGCCCGGGTGGCCGACAGGGCGTCTTCGATGCGGTGCTTCTTCTCCTTGAGCTCGACCTCGGTGGCGGCGCCGACCCTGACCACGGCCACGCCCCCGGAGAGCTTGGCCAGGCGCTCCTGGAGCTTCTCGCGGTCCCAGTCGGAGTCGGTCTCTTCGATCTCCCGCTTGAGTTGGGCGATACGCCCGGACACGTCGGCGTCGGTGCCGCCCCCGTCGATGATGGTGGTGTCGTCCTTGGTGACGACGACCTTGCGGGCGGTGCCGAGCAGGTCGAGGGTGGTGTTCTCCAGCTTGAGGCCGACCTCCTCGGAGATGACCTGGCCGCCGGTGAGCACGGCGACGTCCTGGAGGGTGGCCTTGCGGCGCTCCCCGAAGCCGGGGGCCTTGACCGCCACCGAGGTGAAGGTGCCCCGGATCTTGTTGACCACCAGGGTGGCCAGGGCCTCGCCCTCGACATCCTCGGCGACGACGAGCAGCGGCTTGGGCGACTGCATGACCTTCTCCAGCACCGGCACCAAGTCGTGCACGGCGCTGACCTTGCCGTTCACCAAGAGGATGTAGGCGTCGTCGAGGACGGCCTCCTGGCGCTCCTGGTCGGTCACGAAGTAGGGCGAGAGGTAGCCCTTGTCGAACTGCATGCCCTCGGTGAAGTCGAGCTCCATGCCGAAGGTGTTGGACTCTTCGACGGTGACCACTCCGTCCTTGCCCACCTTGTCGATGGCGTCGGCGATGACGTCGCCGATGGAGGTGTCGCCGGCCGAGATGGATGCCACCTGGGCGATCTCGGACTTGTCGTCGATCTCCTTGGCCAGATCGGCGATGGCGTCCACGGCGGCGACCACGGCCCGGTCGATACCCCGCTTGAGGGCCATGGGGTTGGCCCCGGCGGCCACGTTGCGCAGGCCTTCTTTGACCAGGTACTGGGCCAGCACGGTGGCGGTGGTGGTGCCGTCACCGGCGATGTCGTTGGTCTTGGTCGCCACCTCCTTGACCAGCTGGGCCCCCATGTTCTCGAAGGGCTCGTCCAGCTCGATCTCCTTGGCGATCGACACCCCGTCGTTGGTGATGGTGGGGGCACCGAACTTCTTCTCCAGGACCACATTGCGGCCCTTGGGGCCGAGCGTCACCTTGACGGCGTTCGCCAGGCGGTCGACCCCTGCTTCCAGGCTCCGGCGAGCCTGCTCGTCGAACTTGAGCATCTTGGCCATGGGGCTGCCTCCCTAGCTCTTGACGGTGGCGAGGACGTCCCGGCTGGTCAGGATGAGCACGTCCTCACCGTCGAGGGTGAACTCCGTGCCGCCGTACTTGCTGTAGACGACGATGTCGCCCTTCTCGATGCCGAGGGGGATGATCTCGCCGGTCTGCTCGGAACGCCGACCGGGGCCCACGGCGAGGACCTCGCCCTGCTGGGGCTTTTCCTTGGCGGTGTCGGGGATCACGAGCCCGCTGGCCGTCGTCTCCTCCGACTCACCGGGCCGCACCACGATGCGGTCGTCGAGGGGCTTGAGCTTCATGTACGCCTCCGTAGGGGGATCGTTGTCGCTGGTGACCGTTCGCCACCCGGGGCGCTGCGTTAGCACTCTCGGGTGTCGAGTGCTAACGATACGCCAGGCCCCCGACCACCACAACCCCGCAGGCCCTGGTGGGGCCGAGAGCCCGGGGAACGGGCCGATGCCGAGGTCAGACCACCGGAAGGCGGAGGTTGGGTTCGGCCCCGGTGTCGAGGGGGCTGGGCCCGTCGGCCTGGAGGCGCCACCAGCCGGCGGCCGCCACCATGGCGGCGTTGTCGGTGCACATTGAGCGGCTGGGGAGGAAGCCGGCCAACCCGTCGGTGGTGCAGGCGTCGAGGAAGTGCTCCCGCAGGGCCGAGTTGGCGGCCACACCCCCGCCCAGGCACACGGTGGGAACGCCCGTCTCCCGGGCCGCCCGGCGGGTCTTGGCCACCAGCACGTCGACAACCGCCTGCTGGAAGCTGGCGGCCACGTCCTCGGTGGGCACGTCGGGATGGGCCCGCACGTAGGTCACCACCGCCGTCTTGAGCCCCGAGAAGCTGAAGTCGTAGCCGGCGTCGAGCATGGCCCGGGGGAAGTCCACGGCCGCCGGGTCGCCGGTGATGGCCAGGCGGTCGATGGCCGGCCCACCGGGGTAGCCCAGCCCCAGGTAGCGGGCGACCTTGTCAAAGGCCTCCCCGGCGGCGTCGTCGACGGTGCTGCCGAGCACCCGGTAGCGCCCGTAGTCCTCCATGAACACCAACATGGTGTGGCCTCCCGACACCAGCAGGGCCACCAGGGGAGGCTCGAGGGTGGGGTCCTCCAGGAAGGCCGAGTAGAGGTGGCCCTCCAGGTGGTTGACGGCCACGAACGGCACGTCCCACACCAACGCCATGGCCTTGGCCCCGGCCAGGCCCACCAGCAGGGAGCCCACCAGGCCGGGCCCGTAGGTGGCGGCCACGGCGTCGACGTCGGGGCCCTCCACGCCCGATTCCACCAGGGCCTCGGCCACCACCGGGACCAGCAGCTCGACGTGGGCCCGGCTGGCGATCTCGGGGACCACCCCTCCGAAGCGGGCGTGGAGGTCGACCTGGCTGGAGACGACCGAGGAGCGCACCTGGCGCCCCCCGGCAACGACCGCCGCCGCCGTCTCGTCACAGCTGGTCTCGATCCCGAGAACCACGTTGCCGGTGCCGGTCATCCCTGCTCCTCTCCCCCGGCCGGGGCGGCCAGGTGCTCGGCGATGGCGTCGAGGCGGCTCTTGTACTCCTGGCCGTCGACGCCGTGGGCCCACATGATGAGGGCATCCTCGCCGGTCTCGGCGTAGTAGCCCCGCCGCACCCCGGCGGGGGCGAAGCCGAAACGGCGGTACAGCGACTGGGCGGCGGCGTTTTCCATGCGCACCTCCAGGGTGATGCTGGTGAGGCCCCGGGAACGGCCCTCGCTGGCCAGGGCGTGCAGCAGGCGGGTGCCCACCCGCCGCCGCTGCCAGGCCGGGTCGACGGCCAGGGTGGTGACGTGGCCCTCCCCCACGGCCACCATCAACCCGCCATAGCCCACGACCCCGCCCGCGCCGCGGGCCACCACGTAGTGGCGGTCGGTCCCGGCGGCCAGCTCGGACAGGTACAGCCCCAGGCTCCAGGGGCGGGGGCACACCCGACCCTCGATGCGCAGGACGGACCGCAGGTGGCGCCGGCGCATGGGCACGACCTGCACGGCCACGCCGGCCGGGGGACCGGTGCCGACGTCGGTGGGAACGGGCACGCTCATGCCCGCTCCCCGGTGGGATCGAGCCCGCTGGCCGGGCTCGGCGGCCGGCGTGACGACCAGTTGATCTCGGCGTCGGCCTTGCGCAGGTAGATGGGCTGGAGCTCCCAGGAGTTGATGAACTCCTCCCGCAGCGCCCGGGCGTGGGCCAGCTGGACCAGCGAGCCGGCGGAGGGATAGGCCAGGCCGGCTTCCCCGATCTCCACGCGGGTCAGCTCCTCGAGGGCACCGCGGTAACGCAGGGCGCCGTCGCCCACGGCCAGGCACTCCTCGCCCGTGGCCTGGATCTCCGAGCACAGCTGGTCGGGGGTGCCGATCCGGTGACCCGACACCCGCTGCACGCCGCCGGGCACCTGGCGGTAGAAGCCGTAGAAGACCTCGCCCCGGCGGGCGTCGACCACCGAGACGATGTGCCGGCTGGTCCAGCGCACGGGAAAGGCCAGCAGGTCGAGGCTGGACACGCCGATGACCGGCACCCGCAGGGCCATGGCCATGGCCTTGGCGCTGGCCACCCCCACCCGCAGCCCGGTGAACAGGCCCGGGCCCACGTCGGCCGCCACCGCCCCGATCTCGTCCAACTCGATGCCGGCCTGGCGGCGGATGAAGTCGATGCCCGGGACCAGGCTCTCGGCGTGGCGGCGGCCCTTGGCCGCGTGGAAGCTGGCTCGCACCCCCTCGTGGGCGCCGATGGCGCACCCCACCTGGGGCGTGGCCGTCTCGATGCCGAGGATCAGCACGGCGGCGGCCCCCCCCAGGGCGCCACCGCCGCTTCCAGCTCGGGCCGGCGGGCCTTCCACTCCGGGCCCTGGGCGTGCAGGGCGAGGCGGCGCTGCTCGGGCTCGTCGCCATAGGCCAGGCGGACCTCGAGGAAGTCGCTGGGCAGGGCCGGTGCCACCACGTCGCCCCACTCGATGAGGGTCACGGCGGCGCTGTCGAGCATCTCGGGCAGACCCAGGTCGATGGCTTCCTGGAGCCGGTCCAGGCGGTAGACGTCGATGTGGTGGAGGGGGAGGCGGCCACCCTCGTAGGTGCGCACCAGGGTGAAGGTGGGACTGGTCACCGGTTCCTCCACGCCCAGGCCGCGGGCGAAGCCCTGGGCGAAGGCCGTCTTGCCGGCGCCGAGCTCGCCGGCCAGCAGCACCAGGTCGCCGGGGCGGGCCCGAGAGGCCAGGGCCCCGGCCAGGCCCCTGGTGGCCTCGACCCCGGCGGTGGACGCCACCACGCTCACCGGCCGCCCCGGAGGGCGCCGGCCAGGGCCTGCTTGGCCCGGACCAGGTCGGCCCGCATCCCGGCCATGGCCCCGGCCGTGCCCCGCAGGGCGGCCGAGGGGTGGTAGGTGGGGATGAGGGTCCGGCCCTGCCAGGGGTAGGCCCGGCCCCGCAGTCGGGTGATGCCCTCGGTGCGCTCCAGCAGGGCCCTCGACGCCACGTTGCCGAGGGTCACCACCACCCTCGGGTCGAGTTGGCCCAGCTGGGCGTCGAGCCACGGGCGGCACGTCGCCATCTCGTCGGGCTTGGGGTCGCGGTTTCCCGGAGGCCGGCACTTGACCGTGTTGGTGATGTAGCAGTCGGCCCGGGTCAGCCCCATCTCCTCGGCCACGAGCCGGTCGAGCAGGCGGCCGGAGCGGCCGACGAAGGGCAGCCCGGCGGCGTCCTCGTCGGCCCCCGGTCCTTCCCCGACGAAGACCAGGTCGGCCCCGGGGTCACCCATCCCGAAGACCACCTGGGTGCGGGTGGGGGCCAGCCGGCACCGGGTGCAGGTAGCCGCCTCGGCGGCGATGGCGGCCAGGTCCGACACGGCCCGATCGTACCCGGGGCCGTCCTCAGGACGAATGGCCGGCCCCTGCCCCGCCGCCCCGGTAGCGGCGGGGCACGCGCCACGAGATGCCGCACACCACCTCGTAGGCGATGGTCCCCAGCCGCTCGGCCCACTCCTCGGCCCCCACCCGGGCTCCTCCCTGGGACCCGATGAGGACCACCTCGTCGCCCACCGCCACCGCCGGTGCGGCACCGGGCGGGCCGCAGTCGACCACCACCTGGTCCATGGTGACGGTGCCGGCCAGGGGCCGGCGGCGGCCACCGATGAGCACCTCGGCCCCCACGTCGAAGAGGCGCCGGGCCACCCCGTCGGCATAGCCCAGGGGGACGGTGGCCATCACCGTGTCAGCCACCACGCAGGAGCGCAGCCCGTAGGAGACGGCCTCCCCGGCAGCCACGGTGCGCAGCGCCGCCACCTCCGACACCAGGCGCAGGGCCGGGTGCAGCGGGACCCGGCCGGCCAGGGCGGGGCTGGGATCGAGGCCGTAGAGGGCGATGCCGCAGCGCACCAGATCGTGGCGCAGGCGGGGGTGGTCGAGAGCGGCGGCCGAGTTGGCGGCGTGCACCACCGGGGGCCGCAGCCCGGCGGCGCCCAGCTCGTCGACCACGGCGTCGAAACGGTCGGCCTGCACGGCGGTGAAGGGATGGCCGGGCTGGTCGGCCACGGCGCAGTGGGTCCACAGCCCCTCCCACACCAGCTCCCCCCGCTCGGCCACGGCCGCGGCCAGGGCCCGGGCCTCGACCGGCGGGGCCCCGATGCGGTGCATGCCCGTGTCGACCTTGAGGTGGACAGGGAGGGGATCGGCACCGGCCCGGGCCACTGCCTTGGCCAGCGCTTCGATGCCGGCCATGGTGCACACGGTGGCGCGCAGCCCCTGAGCCACCACCTCGTCGAGCTCTCCTGGTGCCGGCTCGGCCAGCACCAGGATGGGGGCGTCGATTCCGGCGGCCCGCAGCACCGCCCCCTCCGCGGCCATGGCCACGGCCAGCCAGGTGGCGCCCGCCCCCAGCGCCGCCCGGGCCACCGGAACCGAACCGTGGCCGTAGCCGTCGGCCTTGACCACGGCGCACAGGGCGGCGGGGGCGGCGGCGGCGGCCAGGGTGGCGGCGTTGGCGGCCACGGCCGCCAGGTCCACCTCGGCCCAGGCCGGGCGCCCGGCCGTCACGACTCGGGGCCGCCCATCACCGCCCGGAGGATGTCGCCCCGGGCGACGATGCCCACCACCCTCCCACCGGCGACGACCGGGAGGCGGCTCACGTCGTGGTCGTGCATGAGGGTGGCCGCCCGCTCCAGGGTGTCGCCGTCGGCACAGGCGACCGGATCGCGACCCATGACGTCGCCGACGGTGGCCCCCACCGCCCGGCGCAGGTCGTCCTCGAAGTGGCGGTGGGCCGAGGGCAGCTCCAGGTAGGCGCCGAAGAGGGAGATGACGGTGGGGTAGTGGAGGCGGGTCTCCTGCACGAGCAGGTCGCCGCTGCTGAGCATGCCCACCAGCTGGCCCCCGTCGTCGACCACCGGGCCGCCGTCGACCCCCCGCTCCACCAGCCGCCGGGTGGCGTCGGACACCGACTCCCCGGGCGAGAAGCTCACCACGTCGGTGGTCATGACCTGGCGGACGAGCATGGTGCGGGGCATGGGGCTCCTCAGGGTTCGAGCGCTTCGAAGGCCGGCGGGAGCAGGTCGACCAGGTCGCCGGCGACCAGCCCCCGCCGCCAGCCTAGGCGGGCGGCCCGGCCGTGGAGGTGGGCCCCGGCGGCGGCCGCCAGGGCGGGCTCGACCCCCGTGGCCAGCAGGGCGGCGATCACGCCGGTGAGCACGTCGCCGGTGCCGGCGGTGGCCAGCCGGGGGCTCCCGGTGGCGCTGACCAGGACCTCGCCCCCGGGACCGGCCACCACCGTGGCCGGCCCCTTGAGCAGCACGGTGGCCCCGGTGGTGGCGGCCAGGTGGCGGGCGGCGGCGAGACGGTCGGGACCGGGCTGGTGGCCGGCCAGGCGGGCGTACTCCCCGTCGTGGGGGGTGAGGACGGTGGACGGCCCGAGGCCCACGTCGCCGGCCCGCTCCCCCAGGGCGCTGAGCCCGTCGCCGTCGACCACGCACGGCAGGGTGGTGCCGGCCAGGAGCCGGCGGACCTCGGCCGCCACCTGGGGGTCGTGCCCCAACCCCGGTCCCACGGCCAGGGCCCGGAAGCGCTCGAGCCCACCGAGGACCTCGCCCGCCCAGCCATGGCCCCCGCCGAGGCGGTGGCCCACCGCCTCGGCGGGGGCCCCCTCCCCGGGGGCGCCACCGGGCGTGCTCAGGCGCACGTAGCCGGCACCGGTGCGCTGGGCGGCCCGGGCCAGGAGGTGGGCGGCCCCGGTCATGCCCGGGCTCCCGGCCACCACCCACACCGCCGACCGCCACTTGTGGGCCGTGGCCGGGCGCTCGACCAGCGCGGCGGCGGCGTCAGCGTCGTCCACCAGATGGGCGCGGGCGGCGGGGCCGGGATCGAGGCCGATGTCGGCCACCGTGACCTCGCCCGCCAGCTCCGGTCCCCGCCCGAGGAGGAGACCGGGCTTGAGGGCGGCGAAGGTGACCGTGCGCCGGGCGCCCAGGGCGGCGGTCGCCTCGCCGGTGGAGCCGTCGACACCGCTCGGGATGTCGACGGCCAGGACCGGAACCCGTCCGATCGAGGGCGGCTCCCAGCGCCCCCGGAAGCCGGTGCCGAAGGCGGCGTCGATGACCAGGTCGAGCGGGCCGGGACGGGGGGCGCCGGCGGCGCCCGGCGCCATCACCTCGACCCGGACCCCGGCCCGGCGCAACCGGCGGGCCGCCTCCCGACCGTCGGCCCCGTTGTTGCCCTTGCCCGCCACCACCAGCACCCGGCGCCCGTAGCTGCCGCCCAGCAGGTCCAGGGCCGCCCGGGCGACGGCCGCGCCGGCCCGGGCCACCAGCACCTCGACCGGCTCGGCGGCGGCAGCGTCAAGGGCCCGGACCTCGACGGGAGTGAGGATGGGGATCACCCGGCCAGTGTCCCACCGAAGCTGAAGATCGGGAGGGAATGGGGATGCGCCCTGTTCCTGGCCCCCGACCTGCAGTAGCCTGCGCCGCCGTGCGTGAGCACCCGAGCGAGGTGAGTGTCGTCACCCACCGTCTCCACCGCCGCCAGCTCCTGTGGCAGGGCGTGGTGGGCGCCGGCGCGCTCACTGCCGGCCCAGGCCTGCTGCGCTCGCTGGTCCCGACCCTGGGGCCGCTCCTGCCCGTGGTCGCCGTGTCGCCGCCCACCATCATCGGCCGGGAGCAGTGGGGGGCCGACGAGTCCCTCCGCCGCCGCCAGCCCGACTTCGCCCCCATCAGTCGCCTCATCGTCCACCACACGGTCACGTCCGTCGACGAGCCCGATCCGGCGGCCCGGGTGCGGGCCATCTACGCCTACCACGTCCAGGGCAACGGCTGGGACGACATCGGCTACAACTTCGTGGTCGACGCCGCCGGGCGGGTCTACGAGGGTCGGGCCACCGGCAACGGCCGCCACGACGGCGAGGACGACGCCGGGCGGGGCGTGGTCGGGGCCCACGCCGGCGGCCACAACACCGGCAGCGTCGGGGTGGCCATCCTCGGCACCTACACCAGTGAGGGGATCACGCCCACCGACGCCGCCCTCGACGCCGTCAGCGCCATCGCCGCCTGGAAGTTCGGGCCCCGCACCATCGATCCCGTGGCCGCCGGCACCCTCATCGGCCACCGCGACGTCACCCCCACCGGCTGTCCCGGCAACGGGTGCTACCGGCGCCTCCCCGAGGTGCGCGAGCGCACACGGGCCCTCATCGCCTCGGCCGCCTCCCCGATCCCCGCCGCCGGGGACAAGGGCCTGGTGGAGAACCTCCTGGACACGGTCGGGGGCCTGCTCGGCTGACCGCCCCCGCCGGCGTCCCGGCGTTTCTCCGGTGCCGCAGCGGCGCCGGGCGCTGCTGGGTTCCCGGAGAACCGGCTCAGCGCCAGTGCTGGGCCAGGAGGTGGACGGGCTGGGTGAGCAGCTCGACGATGGGGACCGTGCCCAGCACCTCGTCGTCGAAGGCCGGCTCGGTCTCGGTGACGGCGTCGACCAGGGCGTCGTAGCGGCCCTGGTAGCCCTCGAGCACGGCCCGGGCCTCGGGGGCGGAGAGGACCCCGGCCGCCCGGACGTGGAGCAGCACCAGGCCCACGCTGCGGTTGTCCCGGCTCTCGGGGACGATGACCACGCTGCGCCCGTCGCTGGCTCCCACGGCCATGGTGACCTCCCGGGTGGTGGCCACCCGGTGCTTGGTCCCCCGGAGCACCGGATCGCCCTCGGCCCGCGACACCAGGCCCGTGGCGATGCCCCCCTTGGCCCGGACGTAGAGGCGGGCCTGGCCCTGCTCCACGTCGCCGTCGATGCGGTAGTGGGTGTGGCCCACCACCTCGGCCACCGCTGGCCCCAGCGCCGCCAGGGTGCGCAGCGCCCGGTAGCCGACCTGGTCCCGGCCGGCCCCGGCGTCGAGCACGGCTTCGACCAGGGGTGCCCGCAACAGGACCTCCTCGGAGCGCGAGATCCCGACGGTGACCGTCTTGGCCTGGTGCTTGATGGCGTCGATGGGGCGGGACAGCTCGTCGATGGAGCGGGTGAGGGCATTCACCAGCTCCTCCACCACCACGCTGGGCAGGCCCCGGCGGCCGTGGTCGAGCTCGAAGGTGTCGAGGGGCGCCGTCCCGATGGCGTAGCGCAACAGCGAGGCCAGCTCCAGGGCCATGGCCGGGCGCAGGTGGCCGTCGAAGTCGCCCGAGCGCAGCCGGCCGAGGATGCGTCCGGCCACCGGAGCCAACCGGGGACGGAGGCGCTCCAGCAGGGCGGCGTCGCCGGCTCCGGCCAGGGCATCGTCCACCACGGCGCGGGCTTCACGCAACAGCCGGGCCTGGGCGTCGATGGCCAGGGCGGCCTCGTAGCCGAACAGGTGGCCGGCCATGGCCGAGAGCACGAAGGCCAGCGCCGGGTGGACCACGGGCACGGTCACGGTGGCCACCGCCCCGGCAAACTCCTGGCCGGCGCTGGCCACCACCAGGGGCACCGCCCGGTGCGCCCGGTAGATGGCCACCTCCTTGGCCACATCGTCGGCGGTGGCACCGTCGAGCCCGGCGGCGCAGACGAAGACCAGGGGCTCCGACGACAAGTCGATGTGCTTCTTGTCCTCGGTGGCGTCGCAGGCGATGGACTTGTAGCACAGCTCCGACAGCTTGATCCGCACCTCCTCGGCGGCGATGCGATTGGGCCCGTTGCCCACCACTGCCCACGAGCGCTGGGGCGGGGCGTGGGCGGCGGCGGCGGCCAGGGCCGGGCGCTGGGCCAGGACCGCCTCCAGGGCCTCGGGCAGGCGGCGGAGCCCGTCGAGCAGCCCCGACGCCCGGGGCCGGTCGCTGCACCCGAGCACCTGGGCCAGTCCCTCGGCCAGCAGGAACCCGGCGGCCACCTGGGCGTAGAACGCCTTGGTGGAGGCCACGCTCATCTCCACGTCGCGCCCGTCGGACGTGAACAGCACGCCGTCGGCCTTGTCGACCAGGTCGCTGTTGCGGCGGTTGACGATGGCGATCACCGACGCCCCCCGCCCCCGGGCCAGATCGACGGTGCGGTTGGTGTCGGTCGTGGTCCCCGACTGGCTCACCGCCACCACCAGGGTGCCCGACATGTCGTCGTCGAGGCCGAAGCCGGAGAGCTCGGTGGCCAGGGCCGCCTCGACCCGCAGCGGCGAGCGGGCGCAGGCGCCGGCCACGGCCGCGGCCACGCTCCTGGCGGCCACCGCCGCTGTGCCCTGGCCGACGACGACCACCCGGTCGAGGGTTCCGGCGGCCAGTGCCTTGCGCACACCCTCGGGCAGGACGTCGTCGTCGAGGGCGACGGCCAGGCCCCCGCCCCGGCCGACGATGCGGCCCCGGAGGGTGCGGGCCAGCGAGCGGGGCGCCTCGGTGAGCTCCTTGAGCAGGTAGTGGGGGAACCGGCCCCGGTCGATGTCCCGGGTCGTCACCTCGGCCGTGACCAGCTCGGCCTCGTCGACGGGTAGGGCCACGCCGTCGTAGGTCGACCGGGAGATGCCGGCGACGCCCGGCTCGTCCCCGTCGACCACCACCACCTGGCCGCGGGTGCGGAAGGGGCCGACCAGGGTCTCGCCGTCGACGCGCAGGTAGCGGTTGGTCTCGGCCACCACCCCGTAGGGCTCGCTGGCCACCACGAAGGCGTCCTCGGCCACGCCGATGTGCAGCGACTGGCCGCTGCCCCGCACGGCCAGCAGGAGGCGGCCGGGCTCGGCGGCCACGCTGGCGGCGATGGCCATGGAGCCGTCCAGGGCGCCCACCGCGTGGCGGAAGGCCTCCACCGGTGCCGCCCCGGCGGCCAGGCGGCGCGACACCAGGGCCGGCACCACCTTGGTGTCGCACGTGACCTCGACGGGGATGGCCAGGTGCTCCTCCCGGCGCAGCTCGATGTGGTTGTCGACGTCGCCGTTGACGGCCACGGTGACGTAGGGGGCGGGACCGGCCCCTTCCTCCTCGTGGTTGAGGGGATGGGCGTTGGCCTCCGAGACGATGCCCACGCTGGCCCAGCGGGTGTGGCCGAGGACGGTGACCCGGGCACCGGGAGCCCGCAGCGCCAGGCGCAGGAGCTCGTCCTCCCGCACGGCGCGGCGCAGGGCGCTGGTGTTGTCCCCCAGTTCCCCGACCTCGGCCGCCGCCTTGTAGACCAGGCTGAGGTGCCCGTCGGCGACCCGGACTGCGCCCGAGGTGAACAGCGGATCGTCGCCGCGCCCCTCGAGGAGGGCTGCCACCTCGGGAGCGCCGAGATCGAGGCCGTGGCCCCGGACCAGGAGGTGGAGCCCGGCCGAGTCGCGGCCCCGGACCTCGAGGCGGTCGAGGGCGGACAGCGCCACCTGCACCGAGGCCAGGGCCTCCACGGCGGCCGGGCCGGGCGCCGTCCCCCCGAGATCGGCCACCGCCCTGGCCAGGCCCAGCCGGTCCCGGCCGAGGGCCCACACCACGTCCTTGAGCCGGATCAGGGCGGCGTTGCGGGCTTCGACAGCCCGGGTCCCGACGACGCCCACCTCGGCGTCGATGTCCCGTTCGAGTCGGTCGACCACGGCTTCGAGGCGCCCGCAGCCGGCTTCGAGCTCGCCCGCCACCTCCGGTCGGGCCAGCAGCAGCTGGAGGCCGGGGGTGCCCCGGAGGACGGCATCGAGCTCCTCGAGGGCGGCGGCGGCCCCGGCCATGGTGGTGAGCGGATCGGCGCCGGGACCGAGGGCCTCCTCGGCCCGCGCCAGCCGGGTGCGGATGTCGGCCACCGACGGCGACGGTCGCTGCGCCGGGCGGGAGACGACGGCGACGATCCCGCACATGGCCGGTCAGGTTACCGGCCTAGCGCGGCCCGGTTCCCGGCGGCGGGGCCGCCGTCGTGGGGACGGCCACGGGGGTGGTCGCCACCGGGGCCACGGTGGTGGTGGGCGGCGGGGGTACCGCACCGGCGATGAGATCGGCCAAGGCGCGGGCACCGGGGCCGGCAGTGGCCCGGAAGTGGGTACCGTCGCTCTGGAACCAGTCGGGACGACCCTCGCTGGCTCCGTACCAGTCGACCAGGCGAGCGTGGGGGTGGCGGCCCACGGCGTCGGCCAGCGTCTGGTTGTTGGGCCCTTGCCAGGGGCGGTCGACCCGGAGGTTGACGACCAGGACGGTGCGGACCGCCGCCAACTCCGCCAGCAGGGCGTCGGCATCTCCGGCGCTGACCGGCCCGTTGTTGCCCAGATGGACCACGACGGTGTCGGCGCCGCCCCCCTCGCCCACGGACCGGGCCACGGCGATCCCGTCGGCGAACTGGCGGTTGAGGGCGGCGTCGATGTAGCCCGACGGGCCCAGGCGCTCCTGGAGGGCGGCGGCGGCGCTGACCATGACCGAATCGCCGATGGCCCGCACGGTGACGCCGGGGGGGACGGTGGCGGGCACCGGGGGGGG
>DATMJI010000205.1:0-14382 GCA_035553895.1 Acidimicrobiales bacterium | reverse complement strand
GTCGTGGGAGCTGCCTTGGAGGCTATGCGGCGGCTGGGGGCGGGTTCGAGCCTGCGGGCGGTCGTCGGGCCGTGCATCCGGGCCCACTGCTACGAGTTCGGTGCCGGCGACTTGGACGGGCTGGAGCGGGCGCTCGGCCCCGGAGTCCGGGCGACCACGGTGGCCGGTCGCCCGGCGCTGGACCTGGTGGAGGCCGTGCGCCTGGCCCTGGCGTCCGGCGGTGTCGACGCCTGGGCCGACGAGGGCCGCTGTACGGCCTGCTCGCCGGCGTACTGGTCCCATCGCGCCGGCGGGGATCCCCAGCGCCAGGCGCTGATCGCCGGCCTGGCGCCGTGACCGGGGACGCCACCGGGCCCACCCGGGACGTGGGAGCCGCGGTGGGCCGGGTGCGGGAGCGCATCCGGGCGGTGGGTGGCGACCTCCAGGGGATCACCCTCGTCGCCGTCACCAAGGGGTTCGGACCCGACGTGGTCGAGGCCGTTCTGGCGGCGGGCGTCACCGACATCGCCGAGAGCTACGCCCAGGAGCTGGAGGCCAAGGCGGCCACTGTGGCCGGCCCGCGGTGGCACTACGTGGGCCGCCTTCAGGCCAACAAGGTGCGCAAGGTGGCCGCCGCGGTGTCGTTGTGGCAGAGCATCGACCGCCCGGAGCTGGCCGCCGAGGTCGCTCGCCGTGCCCCCGGCGCCCGGGTGCTGGTGCAGCTCGACATCTCGGGCGAGCCCACCAAGGGGGGGTGCGACGAGCAGTCGGCTCGAGAACTGGTGGACCGGTCTCGCTCGCACGGCCTCGACGTGGCCGGGCTCATGGCCGTGGGGCCGGCAGGGGAGCCGGAGCGGGCGCGCCCCGGTTTCCGGCGGCTGGCCCGCCTGGCGGACGAGCTCGGCCTGGCAGTGCGGTCCATGGGCATGAGCGGCGATCTGGAGGTCGCCGTCGAGGAAGGATCGACCATGGTGCGCGTCGGCCGGGCCCTGTTCGGTCCCCGGCCCGACCGGCCCGCGGCTCGGCCCGGACCGCCGGGTTCCCCGGTCACTGGCTAACGTCAAGGTCTCAGGAGGACTTGTCATGGCAACCATGTGGCGTCGGACGATGATGTATCTCGGTCTCGGCCCCGACGACGAGTACGACGACTACGAGTACGAGGCTCCGGCCGAGCAGCGGGGCCGAGGCGCGCCCCGCTACAGCGAGCCCGCCCCGGCGGTCCCGGATCCGCATTCGGTCACGGTGAGCACGGTGCGGCCCCTACCGCGGGAGAGCGAGCCCGAGCCCGAGCCGTCGGCCCTGCGGTCTCGGGGGGCGGTGGTCCGGCCCATCGTCACCCAGCCGAGCCCCAAACCCCACGCCATCTCGCCGGCCTCGTTCAACGAGGCCCAGGAGGTGGCGGACAAGTACATGGCCGGCGTGCCGGTCATCGTGAACCTCCAGGGGGTGGAGCGGGAGCTGTCGAGGCGCCTGGTCGACTTCGCCAGCGGCCTCTGCTACGGGTTGCGGGGCCAGATGGAACGGGTCACCAACCAGGTGTACCTGCTGACGCCGTCCGACGTGCAGGTGTCGGACGAGGACCGGCGCCGGCTGCAGGAGCGGAACACCTAGTGCAGCCGCTGCGCCCGAGGGAGCGCTAGATGCTGGGCAACCTGTTGTGCATCGTCCCCACGCTCTATCTCATCGTGGTCTTCGCCCGGATCCTCCTCAGCTGGTTCCCGATCGCCCCGGGCGGGGCCATGGCCTCGGTGTTCTCGGTGCTCTACCGCCTGACCGAGCCCGTCCTGGGACCGATTCGCCGGGCCCTGCCCCCGCTGGCGATGGGGGGCATGGGCCTGGATCTCTCGCCGATCATCGTGATCCTGGTCCTGCAGTTCTTCATCGCCCCGCTCCTCTGCTCCATCGCCTGATCGGGGCATCCCCGGAGATGGTCAACCGGCCTCCGGCGGTTGGGTACGATGAACGCGCATGGCTCCCCGGGTGACGCCTGAGCGTGTTCGGGATGTGCGCTTCGCCGAGCAGTGGCGGGGCTACCGCACCGACGAGGTCGACGACTTCGTCGAGCAGGTGGCCGATGCCTTCGACCAGCTGGAGCGGCGATTGGCGGAGGCGGCCGAGCGCAGCGCCCAGGCGGAGCGCCGGCTCGAGGAGCGCGGGGCCGACGACGATCTGCGGCGGACCTTGGTGCTGGCCCAGCGCACGGCCGATGCCGCTCGCCAGGAGGCGCAGGAGGAGGCGTCCCGCCTGGTGGCCGAGGCCGAGGCCCAGGCGGCAGAGGTCCTGCGCGAGCTGGAGGAGCGCAAGGCCGGCCTCGAGGCGGAGATCGACCGGCGCATCGAGGCCGAGCTGGCCGAGGTGACGGCGCAGCGAGAGGCGCTGGAGGCCGACGTGGAACTCCTTGCCTCCTACGTCGAGCGCCACCGGGCCCGGTTGGCGGACGAGCTACGCACCCACCTGCGCTGGCTCGAGCGGCCCGGCCACCTCGACGACCTGCCGGCCATGCTGGGACCGCCCTCGCCCACCCCGGCGGGTGCCGGGCCGGTGCCGGCCCGGCGACCGCCCACCGATGATCAGCAGGGGGCGCCCAGCCCCGCGGCCCATGAGGATGGCTCGGGGTCGTCGACGTCCTCCTCCCAAGCCAGTGCCCCACCGGCGGCCACGCCCCTGGGGGTGGGCGACCCCCGCTCGAGCAGAGCGGTGGAAGCAGCACCGGTTCGCCGTGCCCCGGTGCCTCCGGCCGGGCGGGGCGGCAGCATCGACCCGGCCGGGACGAGGCCGGTGTCCCCGCCGGGTGCCGGGGACGACACCGTGCTCGACGACTTCGGCGTGATCCCTTGGGGCGGCGAGGCACCCGAGGACGACACCGATGACGACTTGTTCGCGTCCCGCCAGGACGACGATCCGTTCATCGCCGAGCTGCGGCGGGCGGTCAACGACCCCGAGCCCCTCGGACCGCGTGACGATCCCGGCGACGGAGACGACGGGACCGGCGACATCGGCGGCGATCTGGCCTTCCCACCCCGGTCCCGGCGCCGCCATTCCTGAACCGGACCAGGCCCGCCACGGCGTTCGGCAGCATCACTGGCCGCCGGCCAGGGTAGGGCGCTCACGGGCGCCCACTGCCGGCCTCTCTGGCGGATGAGACGGCCGGCGGCGGTCCTGTCTAGGATGCAACTTCAGCGCGGCAGCCAAAGACTCAGGACGGTGAGGCAGAAGTGCTTGTACTGATCAGTTTCGGACTGGTGTTGGTGGCGACCGTGCTGCTGGTGCTCGGCCTCCTGGCGGAAGGAGGCCTCGGTCTCGTCTACGCGTCGATCGCCTGCAGTGTGGCTGCAGGGATCGCTCTGGTGGTGGCGACGGTCTTGCGCCGGCCCAGCGAGGAGGGGGCACCGGCACCGGCCGCCGGGTGGTCGGGCCAGCAGGCGGCAGCCACCACCGGGTCTGCCCCGGCGCCCGCTCCCGAGACCACGGCTCCCGTCCCGGTCGTGCCGGCGGCGGCGCCCGCGTACACGTCCGCTCGCCAACCGGTGCTGGCGGGTGTGGGCGCATCGGGCGGAGGCGACGACGACTTCTTCCCCATCGAGGACTACGACGACTTGAAGGTGGCGGAGATCCTGCCCCTGATTCCCGAGCTCTATCCCGACGAGCTCGACATGGTGGAGGCTCGGGAACGAGAGACGAAGGGACGGGTGACGGTGCTGGACCGCATCGACGAGGTGCGCCGTGGCGCAGGAGCGGCACCGGCGACGGCTGAAGTACCTGCCGCCGGCGACGACTTCTTTCCCATCGAGGACTACGACGAGCTGCGGGTGGCGGAGATCCTGCCGCTGCTCCCGCAGCTCTACCCCGACGAGATGGACCTGGTCGAGCGCCACGAGCGGGCCGGGAAGGGCCGGGTCTCGATCATCAACCGGCTGGCCGAGCTGCGCCAGGGGGGCGAGGCCGAGGCCCCGGCCGTCGACGACGATGCCGGCATGGATGCCGGCGACATTGACGGCGACGAGGACTTCTTCCCCATCGAGGACTACGACGAGCTGACGGTGGGCGAGATCCTGCCGCTGCTGCCCGAGCTCTACGAGGACGAGCTCGACGTGGTCGAGGAGCGCGAGCGGGCCACCAAGAACCGGGCGGCGATCGTCGAGCGCCTGGCCGAGCTGCGAGGCGAGCCCGCGGCCCCGGGCGTCGCCGAGGACGGGGACTGGCCGGTTCCGGACGAGGGCTGGGACGGAACCGGCGGGGAGCCGGCACCCACCGGGGCCGGCGAGACGGAACCGGCCGGCGGGACCGAGGACGCAGACATCTTCCCGATCGAGAACTACGACGGGCTCCGGGTCCCGGAGATCCGCAAGGTACTGCCCCAGCTCACCGAGGAGGAGCTCGAGGAAGTGCGCGATGCCGAGCGACGGGGGTCGAACCGCATCACCGTGCTGACGGCCATCGACCGGGAGCTGGGGGTGGAGAGCGCGCCCGTGCGCAAGGCCCCGGCCAAGCGGTCGACCAAGAGGACGTCCGCCGCCAAGAAGGCCGCCACTAAGACGTCTCCGGCCCGGAAGGCCACCACGAAGGCGGCGGCCAAGAAGGCCACCACCAAGAAGCGGTCGGCCAAGAAGTCGGCGGCCCGCCGCTAACCGCTCAGACACCTCCGCGAGCCGCAGAGAGGCGGGCACCGACCGGCGCCCCGTCGATCTCCAGCCCGGCGGCCAACTCCTCGTCGACCAGCTCGAGTGAGGTCGCCAGCACCTCGGTGGCGATGGCGTCCCCGTGGGCTTCGACGGCGGCCCGCACCGCCTGGTCGGAGGTGGCCAGGCTGACGTCGATGCGCTCGGCGATGGCAAAGTCCTGCTCCCGGCGCAGGTCGTTGAGAGCCCGCACCAGCTCCCGGGCCGTGCCCTCCCGGCGCAGGTCGTCGTCGAGGTCGAGGTCGAGAGCGACGGCCCAGGTCCCGTCCTGGGCCAGGGCGATGTCGGACTGGCGCTCGGCCCGGACCTCGACCTCGGCCGGAACCAGCCGCTCGCCGGCCACCTCGACGAAGCCCTGATCCTCGAGTTGGCGGCGCAGGGCGTCGCCGTCGGCCCCCGCCAGGGCCGCCTTGACGTCGTTGACCCGGCGCCCGAGGCGCGGCCCCAGGGCGGCGAAGTTGGGCACGACGCTCCAGCGCACCAGGCCGCTGAGGGCGTCGATGTCCTCCAGCGCCTTGACGTTGAGCTCCTCGGCGATCTCCCGGCGGATGTCGTCGCCGAGCTCCGCCCCCGGGTGCAGGAGCAGGGCCCGCCGCAGGGGCTGGCGGACCTTGACCCCGGCATCGGTCCGGGCCGCCCGGCCGAGTCCGACCAGGCGGCGGGCCGATGCCATCTCCCCGGCGAGGGCCGGAGAGGGTGGATGGCTGGCTCGGGGCCAGTCCGAGGCATGCACCGAGATCTCGCCGGTGAGCCGGGTCCACAGCTCGTCGGCCAGGAAGGGGCAGAAGGGGGCCAGGAGCTGGGCGGCCTGCACCAGGCAGTGGTAGAGGGTGGCGTGGGCGGCCCGGTCCGAGGACCGCCAGAAGCGGGGCCGGGACCGCCGGACATACCAGTTGGACAGGTCGTCGACGAAGGTGGCCAGCCGGGAGGTGGCGGTCAGGGCGTCGAAGTCCTCCAGGGCGGCGGTGACCCCCTCCACCGCGGCGCCGAGCTCGCCCAGCACCCAGCGGTCGAGCAGGTGGGTGGGTTCGGGCGCCGCCTCGGCGGCGTCGTAGCCGTCGAGGTCGGCGTAGGTGGCGAAGAAGGAGAAGACGTTCCACAGCGTGACCAGCGTCTGGCGGGTCGCTTCCCGGATGCCGTCCTCGGAGACCCGCCGGGGGGTCCACGGCTGGCCGGCGGAGAAGAAGTACCAACGCAGGGCATCGGCCCCCACCGTGTCGAAGACGTGGCCGGGGTCGATGACGTTGCCCCGGGACTTGGACATCTTCTGGCCCTCGCCGTCGACGATGAGGCCGAGGCACACCACGTTGCGGTACGGGGTGCTCCCGAAGACCAGGGCATTGACGGCCAGCAGGGAGTAGAACCAGCCGCGGGTCTGGTCGATGGCTTCACAGATGAAGTCGGCGGGAAACGATGGGGGATCGGCGTCGTTCCCGTCGAAGGGGAAGTGGAACTGGGCCGAGGGCATGGCACCGGAGTCGAACCAGGCGTCGAGCACCGGGGCCAGGCGAGACGCCCGCTGGCCGCAGCCCTCGGCCGGGCAGGCGATGGTGACCTGGTCGACATCCGGACGGTGCAGGTCGAGGTCGCTCAGATCGGCACCGGCCAGCTGGGCCAGTTCGTCGACCGAGCCGACACAGGTGTCGTGGCGCTGGGGGCAGCGCCAGATGGGCAGCGGCGTGCCCCAGTAGCGGTCCCGGGAGAGGGCCCAGTCGACGTTGCCCTCCAGCCACTTGCCGAAGCGGCCGTGCTTGATGTGCTCGGGGTACCAGGCGATGCGCTCGTTCTGGGCCAACAGTTCGCCCCGGCGCTCGGCCGTGCGGACGAACCACGAGGTCTTGGCCCAGTAGATCAGCGGCGTGGAGCAGCGCCAGCAGTGGGGGTAGCTGTGGAGGTGAGCCTGCTCGCGCACCAGCAGGCCGCGGTGGGACAGGTCGTCGATGATGGCGCGGTCGGCCTGCTTCACCGGGACCCCCGCCCACGGTGCGACCCGCTCGTCGAAGGTGCCGTCGGGCCCCACCGGGTTGAGCACCGGCAGGTGCTCGGCCCGGGCCACGGCGGCGTCGTCCTCGCCGAAGGCGGGGGCCAGATGGACCAGGCCCGAGCCCTCGTCGGTGCTGACCCATGCGGCCGACACCACCCGCTCGGCCCGCCGGGCGTCGTCGCCGGCCAGCTCCAGCAGCTCGAAGGGCCGCCGATAGCGCCGCCCCACCAGGTCGGCGGCGGCCAGGCGCTGGACGACGTCGTAGGGGGCGTCGGGTCCGAAGAAGCGCTCGGCGGCGGGTTCGGCCATGATCAGGTCCCGGCCTTCGGGCTCGTGCACCCGCACGTAGCCGAGCTCGGGACCGGCGGCCACGGCGACGTTGGAGACCAGCGTCCAGGGAGTCGTGGTCCACACCACCAGATCGGCGTCGTCGTCGACCAGGGGGAAACGGACGTAGACCGACGGGTCGCTGACCTGGCGGTAGACGTCGGGTTGGCCCATCTCGTGCGACGACAGGGCCGTCCCGCACCTGGGGCAGTAGGGACTGACCCGGTGGCCCTCGTAAAGCAAACCCTCGTCCCACAGCTGGCGGACCAGCCACCACACCGACTCCATGTAGTCGCGCGACAGGGTCCAGTAGGCGTCGTCGGTGTCGATCCAGGTCCCCGAGCGCCGGGTGAGGGTGACGAAGTCCTCCACGTAGCGCGACACCGAGGCCCGGCACCGGGCGTTGAACTCGGCGATGCCGTAGGCCTCGATCTCCTGCTTGGATCGCAGTCCCAGCTCCTTTTCCACCTCAAGCTCCACCGGCAGGCCATGGCAGTCCCAGCCGCCCTTGCGGGGGACGTTGCGCCCCCGCATGGTCTGGAACCGGGGGTAGAGGTCCTTGAAGACCCGGGGCCAGACGTGGTGGAGGCCGGGGCGCCCGTTGGCCGTCGGCGGTCCCTCGTAGAAGATCCACGGCTCGCCGTCCTTGCGCCGGCTGCGCACCTGGCCGATCACGTCCAGCGCCGCCCACCGTTCGAGCACCCGAGCTTCGAGGGCAACGAGATCCAGGGGCTCGACGGGACCGAAGGGCATGGCGCCAGGGTAGGGGAGCGGGCCCGCCGTGTACCGGTCGATACGCTCCGGGGCGGGTGCGGACGGGGCGGAGCGCGTTGCCGCTGGTGGCGGCGGGCGATAGCCTCGGCGGCTCCCAGCCGCAGGGAGGCCAGGCTATGCCCAGAGCAACCAAGGCCGGCACCGCCGGCCCGACGACCAAGACCACTGCAACCAAGTCCCCGGCGAAGTCCACCAAGCGACCGGCCAAGAGCAAGGGCCCGGGCGCCAAGGCCAAGGCCACCGGCGTGGCCGATCGTTTCGTGGAGGCCCAGCGCAAGGCGCTGGTGGCCGAGCGCGAGGCTTACACCCGATCGGCCACGACGCTGCGGGCCGAAGCCGACCAGCTGGCCCAGGACCGCGAACCAGGCGACGTCCAGTTCGACGAGGAGTCGGGCCAGGGCGATTCCATGAACGTCGAGCGGGAGCGGGATCTGGCCCTGTCGGCCCAGGCACTGGCGTCGATCCAGGAGATCGACGAGGCCCTGGCCCGCATGGACAAGGGGACCTACGGCGTCTGCGACCGCTGCGGGGAGCCCATCCCCAAGGAGCGCCTGAAAGCCCTGCCCCACGCCGCCCTGTGCGTCCGCTGCAAGAGCGGGGGTCTCAGCCGTCGCTGACGGGCCCGACCCCGGCGGCCGCCGTCACCGGTCGCCGCCCTGGGTCTTGGTGGCGGGCGTAGCGGCGGCCGTGGTCGTCCTCGACCAGGCCACCAAGTGGTGGGCGCTGGCCACCCTCGAGGCGCGCCCGGCCATCGACCTCGTCTGGACACTGCGCCTGCGCCTGGTGTTCAACCGGGGAACCGCCTTCGGGCTCGGCTCCCGCTTCGGGCCGATCATCGCCATCGTGGCCGTGGCCGTGGTGGCGGTGCTGGCCCGGGCCGGGTCCACGCTGCGGGGGCGGGGCGCCCGGGTGAGCCTCGGCCTGGTACTCGGCGGGGCGGTCGGCAACCTGGCCGACCGGGCCTTCCGGGACGGCCCCGGGTTCCTCGGGGGAGCGGTGGTCGACTTCGTCGATCTGCAATGGTGGCCGGTGTTCAACGTGGCCGACATGGCCATCACCCTCGGTGCCCTCTCCCTGATGGTGACCGCCTGGCGGGACCCGGGCGTCGACGCCGCCGGGGAGCCCGCCCCGGCCGGGTCCCACCGGTGAAGGAGCTCATCCCCGACGCCCTCGACGGTGAGCGGGTGGACCGGGTCGTCGCCCTCATGACCGGGCTGTCTCGGGCCAGCGTGGCCGGGCTGGTCGCCGCCGGTGCCGTCCGGCTCTCGGGGCGTACGGTCACCACCCGTTCCACCAAGGTCACCGGCGGGAGCTCCATCGACGTCGAGCTCCCCGGCCGGGCGGATCCCGAGCCGGTCGCCGACCCGGGCGTGGAGGTGGAGGTGGTCTACGCCGACGGGGATGTCCTCGTCGTCGACAAGCCCGCAGGACTGGTGGTGCACCCCGGGGCCGGCAACGCGGGCGGCACTCTGGTGCAGGGTCTGCTCGCCCGCTTCCCTGACCTCGCCGGGGTGGGCGACCCGGCCCGCCCGGGGATCGTCCACCGCCTCGACAAGGGCACCTCGGGCCTGCTGGTGGTGGCCCGCTCGGCGCCGGCCCACGCCTCCCTGGTGGCGCAGCTGGCCGGGCGCAGCGTAAGCCGTCGCTACGCCGCCCTGGTCTGGGGCTGGCCCGAGCCCCCCCACGGGCAGGTGGATGCGCCCATCGGCCGCTCCCGGCGTGATCCGACCCGCATGTCGGTCTCCAGCCGGGGCAAGCCGGCCCGGACCGGCTACCGCGTCCGGACCCGTTTCGACTCGCCCCAGCCGGCCTCGCTGCTCAGCTGCCGCCTGGAGACGGGGCGGACCCACCAGATCCGCGTCCACCTGGGTGCCATCGGCCACCCGGTGGTGGGCGACGCCCGCTACGGGGGAGTCCGGGAGGGGATCGTCTGTCCCCGGCCGTTCCTCCACGCCGAGCACCTGGCGTTCGATCATCCCGTTTCGGGCGAGCGGCTCAGCTACTCCTCGGAGCTGGCGGAGGATCTTCGCCGGGTCCTCGACCAGCTGGCGTGAGCGGCACCGGCGACCCGCCGGCGGGGTTCACTTCGGTGGTGTCGGCGGTGCCCCGGGCCCGGGCCACGCAGTCCTGGAGGGTGAAGGAGTCGAGGTGGCGGCGCATGTGGTCGCCCACGTCGGCCCACATGGCCAGCAGAACGCACTGACCCTCGTGGTCGCAGGCCCCGTCTTCGTGGGGCCGACCGAAGTCGCCGGCCACGATGGGGCCGTCGACGGCGCTGACGATCTCGCCCATGGTGATGTCGCCCGGAGCCCGGGCGAGCACGTAGCCGCCCCCCACCCCACGCTTGGAGCGCACCAACCCGGCCCCCTTGAGCGCGAGGAGGATCTGCTCCAGGTAGGGCTGGGGCAGGCCGGTGCGGTCGGCGATGTCGCGCACGGAGGTGGGCCCGCTGCCCTGCTCGCGGTGCAGCGCGAGGGAGAGCAGCGCCCGGGCGGCGTAGTCACCGCGGGTGGAGACCTTCACCGAGTCAATGCTACGGGCCGGGGTTGGCGAGGTCGATGTGCACGACAGCTACCGGGGTGGTGGACTACAGGGATGGGAGGAGAGGCGGACCCGCCGGCTGTGGACCCGCTGGTGCCCGACTACGCCGGGGGGTGCCTGAGCAACGTGGTCCCGGTGCTGATGGACCGGGTGCGGCCGCTGCCCGCCTGGGTGCCCCCTGCCGTGGAGGGCGCCAACCAGGTGGTGCTGCTGGTGCTCGACGGCCTCGGCCACCGCCAGCTGGCCGAGCGCCGGGCCCTGGCCCCCACCTTGGCGGGCATGCAGGGCAGCGTCATCTCCACCGTGGCCCCCTCGACCACGGCCACCGCCCTCAGCTCGCTGGTGCTCGGTTGCCCGCCCGGCGAGCACGGGGTGGTGGGCTACCGCATCAACGTCGGGGGCGATGTGTTGAACGTCCTGCGCTGGCAGACGCCCGAGGGCGACGCCCGCGATGCCATCCGCCCCGACGAGATCCAGGGCCGGCCGGCCTTCGGGGGGCGGCGCCCGGCCGTGGTCACCCGAGCCGAGTTCTCCGGCAGCGGTTTCACCGCCGCCCACCTGGCCGACGTGCGGTTCCACGGCTGGCGGGTGACCTCGACCATGGCCACCGAGGTGCGGCGCCTGCTCCGCGACGGCGAGAGCTTCGTCTACGCCTACTACGACGGCGTGGACAAGGTGGCGCACGAGTTCGGGCTGGGCGAGCACTACGACGCCGAGCTGGCCGCCACCGACCGGTTGGTGGCCGATCTGGCCTCGACCCTGCCCGCCGGGGCCGTGCTCGTCGTCACCTCCGACCACGGCCAGGTCCAGGTGGGCGACGCCGTGGTCGGCCTCCACGACGACGTCATGGCCCACGTGGAGATGCTCTCGGGGGAGGGCCGCTTCCGCTGGCTCCACGCCCGCCCCGGCCACGAGGAGGACCTCTTGGAGGCGGCCCGCGCCTGCCATGGCCACGACGCCTGGGTGCGCACCCGCCAGCGGGTCGTCGCCGAGGAGTGGTTCGGCCCCAAGGTCAGCGAGGCGGCCGCCGGCCGCTTCGGCGACGTGGTGCTGGCCTCCCGCTCCCCGGTGGCGTTCTCGGATCCCGCCGACACCGGCCCCTACCACCTCCAGTCCCGCCACGGCTCCCTCACCGCCGACGAGATGCTCATCCCCCTGCTGGCCCAACCGGGCTGATCGCCCCCCGGCCACGGCCGGCGGGGGACCGGTTGCCCACCGCGCCGCCACCGGCTCGCACCCACGCCTGGAGCCGGCGCGCCGCTCCACGACGCTCAGCCTCCAGGCGGTCCCTCGCTGGGGTCGTCGCAGTGGGGATCAGGGGGCTGGTGGCGGCCGGATCCGCACCTGGGAGGTGACGGTGCGGTCGCCGGCCGTCGCCGGCGTCGGCGTCGGCGTCGTGGTCGTCGACGTTGGTGCCGGGCCCGTCCCGGTGGTCGGGCTGTGTCCGCTGGAGGCGAGGATGTCGGGATCGAGGTCGAGCGCCGCCTCCCGCTGAGCGGGTGGCAGCTGGTCGTAGTCGAACGCCCGGGGCGGTGCGGGGGCGCCGCCCTCGGCGCTGGTCGCCTGCTTGCCCGCCTCCACTGTGACCGCCTCGTTGCCGCCCTCGGGCCCGAAGCTGACATCGCCCCGCAGGCTCTTGGTCGTCGCCCTGTCGTCGCGGTACTCGATGGCCACGGCGGCATCGGCCAGCTCGGTGGTGGTGCCCCCGATGCGGATGGCGGCCGGAGAGCCGCCCCGCTGGTCGCAGACCACCTCGCCCGCCCGCAGCTCGAAGGCTTCGCCACCGCCCGGTTTCACCTCGACGGTCGAGGCCGAGAGCAGGTGGCAGTCCAGGACAGGGGCGAAGATGCGGAAGCGGGCCGAGCCGGTGGCATCGGTCCCCAGCGTCGCCCCCGGCTCCAGCGGGGCACCGCCGCCGGCCGTCTGGCCGTCGACGGCGGCCTGCTGGGTGAACACGGCCACCAGCTCGCCGACCTTGCCGTCCGACCCCCAGCATCCGGCCAGGAGGGCGGCAACGAGCAAGGCGCACGGGCCAGGACGGCACGGCATGGGATCCAGTGTTACACGGCATCGATGATCTGGCGGACGGCGACGTAGGAGTTGGCCAGGGTCAGCAACAGGACGGCCAGGAGGACCTTGTAGGCGAGGAACTCGGCCCAGCGGGCGGCGACGACCAGGTAGGAGCCGACCCGGTCGGCCTCGGGGTGCCCGGCGTCTCGGAGCGTGGGACGGAAGGCGACCGACAGGCTGGCGGCCACGCTGGCGAAGACGACCGTCACCGCCTGCTCGGCGGCCAGCACTCGACGGCGGATGGGATGGCTCGGGTCCTCGGTACCGGTGCCCGTGCCGGTGGGGGTGGCGGCCGGCCCCCGGCGGGCGATCCGGACGAGGGTGGCCAGGGCCAGGATGGCGAGGAAGGCGATCAGGGGGTGGGAGGGCCGCACCAGGTAGCCGGCGACGCCCCGGTAGAGCACCAGGTCGGCCAGGCGCCACTCGCCGTCCCTTTTCTGGCGCACCAGGCGCTCGTATCGGGCGTCGTTGGCCAGGGCCAGGTTGTCGTCGGCCTGGGCCGTCTCCTCGATGAGGGCCAGGATCTCCTCCTGGACGTCGGGGCCCAGGACGTGCCCGACGGTGCTGACCTCCATCGACAGGCTGCTCGCCGACAGCTGCTCCATGGCCAGGCTCAGGGTCCGCACCCGCCCGGACTCCCCGGGGACATCGAGGGCCCGGAGCCCGGCCAGCGAGAGCGAACCCGAGCTCACCACGTTGCTCAAGTCGACCACGCCGCTGGCCAGGGCGCCGTTGAAGTTGAGGGTCCCGTCATTGGTGGAGAGGCTGAGATCGAGGCCCTCGTTGAGGCAGGCGCCGAGGAAGCGGGCGCCCCCGCCCAGCTCGACACCGCGCAGCCGGGCCTGGTCGGCGAAGCGGGCCAGCACGAAGCTGGCCTCGCCGGAGCTCGCCCCCGAGAAATCGACGCCGCCGTCGGCTCCCGGCGCCCCGTCACACGAGGGGGGCCGCTCGCAGCCGGCGAAGCAGCGACGGGTGAAGTCGGCCCGCTCGGCGAAGGTGGCGGCGGCGAAGGAGGCACCGGTGCGGAAGCTGCCCCGGGTGAAGGCGGCGTCCCCGGCAAAGCGGGCGGCGGTGAAGTCGGCCTCGGCCAGGAGCTCGGTGCCGTCGAAGCGGGCCAGGTCCTCGAAGGTGGCCCCCCGCAGATCGGCGGGCCCGGAGAGCGTCGACCCGCTCAGGTCGAGCGTCCGCTGGAAGACCACGTCGGGGGCGCGCAGGGCCCCGACCAGCCGGCAATCCTGACAGCGCAGCGGCCGGGTCACCATCCCGAGCGGGGTCAGGTCCACGTCCCCCGTCACCGTCACGCCCCGCAGATCGACGGTCTGACCGGCCGCCAGCCGGCGGACCACCTCTTCGCCGGCCAGGTCGCCGGCGGGCTGGCCGGCGGCGACCGGGGCGCTGACTCCCAGGGCGGCGAGGGCGATGGTGATCCCGATGGCGAGCCGGGCGGCCACGGGGCACGGTACCGCCGGCGTGATGGATGGGCGTCCATGGGGCAGGATCGTCCCATGACGAGCGAGCATGACGGTCCCGCACCACCCGACATCGTTGCCCCCGAGGAGGCACCCTCTCCCCCCCAGAGCGACGGGGTGGACGGCCGGCCGGCGACCGAGTCGGTGGAGCAGCCGGCCAAGGTCATGCGCATCGGCTCGATGACCAAACAGCTCCTGGAGGAGGTGCGCCACGCCCCCCTGGACGAGGCCAGCCGGGGCCGCCTCAAGGAGATATACGAGACGTCGGTCAAGGAGCTGGCCCAGGGTCTCTCCTCCGATCTGCGGGCCGAGCTCCAACGCCTGACCCTGCCCCTGGAGGGCCCGACACCGAGCGAGGCCGAGCTCCGGGTGGCCCAGGCCCAACTGGTGGGCTGGCTGGAGGGCCTCTTCCACGGCATCCAGGCCACGCTCTTCGCCCAGCAGATGGCCGCCCGGGCCCAGCTGGAGGAGATGATGCAACAGCGGGGCCTTCCCGCCCCCGCCGGGGCCGCCCCGCTGTTGCATCATCTCCTCCAGCTGGGCCCGGGCGGCCATCTGC
>DATMJI010000204.1:0-5463 GCA_035553895.1 Acidimicrobiales bacterium | reverse complement strand
CACTACTACCATCTGCTCTCCCGGCTCATCGACTCACCCGAGGCCATGCGCCACGATCCCCTGGTCGTGCGCCGCCTGCGCCGGGTCCGCCTCCAGCGGCGGCGGGTGCGTATCGAAGGTCGCCGCAGCGGAGGTCCCCAGTCCCGATGAAACCAACTCCATGAGCCCGGCCCGATGAGCCGGGGACAACACGCCGCCGACGACAACTCCTTCAACCGGTCGGCCAGCGGGGCCGTGCTGCGGGGCGTGGCCCTGATCGTGGTGGCGGTGGTCTTGGGCATCGTGTTGCTGCAGGCGACCGACGACCCGCTGCCGCTCGATACGGCCGGTGGCGATGGTGAGCCGGGCGTGACCGAGGCCACCACGACAACCGCCGCCAGCCCGGCCCTACCCACCACCACCACCCCGCCGGTCACCGCCCTCGACCCCTCGACCATCACCGTGCTGGTGGCCAACGGCGCCGGCATCGCCGGCCTGGCCGGTGACGTCACCGAGCTGGTGGACGAGGCCGGCTTCGTGACCGCCACCCCTACCGACGTGCGCGCCGGTGCAAGTGCCGAGGAGTCGACGGTGTACTACACCCCGGGCTTCGAGGAGGCCGCCTCGGCCGTGGCCGAGGTGCTCGATCCCGTCCCTTCCGTCGCCCCCCTTCCCGACCCCCCGCCGGTCAGCGACCTGGCCGGTGCCAACGTGGTGGTGGTGGCCGGTCCCGACGCCGCCCCCTGACCCCGCCGGCCCGTCAGCCGATGAGGCGGGTCTGGGAGCTGACCTCCACCCGCAGCGTCCCCGTGACCGGCGAAGCCCCCACCCCGGGGGGCGGCCCCACCTCCAGGTCGAAGTTGCCCACGGTCGACGACGTGGCCTCCCGCACCGCCCCGTCCTGGAGGTCGTGGGTGGCCGAGTAGTCGGTGATCTGGGTGCCGGATAGGCGCAGGGTGCCGCCCGCGGTCGTCATCTCCGACTCGAGGGGCAGGCGGGCCGCCGAGGTGAGGCGGGCCACGGCCACGCCCCCCACCACGCCCAGCTCCACCAGGCGCCCCGAACCGCTGAGCTGGGTGGGGTCGGTGCCGTCGGGCAGCTGGATGACGTCGTCGATGACCCAGCTGGCCCCCGGCTCCAGCGGTCGATCGGGTGGCGCGCCGGCGGCGGCGGGGAAGATCTCGGAGATCCCGAGCGTCCCCAGGCGATCGTCGGGCACGCCCTCGATGGACTGGACCTCTTCCAGCTGGGCGGCCCGGTCGAAGACGACCTCGAAGCGCCGGTCGGGGCCCCCGGGCTCCTGGAGCACCACCTCCACCTCCACCCCGCTCCCGCCGGCCCGCACCACCGTGTGTTCGGCGGTGAGGACCACGTCCTCCTCCCGCAGCTCCGGCTCGGCGTCGCCCAAGCGCACCTCGGTGGTGGTGCGCACCACCACCTCGTAGCGGTAGCTCGCCCCGGCCTCGGGGCGGAAGGTGAGGCGGACCGAGCCCTCCCGGCAGCCGGCCACCAGGGTGGAGAGCAGGCTCACGGCCACCAGGGCAGCCAGGCGGCGGTGGAGGCGGGGCGGGCGACGCATGGCGGGCCCCGACGGTAGCGTCCCCCCGCAGTGGAGCTCCCGTCGGTCTTCGGGCCCTTCGTGGCCACCCCCGCCCGATCGGCGGTACTCACCGACTTCGACGGCACCCTGGCCCCCATCGTGGACGACCCGGCCGCCGCCCGGCCCCTGCCGGCGGCCGCCGGGATCCTGGCCGCCCTGGCCCGCCGTTTCGGCGTGGCCGGGGTCGTGTCGGGCCGCCCGGTGGGCTACCTGGTCGAGCACCTCGGCACCGGCCTCTCGCTCTCGGGGGTGTACGGCCTCGAGCGGTGGCGGGACGGGAAACACCAGGAGGTGGCCGAGGTCGAGCAGTGGCGCCCGGTGGTGGCCGGCGTGGTGGAGCGGGCCCGCACCGAGCTGGGCCCGCTGGTGGAGGACAAGGGCCTGTCGCTCACCCTGCACTTCCGCACCGCACCGGAGCGGGCCGGGGAGGTGGAGGCCTGGGCCGTGGCCCAGGCGGATCACCACGGCCTGCGCCTCCATCGGGCCCGGGCCTCGGTGGAACTGCACCCCCCGATCGACATCGACAAGGGCACCGAGGTGGCGGCCCTGGCTGCCGGCATGGACGCCGCCTGCTTCATCGGCGACGACGTGGGCGACCTGGCCGCCTTCGACGCCCTCGACCGCCTGGCCGCCGAGGGGGCCCACACCGTGCGGGTGGCGGTCCGCAGCCCCGAATCCCCACCCGAGCTGCTGTCCCGGGCGGACTGGCAGGTGGACGGACCCGCCAGCGCCCTCGCCCTGCTGGAGAGCCTGGCCGGGGCCGCCGCCCAGGACTGAACGCCGCCGGAGCCTGCGATCTATGTCGTCTGCGATATAAGATGACGGCATGGTCGGAGCGTTCCTGTGCGCCGTACGCAACTCCCGGGGCCTGAGCCAGCAGGCCCTGGCCGAGATCTCCGGCATCAGCCAGCCCAACATCTCGGCCATCGAACGCGGCCGCCGCCGACCCTCGGCCGACACCCTCAACCGCCTGGTGGTGAGCTGCGGCTACCAGCTGGCGGCGGTGGCCGGGGAACAGGTCGTGGCCTGCCCCCTCCCCCGGGCCGGCTGGTTCCCCGACGAAGACCTCCCGGCCCGGCTGCCGGGGGATCCTCCCGCGGAGGATCCCGTGGTCACCCCGTCGACGCCGGAGGCGCTGCGCGCCCGGATCGTCACCGACGTGCTCGACGCCGCCCGCCCATGACCGTCGCTCGCCGGTGAGCCTGGTCCAGGTCGTTCTCGAGGTCCACCGCCACCTCGACGGCGCCGACCGGGCCCACGCCTTCGGCGGTGCCCTCGCCCTGGCCCACATCGCCGAGCCGAGGGGCACCGTCGACATCGACGTCAACGTCTTTTCGCCCATGGCCGAGGTCGGAGCCGTGCTCGAGGTGTTCTCGGCCATCGACCTCGTTCCCGAGCGCGATCCCGAGCACTGGTTCCCCCGGGCCGGCATCCGCCTCCGTCGAGCCGGCGATCCGTCCCCATCGACGTCTTCCCCGACCTTGACGACCGCTATGGCGAGGTCCGGCGCCGGTGCGTGCGCCATCGCTTCGGACCGGGTGGGGACCGCCTCCCCTTCCTCTCGGCCGAGGACCTGACGGTGTTCAAGCTCTCCTTCGGCCGGCCCCAGGACTGGGTGGATCTCCGGGGCATCGCCGGGGCGAGACCGCAACTCGATCTCGACTACGTCGAGGAGCAGCTCCTGGCGCTGCGGGGACCGCAGATGTACCCCCGCCTGGTCCGGCTGCGGAGCCTGCTGCGGTCCTGAGGGGGCATCCGGCGGCGGTCCCGGCTGGTCAGCCGGCAATGCCCGCCGCCGCCAGCTGGTCGGCGTACCAGTGGGCCGGGCGCCGGGCGCCGGCCAGCCGGCGCACGGCCCGGGCGTGGGCCCGGCGCTCGCCGGGCTCCATGGACAGGGCCCGGTGCAACACGTCGGCGGTGGCGCTCACGTCGAAGGGGTTGACCCCGAGGGCCGCCTCGCCCAGCTCGGCCCAGACTCCGGACTGGCGGCTGAGTACGAGCACCCCGTCGCGCTCGTTGATCATGGGACCCTCCTTGGCCACCAGGTTGAGCCCGTCGCGCACCGGGTTGACCAACAGGACGTCGGAGCACCGCAGGGCGGCCACCGAGCGGGCGAAGTCGTCGCTCGGGTCGTAGAGAATGGGGGTCCAGCCCGGGCCGGCCCAGCGCTCGTTGAGCCGCCGCACCAGGCCTTCGGCTTCCTGGCGGTAGGCCAGGTACTCGGGGAGGCCCTCCCGCGACGGGTAGACGAACGCGCCGAAGACCACCTGCTGGCGCCACTCGGGGTAGCGCTCGAGCAGCTCGTCGAAGGCATGAAATCCCCGCAAGAGGTTCTTGGACAACTCGATGCGGTCGACCCGGACGATCAGGCGCCGCCCTCCCACCTGCCGGCCCAGGTCGGCCACTGCCTCGGCGCAGGCCGGCGAGGCCGCCACCGAGGCGATCTCGGCCGGCTCCACGGCGGCCGGCGAGACGAAGGTCGGCGGGCTCTGGCCCAGCCACTCCCGGCAGCACGCCTCGAAAGCGGCCGCCCACCGGGGGGCCTGGAAGCCGCAGGCGTGATGGCCGGCCAGGCCCTCCAGGAGCTCGGCCGAGACGTCGTCGGGGAGCACGGCCAGGTCGTCGGGGCCGCCGAAGGGCGTGTGGTGGAAGTGCACGGTGGTGAGATCGGGCCGGCTGGCGGCCAGCTGGGCGCCGAGCAGGCACAGGTGGTAGTCCTGGACCAGCACCACCGCCCCCTCGGCCGCCTCCTCGGCCACCGCCCGTGCGAAGGTGGCGTTGACCTCCCGGTAGGTGTCCCACGCCCGGCGCCAGTGGTGGTCGAAGCGGGGACGGCGGGGGCTGTCGTAGAGGCGGTGGTGGACGAACCACAGGGCCCCGCTGGAGATCACGTCGTAGTAGGCCCGGTAGTCGTCGGGGTCGATCACCAGCGACCGGAGCCGGAAGCCCTCGGCCTCCACCACCCCCTCGGCGGCGGCCCGGCGGTCGGCGGCGGAGATGGCCCCGGCGATCCACGTGGCCCCGGTGCCGGCCACCGCCGGACCGAGGGCCGACACCAGGCCCCCCCCGCCCCGGCGGGTGACGAGGGACCCGTCAGCGGCCACCTGGAAGGCCAGCGGGCCCCGGTTGGACACGATCACGACGGGCGGCGGGCCGGGCATCGGCGACACCGTAGCCAGCCCCGCCGGTGGTGGCCCGGGGGCGGGGAACGGGCACGCTGGCGCCATGCACGTCGTCGCCGCTCCCGACAAGTTCCGGGGCACCCTCGGCGCCGGCCAGGTGGCGGGCGCCGTCGCCGCCGCCGTGGAGGCCCGGGGGGGCACCTGTGACCGCGTCCCCGTGGCCGACGGCGGGGAGGGCACCCTGGACGCCCTGGGTGGCCCCAACCGCACGGCGACGGTCACCGGACCCCTCGGCGACCTGGTCGAGGCCCGGTGGCGGCGTAGCGGCGAGGAGGCCGTGGTGGAGATGGCCGCGGCGTCGGGGCTGGACCTGGTCGGGGGCGCCGCCGGCAACGATCCCGTCGCCGCCTCCACCCACGGCACCGGCGAGCTCATCAGCGCCGCCCTCGATGCCGGCTGCCGGCGGGTGGTGGTCGGCGTAGGAGGGTCGGCGTCGACCGACGGGGGCCTGGGGGCACTGCGGGCCCTCGAGCCCCTGGCCCGCCTGCGCGCCGTGGAGCTGGTGGTGGCCTGCGATGTGCGCACCACGTTCGTGGACGCCGCCGCCCACTTCGCCCCCCAGAAGGGCGCCAGCCCGGCCCAGGTCGAGCTGCTGCGCCGGCGCCTGGAGCGCCTGGCCCAGCTCTACCACCAGACCTACGGGACGGACGTGACCTCCATCGCCGGGGCCGGGGCGGCGGCGTCCACGAACGTGGTGCGCAC
>DATMJI010000203.1:0-22160 GCA_035553895.1 Acidimicrobiales bacterium | reverse complement strand
GGGGCTCCGGGGCGGGCTCCACGCCGAGCACGGTGAGGAGGAAGGCGTAGACCAGGGCCTCGTCCCGCCAGGCGTCGTAGCGGCCTGACGGGCCCATGTGGCCGGCGCCCATCTCGGTCTTGAGCAGCAGGGGGTTGGCGTCGGTCTTGGTGGCGCGCAGGCGGGCCACCCACTTGGCCGGTTGCCAGTAAGGGACCCGGGGGTCGTTGATCCCGGCGGTCACCAGCAGGGGCGGGTAGGGATGGGCCTCGACGTTGAGGTAGGGGTCGTAGCTCTTCATGTAGGCGTACATCTCCGCCGACTCGACCGGATTGCCCCACTCCTCCCACTCGAGGACGGTGAGGGGCAGGGAGGCGTCGAGGATGGCCTCGAGCACGTCGACGAAGGGCACCTCGGCGACGGCCGCCCCGAAGGCGTCGGGCGCCATGTTGAGCACCGCCCCCACCAGCAGCCCACCGGCGCTGCCCCCGCGGATGGCCAGCTTGGCCGGCGAGGTCCAGCCCTGCTCGACCAGGTAGCGGGCACAGGCGATGAAGTCGTCGAAGGTGTTGCGCTTGTTGGCCAGCTTGCCGTCGGTGTACCACCGCCGGCCCATCTCCCCGCCGCCGCGCACATGGGCGATGGCGAAGACGAAGCCCCGGTCGAGCAGGCTGAGGCGGGCCGAGGAGAACGTCGGGTCCAAACTGGCCTCGTAGGAGCCGTAGCCGTAGAGCAGGGCCGGCGAGCCCACCTCCCGCATGCGGTCGATCCTGCGCACCACGGAGATGGGCACGGCCGTCCCGTCCTCGGCCGTGGCCCACAACCGCTCGGTGACGTAGCGGTCGGGGTCGTAGCCGCCGAGCACCGGTTGCTGTTTGAGCAGCGTGCGTTCCCGGGTGTCCATGTCGTAGTCGAACACCGACGACGGGGTGACCATCGAGGAGTAGCCGTAGCGCAGCACCGAGGCGTCGAACTCCGGGTTGGCGCCGCCACCGGCGGTGGAGACGGCCTCCGGCTGTTCGATGGTGTGGTCGCTGCCGTCCAGGCCGTCGCCGCCGAGCACGCGCACCCGGATGCGCCGCAGCCCCTCGGCCCGCTCGAAGAACACCAGGTGGCGGGCGAAGACGTCGACGCCGCTGAGCTTGACGTCGCTCCGGTGGCCCACCACCTCGTCCCAGTGGTCGCGCCCCGGCGTCTCCACCGGCGCCGACACCAGCTTGAAATTCTCCGCCCCGCCGGCGTTGGTGACGATGACGAAGCGACCGTTCCAGTGCTCCAGCGAGTACTCCACGTCCTGGTGCCGGGGCTCGACCACCCGGAAGGCACCGGTGGGATCGGTGGCGTCGAGGAACCGGACCTCGCTGGTGACCTTGCTCTCCAAACCCAGCAGGAGGTAGCGCTCGTCCTTGGTGGTGCCCACGCCGAGGAAGAAGCGCTCGTCCTCCTCGGTGTGGACGAGGATGTCGTCGCCGGCGGGGGTCCCGAGCCGGTGGCGCCACAGCTGATAGGGCCGCATGGCGTCGTCGGGGCGGACGTAGAAGAAGGTGGCGCCGTCGGCAGCCCAGGCGGTCCCGTAGTAGGTCCCCTCGATGACGTCGGGCAGGTCGGCGCCGGTGGCAAGGTCGCGGAAGCGCATGGTGTAGAGCTCGTCGCCGTCGGTGTCGAACGACCAGGCCAGCACGCCGGCGTCGGGTGTGGTGTCGAAGGCGCCCACGGCGAAGTGCTCGGCGTCACCGGCCTCCACGTTCTGGTCGAGCATGACCTGCTCGGCCTCCTCCTCGGCCGGGCCGTGGCCGTCATCGGGACGCACTGCCTTGCGGCAGTGGATGGGGTACTGGGCGCCCTCCTCGGTGCGGGAGTAGTACCACCACCCCCCCTTGCGCACCGGCACCGACAGGTCGGTCTCCTGCACCCGGGACTTGATCTCCACGAACAGCCGTTCCCGCAGGCCGGCGGCGTCCCCCAGGGAGGCCTCCGTCCAGGCGTTCTCGGCCTCGAGGTAGGCCCGCACCTCGGGATCGTCCTTGCCCCGCGTGCGCAGCCAGGCATAGTGGTCGACCACGACGTCGCCGTGGCACTCCCGTGACGTGGCCTCTCGCCGGGCGGCCGGGGGAGTGGTGGGATGCTCGCGGCGGGTAGGATTGTTACTATCCACGTAGGAGAAACTCCTGCCCGCTAGGAAGCGAAGGAAGGACAGCCCGATGGCAGTCACCGATCTCGATCTCGGACGATACAAGCTCGGCTGGAGCGACGCCGAGGAGTACGTCTTCAAGCCCAAGCGGGGCCTCAACGCCGACATCGTCAACGAGATGTCGTGGATGAAGGGCGAGCCCGACTGGGTGCGCGACCGCCGGCTCAAGGCGCTGCGCCACTTCGAGCGCCGGCCCATGCCCACCTGGGGCGGCGACATGTCGGAGATCTACCTCGACAACATCTACTACTACATCAAGCCCACCGACAAGCAGGTCGACGCTTGGGACGAGCTGCCCGAGTCGGTCAAGGCCACCTACGAGAAGCTGGGGATCCCCGAAGCCGAGCGCAAGTACCTGGCCGGGGTGACGGCCCAGTACGAGTCCGAGGTCGTCTACCACAAGAACCGGGAGGACCTCGAGGCCCAGGGGGTCATCTTCTGCGACATGGACACCGCCCTGCGCGAGCACCCCGAGATCGTGCGGGCCTACTTCGGCAAGGTCATCCCCGCCAACGACAACAAGTTCGCCGCCCTCAACACCGCCGTGTGGTCCGGTGGGTCGTTCATCTACGTCCCCCCCGGGGTCGAGGTGGAGATGCCGCTGCAGGCCTACTTCCGCATCAACGCCGAGAACATGGGCCAGTTCGAGCGGACCCTGATCATCGCCGACGAGGGCTCCAAGGTGCACTACATCGAGGGGTGCTCGGCCCCGGTGTACACCTCCGACTCGCTGCACTCGGCCGTGGTCGAGATCGTGGTCAAGCCCTCGGCCCGGGTCACCTACACCACCATCCAGAACTGGTCCAACAACGTGTTCAACCTGGTCACCAAGCGGGCCCGGGTGGAGGCCGAGGGCCACATGGAGTGGATCGACGGCAACATCGGCAGCCGCCTCACCATGAAGTACCCGGCCGTGGTCATGGTCGGCCCCAAGGCATCGGGCGAGGTGCTCTCGGTGGCCTACGCCGGCGAGGGCCAGCACCAGGATGCCGGGGCCAAGATGACCCACGCCGCTCCCGAGACGACCAGCCGCATCGTGTCCAAGTCCATCTCCAAAGACGGCGGGCGCACCAGCTACCGGGGCCTGGTCCGGGTGGAGGACGGCGCCTACGGGTGCAAGAGCCACGTCCAGTGCGACGCCCTCATTCTCGATGACCACAGCGTCTCGGACACCTACCCCTACATGGAGATCGGCGAGCGCGATGCCGTGGTGGGCCACGAGGCCACCGTCTCCAAGGTGGGCGACGACCAGCTCTTCTACCTCATGAGCCGGGGCCTGTCGGAGGAACAGGCCATGGGCATGATCGTCAACGGCTTCGTCGAGCCCGTCACCCGCACCCTGCCCATGGAGTACGCCATCGAGTGGAGCCGGCTGATCGAGTTGCAGATGGAAGGGTCGGTGGGCTGACCCCCGCTGGTGGCGACGGGTCCTGTCACCGACGGATCCTTCCCACCCGTCCTCGCTTCGCTGCGGGCGGGCGGGCCCCTTCCGTCGGCGCCACCCCTCGCCACCAGCTACCCCACCTCTAGAGAGGGCGGCGCTGACCGCCGCCGCTATCGAGCGGGTCCTGTCACCGAGCGGGACCCCTCCCAAGGGTCCTCGCTGCGCTGCGGCCCGTGGGCCCCTCCCCTCGGTGCCACCCACTCGCTAGCGGCTATCCCCACTGTGGCGGAAGGACGAGCGGTAGGTCTCTCTAAACTTGACCTGATGCCGATGCGGGTGGAGTGCAAGCATTTCGAGAGTCGCTCGTATGCCAATGGGGAGACGGTGCGCAAGTGCCACCTCGATCTGGCCCCGGAGGCGCCGTGGCGCTGCCCCGACCACTGCGAGCGCTTCGAGCGGCGCATGGCCGACGTGGGGTGGAGCCACGGGACCATGGTGGCGCCGCCGACGCCGCCCGAGCCGCCGGGGGTGGGTGTGGGCGAGGGGGTCGGTCGCCTGCTGGACGAGGCCGAGGAGATCCTCAACGCCGCCGGGCCGGCCATCCTGGCCGACGTGGAGGCGGAGCGGGCCGCCCGGCCGGGCGCCGGCCGGTCCAGCTGGCGGGGCGCCTTCGGCCGCCTGCGCCGGCGCTTCCGGCGCTGAAATCGGGCGGAGTCGCCGCTCCTGGGGTCGGGCCTGGCCCGCCTCGCCGGTAGGCTCGGGGTTTCCCGGAGGCGACGGCCTCCCCTGCTTCCCCCGAGAGAGGTACTCCTGAGCTCGTTCACCGCCGATGCCGTGGCCAGTGATCGCGGTCCCGACTGGTTGGTCCGGCGCCGCACCTCGGCCTTCGAGCGCTTCACCACCACGCCCCTGCCCACGGTGGAGGAGGAGGTGTGGCGCTACAGCCGCATCCCCGAGCTGGACCTGGACGACTTCGCCCCGCTGGGTCCGGCCTCCGGCAGCGGCGGCGGCCCGGTGGCCGAGCTGGCCGGAACCCGGGGCGCGCTCGGGCCGTGCTCGGCGGTGATCATGGTCCGCAACGGCCGGGTGGCCAGCGTCGAGATCGACCACGAGGCAGCCGCCGCCGGGCTGACCGTGGGTCGCCTCGCCGAGCTGGACCCCGACGGCAGCACCCTGGGGGCCCCCGCCGATGGGACCGAGGGGGCCTTCCGCCTCCTCCATGACGCCTTCAGCGCCGATCCCGTGCTCGTGCGGGTACCTGCGGGCGTGACGGTGCCGGCACCTGTCGCCGTGCTCCACTGGACCGACGCCGACGCCAGCGCCACCTTTCCCCACCTGGTCGTCGACGCCGGGGAGAACAGCGAGGTGGTGGTCTACGAGCACGCGGCCTCGAGTGACGTCGCTGCCCTGATCGTCCCCGCGGTCGAGCTCAACGCCGGGCCGGCGTCCCGCCTGCGCTACGTCCACGCCCAGGTGCTCGGTCCCCGCGTCTGGCAGCTCGGTCGCCAGACCAGCCGGGTGGATCGCGACGCCACCTTCTCCACCGCCATGGTCGCCCTCGGGGGTGACTACGCCCGCCTCGAGGTCGAGTCGTGCCTGGCCGGGCGCGGCAGCTCGGGGGAGATGTCGGCCGTCTACTTCGGCGAGGGCACCCAGATGCACGACTTCCGCACTCTCCAGGACCACGTCGCACCGCGGACCGCCTCCAACCTGCTCTTCAAGGGGGCGGTGCAGGGGCGCTCCCGGGCCGTCTACACCGGGCTCATTCACATCGGCAAGGACGCCGCCGGCGTCGACGCCTTCCAGACCAACCGCAACATCAAGCTCTCCGACGGGGCGTGGGCTGAGTCGGTCCCCAACCTGGAGATCGAGAACAACGACGTCCGGTGCAGTCACGCCTCGGCGGTGGGCCCGGTCGACGAGGACCAGCGTTTCTATCTGGAGAGCCGGGGGGTGCGGCCCGAGACGGCCGAGCGCCTCATCGTCCTCGGCTTCTTCGAAGAGGTGCTCGAGCGCCTGCCCGTGCCCGGAGCCGTGGCGCCGCTGCGGGCGGAGATGGCGGGCAAGCTCGACCGGCGCCACAGCGGGGAGGACGGGTCCCGTGGCTGAATCCCGCCAGCGCCTGTGCGCAGTCTCCGAGGTGGTTCCCGGGGAGGCCCGGCGCTTCGTGATCGGAGCCCACCAGATCGCCTTGGTGCGCATCGGCGAGGACTTCTACGCCATCGGCGACACCTGCAGCCATGCCGACTACTCCCTCAGCGAGGGCGAGGTCGACGCCGACGCCCTCCAGATCGAGTGCTGGAAGCACGGGAGCTGTTTCTCGTTGAAGACCGGTGACCCCGACACGCTGCCCGCCACCAGGCCGGTCCCCACCTACGACGTCGAGGTGGCCGGCGGAGAGGTGTGGGTGACCATCGATGGCTGAGCTGGAGATCAGCGGCCTGCGAGCGGCCGTGAACGGCAAGGAGATCCTGCGGGGCGTCGATCTCCGCGTGCGCAGCGGTGAGGTGCACGCCGTCATGGGGCCCAACGGCTCGGGCAAGTCGACCCTGGCCCACGTGGTCATGGGCCGGCCCGGCTACGAGGTGCTCGGCGGCCGGGTCACCCTCGACGGCGTCGACCTGTTGGCCATGGCGCCCTGGCAGCGGGCAGCGGCCGGGCTCTTCGCCGCCATGCAGTACCCGACGGAGGTGCCCGGCGTGGCCCTGGCCGACATGCTCGAAGAGGCACTGGTGGCGGTCGGGCGCGGCGGGGCCGACGTGGGCGAGCGCATGCGGGTCGAGGCCCAGCGCATCGGCTTCGACGAGCGGTTCCTCTCCCGCCCCCTCAACGTCGACCTGTCGGGGGGGGAGAAGAAGCGCAACGAGACGCTGCAACTCGGCGTCCTGCAGCCCGCTATCGCCATCCTCGACGAGGTCGACTCCGGGCTCGACATCGACGCCTTGCGCAAGGTGGCCCGGCGGGTGGAGGCGGAGACCGAGGAACGCGGGCTGGGGGTGCTGGCCATCACCCACTACCGGCGGCTTTTGAGTGAACTGCGTCCCGACGTGATCCACGTCCTGTCCCGGGGCAGGGTGGTGGCGACGGGCGGGCCCGAGTTGGCCGACGAGCTGGAGGCGACGGGCTACGCCGGCTTCACTGGCGACGAGGGGAAGGGGTGACGGTGAGCGACGTGCTGAGTGACGACGAGATCCAGGAGCGGCTGGGCGCTCTGGAGGGCTGGACGATCGAGGAGGGACGGCTCCACAAGGAGTTCACCTTTAGCGACTTCAACGCCGCCTTCGGGTTCATGACCCGGGTGGCGCTGGTGGCCGAGAAGCTCAACCACCACCCCGACTGGTGCAACGCCTGGAACACGGTGCGCTTCGACATCTTCGACCACCACAGCGACGGGATCACCCACCGCTGCTTCGAGCTGGCTTCGGCAGCGGAGGAGCGGGCGCCGTAGGTCGAGCGTAACGTTTACGCGGTACTGGTTCGGGGCACATAGTCAGGTGTAGGAGAACCACCTGACGAGAGGAGTTCGTTGCTCATGAACCTGTCCGAGATGACCACGAGGACACTCGGAACCCCGACCCGAGCTCGTCGATCGGCGGCAGCCGGTGTGCTGCTGTTGGGCGCCGGAGCATGTGCTGTCACCACCCTGGCGGATTGGCCGCTGTTCCAGACCCTGGCCCTGCTGGGCGCCATCGCAACGGGTGCCTGGTTGGTCGACGGCAGCAGCGAGCGGTTCATGGGCCCCGGCCTGGCGGCCCTGGCCGTCGGTGGCGGGATCACCCTGTACCAGAACGGCATCGGGGAGCCGGGCGTTCCCGGCGAGCACACCATCGTCTACCCGTTGCTCGGTGCCGCCTTGCTGGCATCGTCGTTCTTCCACCCGCTGGCGGCCCGTGGCGCCGGGACCTTCCTGCTCATCGTGGGACTGATCGCCACCGTGGACACCCCGTGGAGCGCAGGCTGGACGCTGGTGGGCGTCCTGGTCTCGTGGGGTGTTCTGGAGCTCATCCAGGCCGGTCGCCCGTCGAGCGATCCGGCACCGGGGCCGGCCCGGTCGGAGCGTCCGGCGGCTCGGCCCGAGGTCCGCACGCCGGTGGGCGCCAGCCGCTGAGTCGAGTCCGGCACTCGCCCTGACCGACGCCTCCCGTCCCTTTGCGGTGCCGGTTCAGCCTTCGGGTCGGACCTGGTGGGCCGCCCAGGCCAGCACCGACGAAGGGAGTTCGGGGGCGTCGAGCAGTGCCGGGGCGAGCGTGGGATCGAGGCGGGCCCGGGCCACCTGGCCGACGGTGATCCCGTGCTCGGGCCGGTGGAAGTGCACGACCTCGTCACCGGGGCTCACCTCCCCCGGGCGGGCGATCCGCAGGTAGGCCCCCGGCCGTCCCGCCTGGTTGAAACGAGCCGGAAACTTGTCGTTCCCCATGCGCAGCCCCAGCTTCCAGCACGGCGTCCGGGGTTGGCACACCTCGAGTACGGCGGTGCCCACCAGCCACCGGTCGCCCACGACGGCACCGGTGAGATCGACACCGGCGAGGGTGAGGTTCTCCCCGAAGGTCCCGGGAGCGAGCGCCCGCCCCAGCTCGGCGGACCAATAGGCGTAGTCCTCCCCGGCGTAGGCGTAGACCGCCTTGTCGGGCCCTCCGTGGACGCGGCGGTCGGCCTGGTCGTCGCCGGCCAGGTTGACTCCCTCGACGACCACCGGGCCGGGCACCGGTTCCTTCCAGATCCCGGTGGTGGCTGGTCGCCCCCGGTGCTCGACGGTCCGGGGCCGGCCCACGTTGACCGACCGCACGGTACCGATGGTCTCCACGGCGCTCACCCAGGGTCGGGGTCGAGCAGGCGGCGGAAGGTCCCCGACCCCACCACGGCTCCGGCACCGGCCTGGCGCAGGCGTCCGGCCAGCACCCGGTCGGAGGTAACGGCGGTGACGGACCCGGGGTCGTCCTCGGCGGTGACCAGCTCGACCATGCGATCGTCGGCCGAGGCGGCGTAGATCACCTCGACCGTGGTGCCCGGCGCCCCGGTGCGCCGTCCGTCGAAGACGACGGTGACCTCGTCGCCGGAGCGCTCGGCCAGCTCACCGAGCTCGTCGGCCAGCCGGGCGAACGCTGCGGGGCGGTCCCGCCACCAGCCGTCGGGCCGGGAGCCGACGACGTTGGACCCGTCGACCAGCCATCGCCTCCGGGCCGCCATGCCGCTGGCCCTAGAGGGCCTCGGCCAGGGTGTTCCACGCCAGCGTGGCGCACTTGATCCGCACGGGGAACTTCACCACCCCTTGCAGGGCGGCCAGCTCACCCAGCCGCACCTCGGGGTCGGGTACGGGCGTGTCGGTCCCGCTGCCGTCGCCCTCGTCGCCCTCCAGGCGCGACTCGTGGATGGTCATCAGGGCCTTGAAGGCGGTGTTGAGGGCACGGATCTCGTCGACACTGCGGCCGATCACTGCTTGGGACATCATCGAGGCCGACGACTGGCTGATCGAGCAGCCCTGGCCGCCGATCTTGACGTCGCTCACCTTGCCGTCGTCGAGTTGGAGGTAGACCACGATCTCGTCGCCGCACAACGGGTTGAACCCCTCGGCCCGCCGGGCGGGCGGGCACGCCAGCTCACCCCGGTTCCGCGGGTTGCGGTAGTGGTCGAGGATGATCTCCCGGTACAGGTCTTCGAGTCCGGCCATGGGTCCCCCTGGTGTCTAGAGGCAGAACAGGTCGGAGCACGAGTCGAGGGCGTCGGCCAGGGCATCGACGTCGGACTCGTCGTTGTAGAGATAGAACGAGGCCCGGGCCGTCGCCCCCACCCCCAGGCGGCGCATCAGCGGCTTGGCACAGTGGTGGCCGGCCCGCACGCACACCCCGGCCTGGTCGAGGACCTGGGAGATGTCGTGGGGGTGGATGTCGCGGAAGGCGAAGGAGATCACGCCGCCCCGCTGCGTCGGATCAGGGGGACCGTGGACCACCAGGTCGTCGCCGTAGCGCTCGGCGAGGGTGCGCAGGGCGTAGCCGGTGAGGGCCACCTCATGGGCGCGGATGGCCTCCATGCCGTAGCGCTCGAGCTCGGCCACGGCCGCCCCCAGCCCGATGGCCTCGGCGATGGGTGGCGTGCCGGCCTCGAACTTCCACGGCAGCTCGTTGCAGGAGAAGCCGTCGAGGCGCACGTCGCGGATCATCTCGCCGCCGCCGAGGAAGGGGGGCATGGCGTCGAGGAGCTCGGCCCGGCCCCACAGCACGCCCACCCCGGTGGGACCCAGCATCTTGTGACCGGTGCAGGCCACGAAGTCGGCCCCGAGGGCGGCGACGTCGGTAGCCAGGTGGGGCACGTACTGGCTGGCGTCGACCACCACCACGGCCCCGGCGGCGTGGGCGGCGTCGGCCACCGAGCGCACCGGCGGCAGGGTGCCGAGGACGTTGGACATGGCGGTGAGGCTGACCAGGCGGGCGCCGTCGAGGGTGGCCTCGAGGTCGGAGAGGTCGAGCAGCCCGTCGCCGGTGATGCCCAGGTAGCGCAATTCGATGCCGAGCTGGTCGGCCAGCATCAGCCAGGGCACCAGGTTGGCGTGGTGCTCCATCTCGGTGAGCACCACCACGTCGCCGGGGCCGAGGTTGGCCCGGCCCCACGACTGGGCCACCAGGTTGAGCGATTCGGTGGCGTTCTTGGTGAAGACGATCTCGGCCGGCGACGCCGCACCGAGGAAGCCGGCCACGGCCGCCCGGGACGCCTCGAAGCGGGCGGTGGCCTCCTCGGCCATGGCGTAGACGCCCCGGTGGACGTTGGCGTGGGTGGTGCGGTAGTAGGCGTCCATGGCCTCGATCACCGCAGCGGGCTTCTGGGAGGACGCCGCCGAGTCGAGGTAGACTAGGGGGCCGCTGCGGGGGCAGCGAAAGATGGGGAAATCGGACCGCACCTGGGCCACGTCGAGGACGGGGCCGTCGAGAGCGCTCAGCGCTGCCACGCCTCGTAGCCCTCCTCCTCCAGCCGCCGGGCCAGCTCGGGGCCCCCCTCGTCCACCACCCGCCCGTCGATGAGGATGTGCACCACATCGGGCGCCAGGAGCTCGAGGATGCGCTGGTAGTGGGTGATGCACAGCACCCCGAGGTCGGGCCGGTCGCGGCGGACCTCCTGGACGCCCTGGGCGACGATGCGCAAGGCGTCGATGTCGAGGCCCGAGTCGGTCTCGTCGAGGATGGCCAGGTCGGGCTCGAGCATGGCCAGCTGCAGGATCTCGTTGCGCTTCTTCTCCCCGCCGGAGAAGCCCTCGTTGAGGTAGCGGTCGGCGAAGGAGGGATCCATGTCGAGGCGTTGCATCCACTCCATGATGGCCAGGCGGGTCTCCAGGGCAGAGAGGTCGGCGATCCCCTTGCGGGCGGCCATGGCCTGCTGGAGGAAGGAGCGCACCGGCACCCCGGGGATCTCCTGGGGGTACTGGAAGGCGAGGAACATGCCGGCCTTGGCCCGCACGTCGGCGTCCCAGTCGGTGATGTCCTCCCCCTTGAAGCGAATGCGCCCCGAGGTCACCTGGTAGTCGGGGTTGCCCAGCAGGGCGTTGGCCAGGGTCGACTTGCCCGAACCGTTGGGGCCCATGAGGGCGTGCACCTCCCCGGCCCCCACGCTGAGGTTCACCCCCCGCAGGAGCTCGATCGGCGCGCCCTCGCCCTCAGGGTCGACGGAGACGTGCAGGTCCTCGATCTCGAACAGGGGAGCGGTCTGCGGTTGTCCCACGGCCCCAGTGTATTAGCACTACCGCCATAGGGGAAAGGCCCCCGGTTTCGGGGCTCGCGCCCCGGGCGTCGGCGTTCTCGGCGCGTTTTGGCCCCGGAATGGGGGGCGAAACGCGCCGAGAACGAGGTGGTGGGAGCCGTCTAGGCTCGGCGGGGTGCGAACGCGACGAATGGCGATCTCCTCCCTGTCCCTGAGCGCCCTGATCCTGGCCGCCTGCGGGGCCGACCAGGATCCGGCCCTGGAGGTCCCCGACGGTGCCGGCGCCACCACCACGACGGGTGCCGCCGCCCTGGCCAGCCCGCAGGCCAGCTACGGCCCCCTCCAGCTCACCGGGGCCGACGAGATCCCGGGACCGGGCGACGAGGACGGGTCGGGAGTGGCCAACGTCTTCCTCGAGTCCGATGGGTCCATCTGCTACGACTTCGTCGGCATCGACGGCATCGACACGCCCACGGCCGCCCACATCCACGAGGGTGGGGCCAGCGAGGCGGGCCCGGTGGTGCTGCCCCTGGAGACACCGGTCGAAGGGTCCCTCGACGACTGCATCGAGGGCCAGGGCGAGCTCATTACCCGCATGGCCGAGAACCCGGCCGGGTTCTACATCAACGTGCACAACGCCGAGTTCCCCGACGGCGCGCTGCGGGGCCAGCTCCAGGGCTGACACCACGCCGGCCCCGCTCCCGCGGCGCCGGCGTCACCAGCCCCGGGCCCGCCACTCCTCGAGGTGGGGCGCCTCGTCGCCGACGGTGGTGGGCAGGCCGTGGCCGGGCAGCACCAGCGTGTCGGGCGCCAGGGAGAAGAGGTGGGCCTCGATGCCGGCGAGGATGGTGGCGAAGCGCTCGGGATCGCCGCCGGTGGCCCCCGGCCCGCCGGGGAAGAGGGTGTCTCCGGCGAAGACCAGGGGTGCGCCTTCCAGGTGCAAGCACGTCGACCCGGGGGTGTGGCCCGGGGTGGCCAGCACCCGTAGGGACAACTCGCCCACGGCGATGGCGGACCCGTGCTCCAGCGTCCCGTCGTGGCCGGCCACCATGGTGGTGTCGCCGGGACCGATGAGCACCGGGTAGCCGGCCGCCCGCAGCCCGGGCACGGCCTGGACGTGGTCGCCATGGCCGTGGGTCAACAGGATCCGGGTGACGCCCAGGGTGCGGCAGTCGCCGGCCAGGAGCTCGGCCTCGTCGGCGGCGTCGATCATCACCGCCTCCCCGCTCCGCCGGCAGCGCAGGACGTAGACGTTGGTGTCGAGGCGCCCGAGCACCCGCTGGTGGACCTCGGCCCGGTCGTCCCGGTAGGCCAGCGTCTCCATCGGGGGCGAGGGTAGCGGTCGGTAGGCTGGCCAGCCGATGCTCCTGGTCTTCGCCGCCCTGGGCCTGGCGCTGGTGTTCGTGATCGCCGCCGTCGCCGTCGGGCGCGAGTCCCAGCGCCTGGCCGCCCAGGCGCCCCGGCCCGTCTTCGATCTCGACGAGGCCGTCGCCTGGGTCGCCGACGAACTGCCCTTCGAGGTGTCGGCCGTGCTCAGCCACGCCGACGTCGCCCGCATGCTGGCCTGGAACCTCGAGCACCTCCAGCAGGTCGGCGCAGCCGCCGGCAACGACAGAGCCGACACCGACCTGCCCCCGTCGCCCTTCTCGGTGGTGGGGGAGTCGGAGGCCATCGAGCGCATCCTGAGCCGGGCCGGAACCGACGGCCGGGACTACACCCCGGAGCAGGTGCGGGCCGTGCTCGAGGGCGAGTTGGCCTACCTGCGGCTCATCGGTGCCCTGGGCCCGGCCGATGGAGCCAGTGTGGCGGAAAACGATGGCCCTCGACGTGGTGGCGGGGATACCATGGCAGCACCAGAGAAAGGAGGTGGTCCAGCTGAGCAAACCCTGTAGGACCCTGGAGGTGGTTGGCCGCTAGAGCGGCAGCCGGACCACCTGGCGAGTCCTCGCCAACCACCCCCGGACCGTGCGGCCAGGATGTGGTCCCCCTGGTACCCAAACGCCTGACCGGGAACAATCGGCATCATCGAGTTGGCGGGGGGAGCGCTGCGGTGCTCCCCCCGTCGGCGTTCCCGGCCGCAGGCGGCTCGGGCGGGTAGCGTTGGCCGCGGTGGGTGACATCGTGCGCTCCGGGGATCTGGAGCTCCACGCCCACCTGGCCCACCCCTCTCCGGGGGCAGCTGCTTCCGGGCGGCCGGGACTGGTGCTCTGTCACGGCTTTCCCACCGGCGCCCTGGGCGGTGCCGCCTCGGGCCGGACCTATCCCGAACTGGCCGATCGCCTGGCGGCGGCCGCCGGCTGGACCGTCTTGAGCTTCAACTTCCGGGGGACCGGCGGCTCCGGTGGAGACTTCTCCCTCGGTGGGTGGCTCACCGACGTGCGCTCGGCCGTCGACCACCTGCTGGCCACCGGCGAGGTGGGTGGGGTGTGGCTGGCCGGCGCCAGTACCGGAGGCTCCCTCGCCATCTGCGAGGCTGCTGAGGACACCCGGGTCGGCGGCGTGGCCGCCCTCTCGGCCCGGGCCGACTTCGACGACTGGGCCGCCCACCCCCGCCGGTTCCTCGAGCACAGCCGGGCCATCGGCGTGGTCCGCCGGCGAGACTTCCCGGCCCGGATGGACGAGTGGACCCGCGAGCTCAAGGAGCTACGCCCGCTGGCCCGGGCGGCGCAGCTCGCCCCCCGTCCCCTGCTGTTGATCCAGGGCTCCGAGGACGATCTGGTGCCTGCGCTCGACGCCCGGGCCCTGGCCGATTGCCATGGCAGCGCCGAGCTACGGATCATCAACGGTGCCGGCCACGGTCTGCGCCACGACCCCCGGGCCATCGCCGTGCTCCTCGGGTGGCTGGAGCGCCAGGCGGGCCGCCCGGCCACCCGGCCCTAGGCCGTCGCCGGCAGGTGCCCTTCGGGGCCGGGCACCGCCTTCGGCCATGGCCGGCACCGGGGAGCTGCCGGCCGCATCCTGATCGTCAGGAGGCGGCGGTGACGTCTCAGTCGGCCTTGCCCTTCCCGGCGGCCTTGCGGGCCTGCTTGAAGGCCCGGACCTCGAGCAGGCTCTGGGGGTCGGTGACGTCGGCCACCGAGCGGCGGCATTCGTCGGAGAACGGGGCCGCCGCCTCCTCCCACCCGGACGGGCGCACCCCCCGGCGCTTGGCCAGGACGGCCAGGAAGATCCTGGCCTTCTCGGGACCGAAGCCGGGCAGGGCGGTGAGGCGCTCGAGCAGCTCGGCGCCGGTGGCGGCACCCTCCCACAGCGCCTCGGCTCGCCCGCCGTAGACCTCGACCAGGTGGCGGCACAGCTCCTGGGCCCGGCGGGCCATGGAGCCGGGGTAGCGGTGCAGGGCCGGCTTCTCCTTGAAGGCGGCGGCCAGCTCGTCAGGGTCCATGGCGGCGATGGCGCCAGCGTCGAGGCTGCCTCCGAGGCGGGAGGCGAGCTTGGCCGGAGAGGCGAAGGCCCACTCCATGGGCACCTGCTGGTCGAGCATCATGCCCAACACCAGGGCCAGCGGGTCCCGCCCCAGGAGCCCGTCGGCCTCCGGGTCCCCGGTAATGAAGAAGTCGGCGGGCGCAGGGGCCATGGTGGGGAAAAGTAGCCCGCCTGCCGCCCCTGCGTACCCGATGACCACCGTTCTGGCCCCAGGCGACCATCGATCCTGGCGCTCGGCTGGGGCCAGAAGAGGGAGGGAGGCCGATGCGCCCTCAGGCCAAGCGCGGGTCGACCGCTTCGGCGTCGATGCCGTAGCGCTCCATGGCGTCGGTCACCGCCGACTCCTTGACCTGGCCCTCGCTGGCCAGTGCCGCCAGCGTCGCCACCACCACGTGGGCGGCGTCGGTCTCGAAGTGGCGGCGCAGCGCCTGGCGGGTGTCGCTGCGGCCGAAGCCGTCGGTCCCGAGGGGGGCGAAGGTGCCGGGCACCCAGCGGCCGATCTGGTCGGGGACGGCCTTGATGTGGTCGCTCACCGCCACGTAGGGCCCCTCCGCCTCGGAGAGGGTCTCGGTAACCCACGGGGTCCGGGGGGATTGCGAGGGGTGCAGGCGGTTCCAGCGCTCGGTGGCAAGGGCCTCCTCCCGCAGGGACTTGTAGGAGGTGGCCGACCACAGCTCGGCGCCCACGTCGTAGTGCTCGGCCAGCTCGTGGCGCGCCTCCCGGGCGGCCAGGCAGCCCGTGCCCGAGAACAAGATGGTGGCCCGCAGCGACGGCTCGCTGGGCGCCCCGATGAAGCGGTACAGGCCCCGCAGGATGCCGGCTTCGGCTCCCTCGGGCATCTCCGGCATCGGGTAGTTCTCGTTGTAGAGGGTGAGGTAGTAGAAGAGGTCCTCGTTCTCGCCGTACATGCGCCGGCAGCCGTCGGCGATGATGACGGCCAGTTCGTAGGCGAAGGCCGGGTCGTAGACGGCGCAGTTGGGCACGGCCGAGAACAGCAGGGGGCTGTGGCCGTCCTGGTGTTGGAGGCCCTCCCCATGCAGGGTGGTGCGCCCGGCGGTGGCGCCCAGCAAGAAGCCCTTGCCCCGCTGATCGGCAAAGGCCCAGATCAGGTCGCCGGTGCGCTGAAACCCGAACATGGAGTAGAAGATGTAGAAGGGCAGCATGGTCACGCCGTGGGTGGCGTAGGCAGTGCCGGCGGCGGTCAGGCTGGCCATGGAGCCGGCCTCGGTGATGCCCTCCTCGAGGATCTGGCCGGAGACCGATTCGCGGTAGGACAGGAGCAGGTCGGCGTCGACCGGCTCGTACTGCTGGCCGTGGGCGGCGTAGATGCCGATCTCGCGGAACAGCGAATCGAGGCCGAAGGTGCGGGCTTCGTCGGGGATGATGGGCACCACCCGCTTGCCCACCTGCTCGTCGCGCACCAGGTTGCGCAGCAGCCGGGCAAAGACCATGGTCGTCGACGCCGCCTGGGTGCCCGAGCCCTGGCGGAACTCGGCGAAGACGCTGTCGGCGGGCACGTCGTGGGTACGCGACCGGCGCACCACCCGCTTGGGCAGCGAGCCGTCCAGAGCCTGGCGCCGCTCGGTCATGTAGTCGTGCTCGGGCGAGCCGGGCGGCGGCCGGTAGTAGGGCGGCTGGCCGCTTTCGATGGCCTCGTCGGGGATCTCCTCCTGGAGGTGGAGGCGGTCGCGGAAGGTGCTGATGGCCGGGCCCAGCATCTTCTTGATCTGGTGCGTCGAGTTGCGACCCTCGACATCGGGGCCGAGGGTCCAGCCCTTGATGGTCTTGGCCAGGATGACGGTGGGAGCACCCTGGTTCTCGGTGGCGGCCTTGTAGGCGGCATAGAGCTTGTGGTAGTCGTGGCCGCCCCGGGGGAGGTTGCGCAACTCGTCGTCGCTCAGGTGGTCGACCAGGCGTCGCAGCCGGGGATCGGGCCCGAAGAAGTGCTCGCGGATGTAGGCGCCCGACTCCACCGAGTACTTCTGGAACTGGCCGTCGACGGTGGTGTTCATCTTGTTGAGCAGCACCCCGTCGGTGTCGCGCGCCAACAGCTCGTCCCAACGGCTGCCCCAGATCACCTTGATGACGTTCCAGCCCGCCCCCCGGAACACCGCCTCCAGCTCCTGGATGATCTTGCCGTTGCCCCGTACCGGGCCGTCGAGGCGCTGGAGGTTGCAGTTGACCACGAAGATGAGGTTGTCGAGCTGCTCGCGGGCGGCGATGGACAGCGCCCCGAGGGTCTCGGGCTCGTCGCACTCACCGTCTCCCACGAAGCACCACACCCTGGAGGCGCTGGTGTCGGCGATCTCCCGGTTGCGCAGGTAGCGGTTGAAACGGGCCTGGTAGATGGCGTTGATGGGGCCGATGCCCATGGAGACGGTGGGGAACTCCCAGAAGTCGGGCATGAGCCGGGGGTGGGGGTAGCTGGAGAGGCCGCCCCCGCCCACCTCCTGGCGGAAGTTGTCGAGGTGGGTCTCGTCGAGGCGACCCTCGAGGTAGGCCCGGGCGTAGAAGCCGGGAGCGGCATGTCCCTGGAAGTAGACCTGGTCGCCCGCCAGCCCGCCGTCCTTGCCCCGGAAGAAGTGGTTGAAGCCCACCTCGTACAGGGCGGCCGAGGAGGCGAAGGTGGCCAGGTGGCCGCCGATGCCCTCGGCGGTGGTGTTGGCCCGCAGCACCATGGCGGCGGCGTTCCAGCGGATGAAGGCCCGGATGCGTCGCTCCAGGTGCTCGTCGCCGGGGAACCAGGCCTGGAGCTCGGGGGGGATGGTGTTGATGTAGGGCGTGGAGACCGTGGCCGGGAACCCGACCTGGAGGGCCCGCGCCCGCTCCAGCAGCTTCGATACGAGGAACCGGGCCCGGTTCTTGCCCTGGGCGTCGACGACGGCATCGAGGCTGTCGACCCACTCCTCGGTCTCGGCCGGGTCGATGTCGGGGACCTGCTGGACGAACCCGTCGAAGATCATGCTCCCATGCTGTCAGCCGGCGGCCCGGTTCGCTCGCATCTCGACCGGTAGCGTGCCCGGCCATGCCGACGTGGGCCTACACCGACGGCGCCTGCCTCGGCAATCCCGGCCCCGGGGGGTGGGCGTGGGCGGTGGAGGGCGGCCGCTGGGCCAGCGGGGCCGAGAACCCCAGCACCAACCAGCGCATGGAGATCAAGGCTGCGCTCGAGGCGGTGCGGGCGCTGCCGGGCGAGCTGGTGGTGGTGAGCGACTCCACGTACGTGGTGAACTGCTTCCGCGACCGGTGGTGGGAAGGGTGGCTGGCCCGGGGGTGGCTGAACAAGGCCCGCAAGCCGGTGGCCAACCGGGACCTGTGGGAGCCCCTGGTGGAGCGCTACCGGGATCGGGGCGACGTCAGCTTCCGCTGGGTCAAGGGCCACTCCGGGGACACCATGAACGACCTGGTCGACCGCCTGGCGGTGGAGGCGGCCACCACCCAGTCCGGCCGGTCGGGTGAGGGACGACCAGCCGATCTGGGCCCTCCTGACGCGTCGAAGGGGTACGGGGAGTGCCCGGTCCCCGGTGCCTCCCGGATGCCGGGAGGGGACCGGCCGGCCGTCCCCGCCGGCCACCTGGTGGCGGTGGCCGGGCACCGGCCGCCCGAGCTCGGCGGCTACGAGGACAACCCGGTGGCCGGCGGGGTGCGTCGCCGGCTCACCGAGGTCCTGGCCGCCACCGCCGAGCTGCACCCCGACCTGGTGGTGCTCACCGGGCTGGGGTTGGGAGCGGAGCAGGTGGGGGCGGAGGCGGCGGCGGCGGCCGGGGTGCCCTACGTGGCCGTGTTGGCCTTCCCCGGCCAGGAGGATCGCTGGCCCGAGGTCAGCCGCCAGCGCTACCGGCGGCTGCGGGAGGCGGCGGCGGGCGAGGTGGTGGTCCAACAGAGCGCCCCGGCCACCAAGGCCCAGGCCGGTGCCGCCCTGGCCCGGCGTGACGCCTGGCTGGCCCGCCACGCCGACGAGGCGGTCGTGGTCTGGGACCGCAAGGATCCGGTCGTCGGGCGCCTGGCCCGCTCCTTCCAGGACGCCCTGGGCGAGACCGAGGTCTGGCTCCTCGAACCCTGAGCAGCCCTACCGCCTCGTTCTTTGTCGGCTGGACAGTGCGGGGCACTGTCCAGCCGACAATGATCGAGGCGGTATGCGGGCCGGGGCCGACAGCGGGGGCACCTTCACCGACGTGGTGGCCGAGGACGGGACCATCGCCAAGGTGCCGTCGACCCCCGACGACCCGGCCCGGGCGCTGCGCTCGGGTCTGGCGGCGGTGACCGGTGGCGGCGCTGGCCCTCAGGCGAACTGGCAGCAGGATCGGTTGGAATTCCAGCCACCCCTGCTGCCAGATCGGCCGGGGAGTGCCGGGATCGGCGTCTTGGCCCACGGGACCACGGTGGCCACCAACGCCCTGCTCGAGCGCCGGGGAGCGCCGGTCGCCCTGGTCACCAACCACGGGTTCGCCGACGTGGTCGAGATCGCCCGCCAGCACCGCCCGTCGCTCTACGACCCGGCCGCCCGGCGGCCCCCGCCGCTGGTCCCCCGGGGACGGCGCTACCAGGTCGTCGGGCGGCTGGGGGCCCGGGGGGAGGAGCTGGAGGCCGTCGACCTGTCGTCCCTCGGTGCCATCGACCCGGGCGTGGCCGCGGTCGCCGTGTGCCTGCTGCACGCCGACCTCGATCCCCGACACGAGCAGGCGGTGGCGGCCGAGTTGGCCCGGCGGGGGCTCGACGACGTCACGTGCTCGCACCAGGTCGCTCCTGAGTTCCGGGAGTACGAGCGGACCTCCACCACCGTGCTCAACGCCTACCTCCGTCCCGCCTGCCGGGATTACCTGCGCCGCCTGGCCGGCGCCGCCGGGACCGTGCTGGTGATGACCTCGGCCGGGGGCCTGATGCCCGCGGCCGAGGCGGCCGAGCTGCCCGCCGCCCTGGTCCTGTCGGGACCGGCCGGCGGCGTGGGGGCGGCGGCCGAGGTGGCCCAGGCCTGCGGGTGGCCCGACGCCGTCAGCTTCGACATGGGCGGCACCAGCACCGACGTCTGCCTCGTCCAGGGGGGGGCACCGGCCCCTGCGGCCCAGCGGGAGGTGGCCGGCTTCCCCGTGCGCCTGCCGTCGCTCGACATCCACACCATCGGGGCCGGGGGTGGGTCCCTGGCCCGCCTCGATGCTGGCGGGGCCCTGGTCGTGGGCCCGGAGTCGGCGGGGGCGGTGCCGGGGCCGGCGTGCTACGGCCGGGGCGGCACGGCGCCCACGGTGACCGACGCCGACCTGGTGCTCGGCCGGATCCCCGCCGGGGCCGCCCTGCCCGGTCTCGGCGTGCTCGACCGCCGGGCCGCGGCGGCCGCCCTCGCCGGTGCCGGCGTCGACGCCGCCGGGGTGGTGGCCGTGGTCGACGCCGGCATGGAGCGGGCCCTGCGCCAGGTGTCGGTGGCCCGCGGGGTCGACCCCCGGGGGCTGGCCCTCGTCGCCTTCGGGGGCGCCGGCCCCCTGCACGCCTGCGCTCTGGCCGAGGCCCTGGACATGCCGGCGGTCATCGTGCCGGCCCGGGCCGGGGTGCTGTCGGCCGTCGGCCTCCTCGGGGCACCGCTGGCCCACGACGCCGTGGCCTCCTGGCCCGGTCTGGCCGACCACCGCGGGCTGGACGAGGCCCTGGCAGCCCTGGCCGATGCTGCCCGCGCCGCCGTTTCCGGAGGATCGGGGTCGCTCAGCCACCACGATCCTCCACAATTGGAGGTCGCCACCGCGCTCGACTGCCGCTACGCCGGCCAGAGCCACGAGTTGACGGTGGCCACGGTGGCCGACTTCGCCGGCGAGCACCGGCGCCGCAACGGCTACGACCGGCCCGGGGCGGCCGTGGAGGTGGTGGCTCTGCGGGCCCGGGCCCGGGTGGCATCGCCGGTGACGGGGGCCGACCTGCCGGCGCCGCCCGGACGCCGGGCGGTCACCGGCCCGGCGGTGGTGGCCGAGGACGACTGCACCATCTGGGTCCCCGAGGGCTGGCGGGGCGAGCCCGGGCCCCTGGGGGCACTGGTGCTGACCCGGGAGCAGCGGTGAGCCGCCTCGACCCGGCGTCGCTGCAGATCCTGATCTCCCGGCTCACCGGGGTGGCCGAGGAGATGGGGCTGGTGCTCCAGCGGGGGGCGTCGAGTCCCAACATCAAGGAGCGGGCCGACTGCTCGGCGGCCCTGTTCACCCCCGGCGGCGAGTTGCTGGTCCAGGCCGAGCACATCCCCGTGCACCTGGGGTCGATGCCCGCATCGGTGGCGGCGGCCATCGCCGCCTTCGGGCCCCGCGGGGTGGGACCGGGGGAGCAGGTGGTGCTCAACGACCCCTTCGCCGGCGGCACCCACCTCAACGACCTCACCCTGGTAGCGCCGTGCTGGGTGGATGGGCGCCTGGTGGGCTGGGTCGCCAACCGGGCCCACCACGCCGACGTGGGCGGCATGGTGCCGGGGTCGATCCCGCCCGAGGCGGTGGAGATCTACCAGGAGGGCCTGCGCCTGCCACCGGTGCGCCTGGGCCCCGACGTGGTGGCCGTGCTGTGCGCCAACTCCCGGACCCCGGACGAGCGCCGGGGCGACCTCGACGCCCAGGTGGGGGCCAACACCATGGGGGTGGAGCGCCTGGCCGCCTTCGCCGGTGCCCCTCTCGACGAGGTGACCGGGTACGGCGAGCGGCGCATGCGCGCCGCCCTGGCGGCGGTGGCTGACGGCTCCTGGAGCTTCGCCGACCAGCTTGACTCCTCCGGGCCCCGGGCCGACCAGCGCCATCCGGTGGGGGTGGCCGTGCGCTTCGCAGTGGCGGGCGACACCGCCACCTTCGACTTCACCGGGACCGATCCCCAGGTGGCCGGCAACGTCAACGCCGTGGCAGCGGTCACCGTCAGCGCCGTGGCCTTCGCCCTGCGCCACGCCGTGGACCCGACCATCCCGGCCAACGGGGGGGCCGTGCGCCCGGTCACCGTGGTGGCCCCCGCGGGCTCGGTGGTGGCGGCCCGCCCGCCGGCGGCCGTCGGCGCCGGCAACGTCGAGGTCAGCCAGCGGGTGGCCGACGTCTGCCTGGGAGCCCTGGCCCAGGCCCTGGCGGACCGGGTCGGGGCCGCCGGGCAGGGCACCATGAACAACGTGCTGGTCGGGGGCGACGGCTGGGTCTACTACGAGACCGTCGGCGGCGGCCAGGGCGGCGGCCCGGCAGGCCCGGGCATGAGCGGCGTGCACACGGGCATGACCAACACCAAGAACACCCCGGTCGAGGCGCTCGAGCGGCACTATGCCATGCGGGTGCTCCGGTACCGCCTGCGGCAGGGGAGCGGTGGTGCGGGTCACGCACCCGGGGGCGAGGGGATCGAGCGCGATCTGCTCATGCTCGAGGACGTGACGGTGTCGCTCATCACCGAGCGCCGGGGCGACCTCGACGCCCAGGTGGGGGCCAACACCATGGGGGTGGAGCGCCTGGCCGCCTTCGCCGGTGCCCCTCTCGACGAGGTGACCGGGTACGGCGAGCGGCGCAT
>DATMJI010000202.1:0-10220 GCA_035553895.1 Acidimicrobiales bacterium | reverse complement strand
AGGCCGGCCAGGGCGTCGGGGACAGCCAGCAGCTGCTCGCCGGCCAGGGACAGCGGGCGGGTCCACTCCCCCACCTGGCGCAGTGCCTCGCTGTCGACCGGTCGGACCAGGGCCATGGTGGCCAGGATAGCGAACGTTCGTTCGTCACTGTCCGGGGGACGATCGCACCCAGACGGAGAAGCCGACCGCCTCGCCCCGCCCCGGTCCGCTCCCTACCATGGCCGGCCGTGCCCCCCGCCGATGATCCCGCCGTTCTGGCCGCGGATGTGGCGGGAAATCCGACCACTTCTGCTGCCAGCTGGAGGAATCGTGGCGGGCGGGCGTGAACGAGCTCGACCAGGTCCTCGACGCCGTGGCCGCCGGGGACGGCGAGGGCCTGGCCCTGGCCACGGTGGTGGCCGCCCAGGGATCGACCTACCGCCGGCCCGGGGCCCGGCTGGTGGTGGGCGCCGGCGGGGAGACGGTCGGCAACGTCTCCGGGGGATGCCTGGAAGCCGAGGTGATCGACACCGCCGGCCAGGTGCTGGCCACCGGGCGCCCCCGGATGCTCCGCTTCGACCTCGGCGCCGAAGCCGGGGCGCCCTGGGGCTGGGGGCTCGGGTGCAACGGCGTCATCGAGGTGCTGGTGGAGCCGGTGAGTCCGGACCGGGCATGGGTACGGGCCCTGCGGGCAGCCCGGCGCCAGGACCGGGCCGTGGCCGTGGTGACCGTCCTCGAGGGTGACCGGCTCGGGTCCCGGTTGGTGGTCCACCCCGGCGGCACCACTGAGGGCGACCTCGGCCACCCGGCCACCAACGAGGCCGCCCGCCGCCACGGCCTCGACGCCCTGGCCCAGGGCTCGAGGCGGACCTCCACCCTCGGCGCCGGGCCCCGCGTCTTCGTCGAGGCCCTGCCGCCGCCGCTACGCCTGGTGGTGTGTGGTGCCGGGCCCGACGCCGAACCCCTGGTGGCCGCCGGTGCGTCGCTCGGGTGGCGGGTCGAGGTGGTCGACGACCGCCCCCGCCGGCTCGCCGCCGGGCGCTTCCCCGAGGCCCGGCGCCTCGTCCACAGCCAGCCGGCCGGGGTCACCGAGGCGGTCGCGGTCGATGCCCGGACCTACGCCGTGGTCATGAGCCACGACTTCTGGCGGGACCAGGGCTACTTGCGGTCGCTGCTCAACAGCCCGGTCGCCTACCTCGGCGTGCTCGGCCCCCGCGCCCGCCTCGACCAGCTCCTCGCGGCCCTGGCCGCCGACGGGATCCACCCCCGGCCGGGCGCCCGGGAGCGGGTCCACGGACCGGCCGGGCTCGACCTCGGAGCCGAGGGCCCCGGCGAGATCGCCTGGTCCATCGCCACCGAGATCCTGGCCGTCTCCCGGGGGGCCGGTGCCGGCTTCCTGGGCCGGGGCCGCGGGCGCATCTCCCCCGGGCCCGAGCCGGCCCCCCCGGGCGGGATCCCGGCGGCGCCCGGCCCATGAGCGGCATCTGCGGCATCGTCCTGGCTGCCGGGGCGTCCCGCCGGTTGGGGCGGCCCAAGCAGACCCTGGCCCTCGGCGACACCACGGTGTTGGGCTGGGTGATGCGCAGTGCCGAGGCGTCGTCGCTGGCGCGGGTGGTGGTGGTGCTCGGTGGCGCCGGCGCCGAGGTCCGGGCCTCGTTGCGCCCCCGGCGGGCCGACCTGGTCGACCACGAGGGCTACGCCAGCGGGAGTGCCTCCTCGCTCCGGGCCGGCATCGGGGCCGCCGGCGCCTGCGATGCCGCCATGGTGGTGCTGGGCGACATGCCCGGGGTCGGCGCCGACGTCATCGACACCGTGGGTGCCGGCTGGCAACGCCACCGCCAGGACATGGCGAGGGCCAGCTACCGGGGCCGGCCCGGCCACCCGGTGGTCGTGCCCGCCTCCCGCTTCCCCGAGCTGTGCGCCCTCGACGGCGACAAGGCGCTGTGGGCGCTGCTCGAGGCCGACCCCCGCCGGGTCCGCCCCGTCGAGCTCGACCGGCCCCTGCCCGTCGACGTCGACACCTGGGACGACTACGGCGCCGTGCGCCGGGAGCTGGAGGCCGGCCGGTGACGGGCCCCTACTGCGCCGTCGCCGGGATCACGCCCAGGCGCCCGGCCTGGTAGTCGGCGAAGGCCTGCTGGAGCTCGGCCCGGGTGTTCATCACGAACGGCCCGTAGTGGGCGACGGGCTCGCCGATGGGCAACCCGCCGAGCAGGAGCACCTCCAGGTTGGGGGTGTGGCTGTCCTGGGCCCGGTCGGCGGCCACGGTGATGGACCCGCCGGTGCCGAACACGGCCAGCTGGCCCGACCCGAGAGGCCGGCGGGCCGCACCGGCCGACCCCTGGCCCGAGAGCACGTAGGCCAGGGCGTTGAAGTCCGGCCGCCACGGCACCACCAACTCCGCCCCCGGTGACACCGTGGCGTGCACCAGGGTGATGGGGGTGAAGGTGGAACCGGGGCCGACGTGGCCGGCCAGGTCGCCGGCGATGAGGCGCACCAGCGCCCCACCGTCGTGGGAGGAGACCAGCACCGTCTCCCCCGCACGCAGGTCCTGGTAGCGGGGCGGGTTCCACTTGTTGGCCCGGGGCAGGTTCACCCACAGCTGGATGCCGTGGAAGAGGCCGCCGGTGACCACCAGCTCCTCGGGCGGGGCCTCGATGTGGAGGATCCCCTGGCCCGCCGTCATCCACTGGGTGTCCCCGTTGGTGATCATCCCCCCGCCGCCGTTGGAGTCCTGGTGGCGGAAGGTGCCGTCGATGATGTAGGTGACGGTCTCGAAGCCCCGGTGGGGGTGCCAGGGCGTGCCCTTGGGCTCGCCCGGGGCGTAGTCGACCTCGCCCATCTGGTCCATGTGGATGAAGGGGTCGAGGGTGGCGGTGTCCTGGCCGGCAAAGGCCCGGCGGACTGGGAAGCCCTCCCCCTCGAAGCCCGACGGGGCGGTGGTGACCGACCGGACCGGGCGGTCGGCCACCGCGGCCGGGTCGGGCCGGGGGATGCGGGCGAGGGTCAAGGTGTCGGCGGTGACAGCGGGCATGGCAGGCTCCTCGGGTCGGTGGTCCGGCGGTCGGATCTAGGCGGCGGGGCGGACGGCGGCGATGTCGAGGTTGACCTTGATCTTGTCACCTACGACGACGCCTCCGGACTCGAGCGGCATGCTGAGGTCGATGCCGAAGTGGCGGCGGTTGATCTCGGTGGTGGCCGACAGCCCCAGGCGCAGGTCTCCGGAGGGATCGGTGGTCACCCCGCCGACCTCCAGGGCGAGCGCCACCGGGCGGGTCACACCCCGCAGCGTGAGCTCGCCGTCCACCACGTAGCCGTCGCCATCGGGCCGCACGGCGCTCGACCGGTAGGTCATGGTGGGGTGGGTCTCGGCGTCGAGGAAGTCCGCCGAGCGGATGTGGGCATCCCGGTCGGCGTTGCCGGTGTCGAAGGAGCGCACGTCGACGGCCGCCGTCACCGAGGAGTCCGCCGGCCCGTCGCCGATCACGATCTCCCCCTCGACGGCCGAGAAGCGGCCCCTGACCTTGCTCACCATCATGTGGCGGACGCTGAAAGACACTTCGGAGTGGGCAGGATCGATGGTCCAGGTTCCGGGGGCTAGACCGGGGATCAGGTGGCTGGTCGTGGTCGTTGTCATAAAAACCTCCTCGAATTGTCATGTTCGGGCGGCGAGCCCGTCACAGAACCCAACCTCCTTGACGTATCAACTATTCCGCCTGGCTACCCTTCGGCCCATGGCCGCGACCAGGTGGCTGGACGAGGAGGAGACCCGGGCCTGGCGGGGCTTCCTGCGCCTGCACCAGGTGCTGCGGGCCGAGCTGGAGCGTGAGCTCAACGTCGACGCCGGACTGTCGCTGTCCGACTACGAGGTGCTGGTCGGGCTGTCCGAGGCCGAGGAGCACCGGCTGCGGATGTACACGCTGGCCGAGCAGCTGGCCTGGTCCCGCAGCCGGCTGTCCCACCAGGTGACCCGCATGCAGGCCCGGGGGCTGGTCCGCCGCGAGGAGTGCCCCACCGACGCCCGGGGCGCCTTCGCCACCCTGACGCCGGCCGGCCTGGCGGCCATCGAGGCCGCCGCCCCCGGCCACCTCGAAGGGGTGCGCCGCCACTTCTTCGACCGCCTGACCTCCGAGCAGGTGCGGTCGCTGGCCGAGCTCACCACCTCCGTGCTCGGCGTTGAGCCTTGGTGATCCCCTTCCAGCGTTGCTCCTCGGCCCGCCGGGCCTGGGGATCGTCCGCCCGGGCGGCGTAGGCCAGCTCCCGCTCGAGCTTGCGGTAGGAGCGCAGGCGAGCCCCGTCCAGCTCCCCTGCGGCGACGGCGGCCACCACCGCGCACTGCGGTTCGTGGTCGTGGCGGCAGTCCCGGAACCGGCACCCCGAGCCCAGCTCGTCGATGTCGGCGAAGGCAGCCGCCAGCCCCCCGTCGCCACCCCACGGGGCCAGGGAGCGCAGGCCGGGGGTGTCGACCAGGACGCCGCCACCGGGCACCAGCACCACCCGCCGGCTCGTGGTGGTGTGCCGGCCCCGCCGGTCGCCGGTGCGCACGTCGCCGGTCGCCAGGACCTCCTCCCCCACCAAGGTGTTGGCCAGGGAGGACTTCCCCGACCCCGACGGTCCCAGCAGGGCAGCGCTGCGGTGAGGGCGCAGGCGAGCACCCACGTCGCCCACACCCTCGCCGGTGACGGCGCTGGTGCTCACCACCTCCACTCCGGCCAGGCGCTCGGCCACCGTGGTGGCCAGCTCCCCGGGCTGCTCGACGAGATCGGTCTTGGTCACCACCACCACGGGGACGGCGCCGCTCTCCCAGGCCACCAGGAGCTCGCGCTCCACCCGGGCCAGATGCAGCCGGTCGGCCGGGGCCACCACCAGGATCACGTCGAGGTTGGCGGCCAGAACCTGCCGGCGGCGCCCGTCGGGGTCCTGGCGGCAGAGAGCCGAGCGGCGCTCGAGGACCGCCTCGACCCGAACGGGCCCGAGGGCGACCCAGTCGCCCACGGCCGGCGGCGGCTCGGCGGCCAGCGAACGGGGACCGCCGGCGCACTGCACGGTGCACCAGCCCCGCTCCACCCCCACCACCCGGCCGGGCTGGTGGGGACCGGGGGCGACCGAGGCGTAGAGCGTGGCGACGCGCTCGTCCCAGCCGTAGGGGACCAGGGGCGGGAACGACTCTTCGGGCGGCATGCTCGTCCCGGACGGTAGCCCTCGGCCGCCCGGCTGGCCGTTGCCTTTTCCTCGCCGGCTCGCTCGACGCTGGCGGCGCCGGCATGGGAGGCTGAACCCTCGGTGAGCGCCGACGCCGAGATCGCCGAGCTGGCCCTGCTCCCGCCCGAGGAGTTCGTCGCCGCCCGCGACGACCTCGCCCGCCGGCGCAAGGCCGGGGGTGACCGGGCGGGGGCGGCGGAGGTGCGCCGGCTGCGGCGCCCGAGCCTGGCGGCCTGGCTGGCCGTCCAGGTACGGGCCCAGCACCCCGCCTCGGTCGCAGCCCTGCGGGCCACCTCGGCCGAGGTGGCCCGGACCCAGGCGGCCGCCATCACCGCCGGCGACCGGGACGCCCTGCGCCGGGCCACGGCGGCCCGGCGGTCGGCCCTGGCCGACCTGTCCCGCTCGGTCGACCAGGTGCTGGAGGCGACCGGGCGACCGGCCCATCACCGGGACGGCGTGGTGGCGTCCCTCGCCGCCGAGATCACCGCCGAGGTCGCCTCCGGCGGCCTGGGGCTGCCCGACGACTTCGAGCCGGCCGGCGCCGACGAGCCCGCCGGCACCCGGGCCGAGGCACCGGCACCCGAAAACGAGGACCGGGCCCGCGCCGCCAGGGCAGCCCGGGCGGCGGCCGACCAGGCGGTGGCCGAGGCCTCGGCGCAGGTCTCCCAGGCCCGCCGGGCACTGGACCGAGCGGCGCAGGACCTGGCCGCCGCCGAGCAGGCCCTGGCCACGGCCGAACAGGAGCGCCGCCACCTCGACCGGTGAGACATTTGTGGAGGATCGAGGGGGCTCAGCCACGTCGATCCTCCACATTTGGCGGTCGGGCGCCGGCTTCGGACCTCAGCCGCGGCGGTACAGGCGGGTGGTGATGGGGGCGAAGACCAGGGTCAGGGCGGCGGCCACGGCCAGCACTACCACGATGTCGCCCACCTCGGCGTTGCCGGCCATGAGGCCACGGGAGGTAGTGGCCAGGGTCGAGATGGGGTTGACATCGACGAAGGCCTCCAGGGCCGAGGGCAGGGTCTGGGGCTCGACGAACACGTTGGACAGGAAGGTCAGCGGGAACACGGCCATGAAGCCGGCGTTCATCACCGCGCTGGGCGAGCGCAGGAGCAGCCCGAGGGTGGTGAAGATCCACGAGAGGCCGAAGGCGAAGAGCACCACCAGACCCAGGGCGGCCACGGCGCCGAGGGGCCCGGCGCCGGGGCGGAACCCGAGGGCCACGCCGAGCAGGATGATGACCCCGCCCGACGCCAGGTAGCGCACGCTGTCGCCGAGCAGCGAGCCCACCAGCGGGGCCGGTCGCCACACCGGCAGCGAGCGGAAGCGGTCGACCACGCCCTTGGTGAGGTCGGTGTTGAGGCCGACGCCGGAGTACACCGTGTTGAACAGGACCGTCATGACCAAGATGCCGGGAAGGATGTAGTCGAGGTAGGCGCCCGTCGATCCGGCGATGGCCCCGCCGAAGAGGTAGGTGAACATCAGCACGAACATCACCGGGGTGATGGTCACGTCGAGCAGCTGCTCGGGGACGTGGCGGACCTTGAGCATCCCTCGCCAGGCGAAGGACAGGGCGGCGGAGGCCCGGCTCGGCTCCGGCGGCCGGGCCGAGGAGGCGATGGCCCGGCGCACGGCCGCCTCGTCGGCGGGCGTGAAGGCGGCAGGGGTGGAAGCGGTGGTCATGCGGACCGTCCTTCGTCGAGGGTGGGCACCACATCGCCGGGATCGGGGGTCGACTCGGCGGGGTGGCCGGTGAGGGCCAGGAAGACCTCGTCCAGGCTGGGTTGGCCCAGGGAGAAGTCGGCGATGTTCACGCCCCGGCGCCCCAATTCGGCCAGCACCTCGGCGCCCCGGTCGGCCTCCCGGCACGGCACCGTCAGCGCTGCCGGATCGGCATCGAGGACCACCGGCCCCAGGGCTCGCTCCAGGACCTCGCTGGCCTCCGGCCGCTGGGCGGCGTCGAGCAGGCGCACGTGCAGGGCGCCGGAGCCCACCGAGGCCTTGAGCTGGCTCGGGGTGCCCTCGGCGATCACCCGGCCGTCGTCGATGACGGCGATGCCCTCGGCCAGCTGGTCGGCCTCTTCCAGGTACTGGGTGCACAACAGGACCGTGGTCCCCTCGGCGGCCAGGGCCCGCACGATGGCCCAGACCTGGTTGCGGGAACGGGGGTCCAACCCGGTGGTCGGCTCGTCGAGGAACATGACCTCGGGCGTGACCACCAGGCTGGCGGCGATGTCGAGGCGCCGCCGCATCCCGCCCGAGTACTGCTTGACCAGGCGACCGGACGCCTCGGTGAGCCCGAAGGCGTCGAGGAGCTCGCCCGCCCGGTGCTTGGCCGCCGCCCGCCCCAGCCCCAGCAGGCGCCCGAGCAGGACGAGGTTCTCCCTGCCGGTGAGGTCCTCGTCCACCGAGGCCAGCTGGCCGGTGAGGCTCACGGCCCGGCGGACGGCGCCCGCATCGGCCACGATGTCGTGGCCGAGGACGCGGGCCTGGCCGGCGTCGGGGCGGGTCAGGGTGGCGAGCATGCGGATGGTGGTCGTCTTGCCGGCTCCGTTGGGACCGAGAACGCCGTAGACCGCCCCCCGGCGCACGGCCAGGTCGACGCCGTCCACGGCCAGCGTGTCCCCGAAAGACTTGACCAGCCCGGTGGCTTCGATGGCCAGGAACGATTCGACGGTCATGGGGTGCTCCTTCGCTGGCCGGCCGGCCGGGGTGGGCATCGGGAGGGATGACCGAGTGAAGTGCACGGACTCATCGCCCGTCCACCGCTTTGCTGCCCCCGGTGCCGGGTCCGAGCGGAAGCTCCACCCGTACCGTCGTGCCCTGCCCCGGTGCGCTGGCCAGGCCGACGGTGCCGCCGTGGGCCCGCACCGTGGCCTCGACGATGGCCAGGCCGAGCCCGCTGCCCCCCCGGTGCCGGGACCGCACCGGGTCGGCCCGGTAGAAGCGCTCGAAGGCGCGGGCGGCCGCCTCGGGATCCATCCCCTCTCCCTCGTCGGCCACCTCGACCACCGCCTGATCGCCCTGGCGCCGGGCGCCGACGTGCACCGGGGTCTCCGGCGCAGTGTGCACCAGGGCGTTGCCGACCAGGTTGGCCAGCACCTGGCGCAGGCCCGACTCGTCGCCGACCACGGTGAGGGGCCCGTCCACCTCGGTCGTCACCGGCCGGCCCGGTTCCACGGCCCGGGCGTCCCGGGCGGCGTCGTCGACCAGGCCGGCCAGGTCCACGGGCTGGCGGGCCAGGGGCCGCCCCTGGTCGAGGCGGGCCAGGTGGAGCAGGTCGTCGACCAGGCTCCCCATGCGCAGCGCCTCCTGCTCGGTGCGGCGCATGGCGTCGGCCAGGGCGGCCTCGCCGGCCAGGCCGCCGGCCCGGTAGAGCTCGGCGTAGCCCCGGATGGTGGCCACGGGCGTGCGCAACTCGTGGGAGGCGTCGGCCACGAACTGGCGGAGCTTGCTCTCCACCCGGGCCTGCTCCTCGAAGGAGGACTCGATGCGCCCCAGCATCCGGTTGAGGGCGAGGCCCAGCTCGCCGGCCTCGGTGCTGGGATCGGCGTCGGGCACCCGCCGGGAGAGGTCGCCGCCGGCGATGGCCGAGGCCACCGAGGACATGGCCTTCACGGGCCGCACCCCGAGGTGGATCACCCACCACGCCACCAGGCCCAAGGTGACGAAGATGACCAGCGCACCGATCGACTCGACGGCGATGAGGCTGGCCAGGGCATTGTCGACCGAGTCGAGGGGCAGCCCGAGCACCACCACGGCGCCGGCACTGCCGTCGACGTAGGCCCGCATCCGGTAGCGCAGGTCGGCGTCGGTGGTGTCGGCGGTGAAGGCCTCGCCCCGGCGGGCGGCGGCCAGGGCGTCGCCGGCCTGGAGCACGGGCAGGGCCCGCTCGCCGCCTCCGATGGTGGGACCGAAGAGGGTGCGCACCGCCCCACCGTCGACGTAGCCGACATAGAGGGAGCTGAGGCGCCGCTCGTCCCCCGGGCCTCCGGGCCCGCCGGGAGCGCCCCCGTGGGCCAGGTCCAAGGCGATACCCCGGACGGGTCCGACCGCGCCGGCCAGCTGGGCGTCGATCTGGTCGATGAGCTTGGCCTCGGTCCGCTGGGTGATGAAGACGAGGACGACCACCAGGACCACTGCGATGCCGGCGATGCCGGCCAGCACCCGGGACCGCAGCGACACCGGTCGGCCTAGGTGATGCGCAGGGAGTAGCCGACGCCCCGCACGGTATGGATGAGCTTGGGCTCGACGTCGTCGACCTTGCGCCGGAGGTAGCCGATGTAGGTCTCCACCACCCCACCGTCGCCACCGAAGTCGTACTGCCACACGTGGTCGAGGATCTGGGCCTTGGACAGCACCCGGCCCTGGTTGATCAGCAGGTGGCGCAACAGGTTGTACTCGGTGGGCGACAGGGCGATCTCTCTGCCGGCCCGGGTCACCCGGTGGGCATCGTCGTCCATCTCCAGGTCGGCGCAGCGCACCACCGTCTCGTCCGCCCGGGCCAGGCCGGCCCGGCGCAGCACCGCCTGGGCCCGGGCCACCAGCTCCTCCAGGCTGAAGGGCTTCACCAGGTAGTCGTCGCCGCCGATGGTGAGGCCCCGCACCTTGTCCTCGGTGGCGTCCTTGGCGGTGAGGAAGAGCACCGGGGTGCGATGGCCGTCGCTGCGCAGCCGCCGGCAGACTTCGAAACCGTCGAGGTCGGGCAACATCACGTCGAGCACGATGAGGTCGGGCCGGGCCGCGGTGGCGTGCTCCAGGGCGTCGCGGCCGTTGGCCGCCGAGGTGACCTCGAACCCGTTGTGGCGCAGGGCCGCCTCCAGCATCGAGCGCAGGTTGTCCTCGTCGTCGACCAGCAGCAGGTGCTCCCCGGGCATGGTCCCATGGTGGCAGCCCTTCCTGGGAGTTGGCTGTGAACCCCGGCGCCCACCAGCGGACCTGCTTCCCGGTGAACTCTCAGCCGGACCCCAGCCGGCTCCCGGCCGGCGGCTCCATGCTGCACCCATGGCCCCGATCAGCGACCTCTCCCCACTGCACCC
>DATMJI010000201.1:0-2609 GCA_035553895.1 Acidimicrobiales bacterium | reverse complement strand
TGCCCAGCGAGGTGGAGACCTACGGCGACGACGTCCGCCGGCGCCTGCTGGTCAAACCCGGCCTCACCGGGCTGTGGCAGGTGAGCGGGCGGGCCACCCTCCCGTGGGACGAGAGCGTGCGCCTCGACCTCTACTACGTCGACAACTGGTCGCCGGCGCTCGACTTCCTCATCCTGTGGAAGACCATCAACGCGGTGATCCGGGGCCACGGCGCCTTCTGACCGCCTTGCGTCGGCGCCGCGGTACGTCGCCGGCCAGCGACGCACGCTGACCCGAGCCACCGGGGGCCGTACGACCGTACCCCCGGTACGTCGTACGGTGGGAAGACGCCCCTCAGCCTCCCCGATCCGGTGGCCGCCCTGCTCAGGCGGGAGGCGAGGCACCGCGGCGTCACGATGTCGCTTTGGTGGAGGGGGCGCTGCGCCACCTCCTCGACACCTCTGCCGCCGTCCAGCCGGCGCTGCCACCGTTGACCCGGTGGGATAGCGGCGGTGCCCTGGTCGACGTGGCCCACCGCACCGCCCTGCACGACGCCATGGGCGGGCCCTGAGTGTTCGTCGTCGACACCAACGTGCTCGTCTACGCCGCCGACGACGCTGCGCCCGAGCAGGCGCCATGGCGAGATCTGGTGCCGCGCTGGCGTGCCGGCACGACGCCGTGGTCCCTCACCTGGAGCATCGTCTAGGAGTTCCTCCGGGTCGTCACCCATCCCGGGTCCTGCGCCGCCCATGGTCCAGCCTCGATGGGTGGTCGTTCCTGGAGGCGCTCATGGCGTCGCCCGCCTGCGGCGTACTGCGGCCGACCGGCAGGCATGCAGCCGTGCTCGGCCAGGTCCTCGGTGAGTTGGGTCCGGTGTTCGCCGGCAACCTGCTCCACGACACCCAGACGGTGGTGCTGATGAGCGAGCACGTGATCACCCGCATCGTCACCCGGGACACCGAACTCCACCGGTTCCCCGGCCTCGAGGTGGTCGACCCACTCGCCCCCGAAGTACGGGAGTCGACGTGGCCGACCGCCGCACGCTTGGGTGTCGCCGGTTCCCTGGCGGCGCCCTCCCGGCGACCGCTGCTGTCCCTTTCTTGCGACACATCCGCCCGAAGCTGAAAATTGGTGGAAACCATTGACACACGCTGGCTGGCGCTCTAAGATACGAACGTATGTCGGCTAACAGCTCAGGCACAACGGCCATTGGCCAGGTGAGGACCGACCTTGCCGCTGTGTGCGTCCGCCTGGATCCCGACGACGTTCCCCTGCCCGAGGTCACCTCCGTCTGGGAGTCCTTCGACGCCATCGAGCGCCTGGCCGCCGGGGCCAAGTGCCGCCTGGCTCGCCGGGTCGAGGAATCCCGCTCGTGGGCGGAGCAGGGGCCCGCTCCCCCGCCGAGCACCTGGCCCAGCTGTCGGGCACCACCACCGGGCGAGCCCGGGCGGCGCTGGAGAGCTCCAAGCGCCTCGCCGCTCTGCCCGCGGCCGACCAGGCGGTCGCCCGAGGTGACCTGTCGGAGCAACAGGCCGAGGCCATCACCCGAGCAGCCGGAGCCGAACCGGCGGCCGAGAAGCGGCTCCTGGAGCTGGCCAAGCGCCGTGACCTGCGCCGATTGCGCGAGGAGTGCGCCCGGGTCCAGGCCCGGGCGGAGGACGAGGCGGCGCGGGCCGAGCGACTGCATCGGCAACGGTCACTGCGCACGTGGACCGGCGCCGACGGCTCGTGGAACCTGGCCGCCAAGCACACCCCCGAGGTGGGGGCCCAGATCGAGGCGGCCCTGGCCCCGCTGAAGGAGACCATCTTCCAGGCCGCCCGCCGGGCCGGGAACCATGAGCCGGGCGAGGCCTACGGGGCTGACGCCCTGGCGGAGATGGCCCGGCGCTCGGCCGGCGCCGAGGATGCCCGCCCTGGCGAAACCCACCGTGGCGACGACCGCCCGGATGGCCCGGGGGCTGGTCCTGGCGGGAGCCGGCCGGGCGGGGACCGCCCGAATGGCGCGGGTGCCGGTCCTGGCGGGGCCCATCCTGGTCAGGCCGGCCCCGGTGGCCCGGCAACCGACGGCACCGGCGGCGATCCCCTCGAGGGAGAGGTCGAGCCCGCTCATCCCGGCGCCGTCCGCCCGGAGCGCCGGCCGCCGCGCTCTCGCCGTCCCGACACCAAGGTGATCGTGCTCATCGATCACGACGCCCTCAAGCGTGGCTGGACCGAGGGCGACGAGGTGTGCGAGATCGCCGGGGTCGGGCCGGTGTCGGTCGCGGTCGCCCGCTCGCTGGCAAGCGACGCCTTCGGGGCGGCGGTCGTCACCAACGGGGTCGACGTCTTCACCGTGGCGCACGTCGGACGCTCGGTGACCGCCCACCAGCGCAGCGCCCTCGAAGCCCGTGGCTATCGATGCGAGGTTCCCGGCTGTGGCTCCTCCACCGCTTTGGAGATCGACCACATCGAGGGTTGGACCAAGACGTTTCGCACCAAGCTGGATGCCCTGGCCTGGCTGTGCCGATCGCACCACCTCGACAAGACCCATCGGGGCTGGCGCATGGAAGGGCCGCCGGCGGCGCCAGCCATCGCCGGTTCCCCGGCGGCCCTTCCATGCGCCAGCCCCGATGGGGCTTGTCGAGGTGGTG
>DATMJI010000200.1:0-15304 GCA_035553895.1 Acidimicrobiales bacterium | reverse complement strand
GAGCCGGGCCCCGCCCCGCCGGGCGAGGGCGGCGCGGCCGCCGACGCCGGCGTGGCGGTCCCCGAGTTGCCCGGCGACGGGGAGGAGCCGCCGCCCGACGCCGGCCCGTTCCCCGAGAGCCTGCGCCGCCTGCAGAACTCGGTCAAGCGCACCCCGGCCAACAACACCAGCGCCCTCATCGAGGCCCTGGCCCCGCTGGGCCAGTACGGCGTCAGCCCCGAGGAGGCAGCCCTCATCGGCTTCGGCCGGTTCCCCGTCGGCGGGCCGGCCAACTACTCCCACGACTGGTGGTTCCCCCGCTTCGGGCCCGGGTGGCGCCTGCACATGGGCACCGACATCTTCGCTGCCATGGGAACGCCGGTGCGGGCGCCCACCGACGGCACCGTCCGCATCTCCAACAGCGGCCTGGGGGGCCTGTCGGTGTACGTGGTCGAGCCCAACGGCTCGTTCTGGTACCTGGCCCACAACTCGGGGATCGCCGAAGGCATCACCACGGGATCCACCGTGACCACCGGCCAGGTGGTGGCCTTCGTGGGCGACTCGGGCAACGCCCGGGGAGGCTCACCCCACGTGCACGCCGAGTACCACCCCGGCGGGGGAGCGGCGGTCGACCCCAAAGCCATCCTCGACGGGTTCTTGACCGAGGCCATCGAGGCCGCTCCCGCCCTGATCCAGCGTTATGCCGACGCCGCCGCGGCCGAGACCCCCATCCCCACGGTGGCCGCCCCGGGGGTGGCCGGCAGCGGCTCCTTCGAGGCGCCGCGGGCCGCCCTGTTGTGGGCCAGCGCCATGAGCCCGAGCGGCGGGGCCATGGTCCTGGCCGAGGCCGAGGCCGCCCGGGTGGCCGGCGCCGTCGACTGGACCCGCTTCCAGGCCCAGCAGGCGGGTACGTCGCAGGCCGACGCCGCCCTCGCCGCCGCCGTGCGCAGCTGGCTGGATCCCCTCACCCCGCCGGCCCTGCGGGCCGCCCTGTCCGCCGGCGGCGCTAGTCCCGGAAGTTCTTGAACTGCAGGGGGAGGTCCACGTCGGCCTCCTTCAGCCCGGCGATGACCTGCTGAAGGTCGTCCCGCTTCTTGGCCGACACCCGGATCCCGTCGCCCTGGGTCTGGGACTGGACGCCCTTGAGGCCCATGGCCTTGATGCGCTTGTTGAGGTCCCGGGCCGTGTCGCTGGAGATCCCGGCCCGCAGCCCGGCCTGCTGGCGCACGGTGGAGCCGGCGGCCTCGTCCACCCGTTGCCAGTCGAGGACCTTGAGCGACAGCTTGCGGCGGACGAACTTCTCCTCCACCACCTGGCGCAGGGCGGCGAGGCGGTCCTCGGTGCTCGAGCGCAGGAGGACGGCGTCCTTGGTGAGCTCGACCTGCGACCCGGTGTTCTTGAAGTCGTAGCGGGTGGCGACCTCGCGCTGGGCCTGGTCGACGGCGTTGCGGACCTCCTGCTCGTCGATCTCGGACACCACGTCGAAGCTGGGCATGGTCCCTGACGCTATCGTGGCCCTTCCAGGGGTCGGTACCCAAGCGGCCAACGGGAGCAGGCTGTAAACCTGCTGGCTCTGCCTACGGAGGTTCGAATCCTTCCCGGCCCACGTCCGATGGCTCGGCGCCATTTCGTTCTGGCCCCGCAGGTGGTCGTTCTCACGACCACCTGCGGGGCCAGAAGCGCCGAGCGCCAGGGCGTCCTCTACAACAGGCGCTGCATCACGGCCACGTCGAGCCACCGGTTGAACTTGCGCCCCACCTCGCGCTCCACCCCCACCAGGGTGAAGCCGTGGCGGCGATGCAGGGCGATGGAGGCCTCGTGGCCGCCGACGATGCGGGCCATCACCGAGTGGAAGCCCTGGGCCCGGGCCACCGCCACCAGCTCGCCCAGCACCTGGCCGCCCACCCCCGAGCGCTGGCGGTCCCGGCGCACGTACACCGAGTCCTCCACGGTGGTGCGGTAGGCGGGGCGGTCCCGGTAGGGGGACAGCGAGCCGAAGCCGACGACCTCGCCGGTGCCGTCGAGGGCGACCACAGCGGCGTGGGCCCCCGAGCGGGCCGCCAGCCACGCCTGCTGGTCGGCCAGGGACCGTGGTACCAGATCGAAGGTGTTGGTGGAGCCGGTGACCTCGGCGTTGTAGATGGTCCGTATGGCCTCGGCGTCCTCCAGTCGGGCCCGGCGAACCTCCACGAGGGGGACGCTACCGAGGGTTGGCTATGATCGAGCCCGGCGCCCTCCGCTGGCACGGCGGGGGGGTGCGGAGGTCATGCCCCCTTAGCTCAGTCGGCAGAGCGTTTCCATGGTAAGGAAAAGGTCGTCAGTTCGATTCTGACAGGGGGCTCGCAGTCCAGCTCGGCGGCGTAGCTCAGTTGGTGAGAGCACTCGGCTCATAATCGAGGGGTCGCCGGTTCGAGTCCGGCCGCCGCTACCAGGCAGGCAACAGCACAGGAGAGGACGATCATGGCGAGCGACAAGCGGGTGAAGGTGACCCTCGCCTGCGAGGTGTGCAAGCGGCGCAATTACATCACCATGAAGAACAAGCAGAACGACCGGGAACGCATCGAGCTCAAGAAGTACTGCCGGTGGGACCGCCGCCACACCGCCCACCGGGAGACCCGCTGAGCGGTGAGGTAACCCCGGTGCCGGCTCCGGAGTCGAACCAGGCGATGACCGAGATCCTCAGCCCACTGGTGGCCGCCGCCCGCCAGGGCGACCGGCGGGCCTTCGAGGAGCTGTTCCGCCTCACCTCGGCCGACACCTACACCCTGGCCTACCGGCTTATGGGCAACGAGGACGACGCCCGGGACGTGGCCCAGGAGGCCTACCTGCGGGCCTACCGGGGCATCGCCAAGTTCCGGGGCGACGCCCGCTTCACCACCTGGATGTACCGGATCACCGCCAACTGCGCGGCCAGCCACCTGGAGCGCCGGCGCCGGCACCGCCACGAGGAGCTGGCCGACGACGCCCCCCTGCCCGACCGCTGCGCCGAGCGCGACCCCCAGGCCCGGGCCGACGCCGGAGCGGTGCGCGACGAGCTCACCGTCGCCCTCGCCGAGCTAGCGCCCCGGCTGCGGGCCGTCATCGTGTTGCGTGACATCTACGACCTGCCTCACGAGGCCATCGCCACCGAGCTCGGCATCACCGAGACGGCGGCCAAGGTTCGCCTGCACCGGGCCCGGGCCCGGCTGCGCGAGCGGCTCTACCCGTTGCCCGGGGAGGAGGTGGCCGCCCATGCGGTGTGAGGATCTGGCCGAGATGGTGTCGGCGACGCCTGAGGGCGTGGTGATCGACGACGTGCGGGGCCGCCGCCACGTGGAGACGTGCCTGCGTTGCCAGGCGGAGCTGGCCCGCTACCGCAAGTTGGTGCGCACTCTGCGCAGCTTGCGGTCCGAGGTGTTCGATCCCGGCCCTGGCTTCGTGGCCGACGTGCTGGCCGCCCTCGACGACGCCGGCGACCGTCACCTGTTGCGCTCGCTGCTCAGCGGGCACCGGGTGGCCTACGTCGGCGGCCTGGCCGTGGCCACCGCCGGGGCCGCCGGAGCCCTGGTCATCGCCCGTTCCCGGGGCCGGCGCGTCGCCCTCGCCGGTTAGCCCCGCCTGGCGGGTGGCCGGCGACGGCAGCTTCCCGGCTACACTGCCCTACCACGGAGGGCAGTAGCTCAATTTGGCAGAGCACCGGTCTCCAAAACCGGCGGTTGGGGGTTCGAGTCCCTCCTGCCCTGCTCTTCCCGGTGCCTCATCCGCCCCCCGACGTGACGGTGACTGACATGGCCATGAACCGACAGACGAAGCGAATGCTGCAGCGCCAGGGCGAGCTGGGCCCCGACGGCGAGCCGGCGCGGGCCAAGCCCAAGCAGACGACCCGCACCGCCCCGCCGCCGAAGAAGGAGCGCACCAGCCCGGGCACCTACCTGCGCGAGGTCCGGGGCGAGCTGCGCAAGGTGCAGTGGCCCAGCCGCAGCGAGGTCGTCCGCTACTCGGTGATCGTGCTGGTCACCCTCATCATCCTCACCACCTTCATCTTCCTCTTGGATCTCGCCTTCGCCGAGGGCGTCTTCTTCCTCTTCGGTGGCTGAGCCGGTGAACGATCACCCGCCCGACGGCACCGCCGACGAGGCGCCGGACCACGACCGGCCGTCGGCCGAGCTGAGCGCCACCGAGGCGGCGGCCATCCTCGGCGGGGGAGCGCCGGAGAGCCCGGCCGCCACGGACGCCGCCAGCGAGGCCGCTCCTGCCGCGGAGGTCGCCCCCGACGGCGCCGGCGAGGGCGACCCGGCCGACGTCGTGGATGCCGAGGACCTCATCGAAGAGGCACCCCGGCGCCAGAGCCCCTACGACCGGCCGGGCAGCTGGTACGTGGTGCACACCCAGTCCGGCTACGAGAACAAGGTCAAGTCCAACATCGAAAGCCGCATCTCGTCCATGGGCATGGAGGACTCCATCTTCGAGGTGGTCATCCCCATGGAGGACGTCATCGACTTCAAGGGCGGCAAGAAGGTCGTGGTCCAGCGCAAGGTGTACCCGGGCTATCTGTACCTGCGGTGCTTCCTCGACGACCGCTCCTGGGACGTCATCCGCAACACGCCCGGCGTCACCGGCTTCGTCGGTGGGGCGGGCAAGCCCCTGCCCCTGTCCCGCTCAGACGTGGAGGCGGCGCTGTCGGAGCCCGACGAGGTCGGGGGCGTGGCGCCCGCCAAGCAGCGGCCCCGCCTGGAGTACGAGGTGGGCGACAGCGTGCGCGTGCGCCAGGGCCCCTTCGCCGACTTCTCGGGCCAGATCGCCGAGATCAACGAGGACCAGCTCAAGGTCAAGGTCCTGGTCAACATCTTCGGCCGGGAGACCCCGGTCGAGCTCGAGTTCAGCGAGATCGCCAAGCTGTAGGAGGCCGGAGCAGGCAATGGCAAAGAAGAAGGTCACTACCGTGGTCAAGATCCAGATCCCTGCAGGGGCAGCCACCCCGGCCCCGCCCGTGGGCACCGCCCTCGGTCCCCATGGCGTGGCCATCATGGACTTCTGTAAGGCCTACAACGCCGCCACCGAGGCCCAGCGGGGCACCATCGTGCCCGTCGAGATCACCATCTTCGAGGACCGCTCGTTCACCTTCGTCACCAAGACGCCGCCCACCGCCGTGCTCATCCGCGACGCCGTCGGCATCGAGAAGGGCTCGGAAACCCCGGGCCGGACCCAGGCGGCGGTGATCACCGACGCCCAGATCAGCGAGATCGCCGAGATCAAGCGCCCCGACCTCAACGCCAACGACCTCGAGGCGGCCAAGCTCCAGGTGGCGGGCACGGCCCGCTCCATGGGCATCCGGGTGACGTCGTGACCCCCCCCGGCAAGCGCTACCGCGACGCCGCCCGCCGCTTCGACCCCGATCTGCTGCACGGGCCGGCCGAGGCGGTCGAGCTGGCCAAGAGCCTGGCCACGGCCCGCTTCGACGAGACCATCGAGGTGGCGGTGCAGCTCGGCGTCGACCCCCGCAAGCCCGACCAGCAGGTGCGGGGCACCGTCTCGTTGCCGGCGGGTACGGGCAAGGCGGTGCGCGTCGCCGTGTTCGCCACCGGCGAGGCGGCGGCCGAGGCGCGGGAGGCGGGCGCCGACCTGGTGGGCGCCGACGATCTCATCGCCCAGGTGGGCGAGGGCATGCTCGACTTCGACGTGGCCATCGCCACCCCGGACCAGATGGCCCAGGTGGCCCGCCTGGGCCGCATCCTCGGTCCCCGAGGGCTGATGCCCAACCCCAAGACGGGCACGGTCACCACCGAGGTGGGCAAGGCGGTGTCGGAGTTCAAGGCCGGCCGGGTCGAGTACCGCACCGAGCGCCAGGGGGCCAACGTGCACGTGCCCATCGGGCGGGCCAGCTTCACCACGTCGGCGCTGGTCGAGAACTTCGCCGCCCTGGTCGACGAGCTGCACCGGGCCAAGCCGGCCGCCTCCAAGGGCCGGTACCTGCGCCGGGTGAGCGTCTCGTCCACCATGGGCCCGGGGATCAAGATCGATCCCGCCCGCCTGCCGGAGATCGCCAGCGCCGTTCCCGCCTGAGCGGGAGGCCCCCGCCGCCGGGTACACTCGCCGGCGACATCCGATACTGCTCGCCGAAGACCTCAGGTGCGCCACCGTGCCCAAGGCAGGACCACGTCCTGCGCCTGACGAGGCGGACTCCATGTCCTCCCGGGGTTCGTCTGGCGTGAGCCCGACTGCGTTGCTTGGACAGGTGGCCATGGAGAACCCCAGACCGGAGAAGGTGGCGGTGGTGGAGGAGGTCCGCGACCGCTTGGCGGCCGCCGACGCCACCATCCTCACCGAGTACCGCGGCCTCAAGGTCGCCGAGCTGGCGGAGCTGCGGCGCAGCCTGCGCCGGGTCGGCGGCGAGTACCACGTCTACAAGAACACCCTGGTGCGCTTCGCCGTGCGCCAGTTGGAGCTCGACGGCGTGGAGGAGCTGCTGCAGGGTCCCACTGCCCTCACCTTCGTCACCGGCGACGCCGTGGAGGTGGCCAAGGCCCTGCGGGACTACGCCCGGGCCAACCCGGCCCTGGTGGTCAAGGGCGGGGTGCTCGGCACCTCGCCGTTGTCGGCCGACGCCGCCCGGGCCCTGGCCGACGTACCGCCCCGGGCCGTGCTGCTGGCCCGCCTGGCCGGGGGCATGGCCGCCCCCATGCAGCAACTGGCCGGGCTCATGGGCGCGCTGCCCCGCAAGTTCGCCTACGGCCTCCAGGCCCTGATCGACAGCAAGTCCACCCAAGACAAGGAGGCTGCCTGAGATGGCGACCAAGGAAGAGATCCTCGACGCGATCTCGAGCATGACCGTGCTGGAGCTGTCCGAGCTGCTCAAGGCGTTCGAAGAGCGCTTTGAGGTGAGCGCCGCCGCCCCGGTGGCGGTGGCCGCCCCGGGTGCCGGTGGCGGCGACGCCGCCGCCGCCGAGGCCGAGGAGGAGCAGGACGAGTTCGACGTGGTCCTGGTCGCCGCCGGCGAGAAGAAGATCCAGGTCATCAAGGAGGTGCGCTCGCTGACCAGCCTGGGTCTCAAGGAGGCCAAGGACCTGGTCGACGGTGCCCCCAAGCCGGTGCTCGAGAAGGTGGCCAAGGACGACGCCGACAAGGCCAAGGCCGCCCTCGAGGCCGCCGGTGCCACCGTCGAGGTCAAGTAGGCGCTGGCGCAGCCCGGGGGCGCCGGCAACACAAAGCATTGACGTGCACCGGGCGCCGGCGTAGCGTTCCCGGTCGGCAGCGCACTGCGTGCCCTTCCTTGGCGACCCCGCACTGCGGTTGCCCTCGGGCGCCGGTGGCGATAGGGTAAGAGGCCGCCGTGCCCGCCCCCCTGGTCCTCTCGTCTCTTGTCGACCAGCCTGGCGCGTACGTCGTCCCTGCTCGTCTGCGCCTGAGGAGTAGTCCTTGCCTGCTCGCCCCGCTGCCCGGGACCGGTACTCGTTCGCCAACCTCGATGAGGTTCTGAGCCTTCCGGATCTCGTCTCCATCCAGAGCTCCTCGTTCGACTGGTTCCTGCGTACGGGACTGAACGAGACCTTCCGCGACATCAGTCCCATCGAGGACTTCAGCGGTACCCTCCGCCTCGAACTGGAGTTCGATCCGGACGACGACGACCTGTGCCCGCCCCCGAAATTCAGCGTGGAGGAGTGCAAGGAGAAGGACATCACCTTCTCGGCACCCATCTTCGTGCGGGCCCGCTTCATGAACGCCAACACCGGCGAGATCAAGGAGCAGACCGTGTTCATGGGTGACTTCCCCATGATGACGGACAAGGGCACCTTCATCATCAACGGCACCGAGCGGGTGGTCGTCTCCCAACTGGTGCGCAGTCCCGGGGTGATCTTCCAGCCCGGGGAGCGCTTCCGCCTGCGCAACCTGGCCAAGCACCAGCTGGTCACCGGCACCATCCACCCCTACCGGGGCGAATGGATCGAGTTCGACGTGGAGCAGAAGCCGGGCAAGGACGTCACCGCCGGCACCCGGGTGGCCCGCAAGCGCCGCCTCGGACTCTTCGTGCTCCTGCGGGCCCTCGGCTACGACGACGAGCAGTCACCGGGCTTCCTCGACCGCCTGGTGCACCACTTCGACTTCCTCGAGGGCCAGTGGGACAAAGAGCGCGACGTCGCCCCCACCCAGGAGGAGGCGCTCATCGAGATCTACAAGCGGGCCCGCCCCGGCGAGCCGCCCACGCCCGACGCCTCCCGCAACTACTTCGAGAACGCCTTCTTCAACCCCAAGCGCTACGACCTCTCCCGGGTCGGTCGCTACAAGCTCAACCGCAAGCTGGGCCCCGAGATCGAACGGCTGGAGTCCCTCTTCGGGTTGTCCGACATCGAGCGTCCCGAGGAGGGCCAGCCGGTCCTGTCCCGGGTCGAGGTGCTGGCCGCCACCACCTACCTGCTCAACCTGGCGGCCGGCGAGGCCGGGTACCGCCTGGACGACCAGGACCACTTCGCCAACCGGCGCATCCGCTCGGTGGGTGAGCTCATCCAGAACCAGGTCCGCATCGGGCTGTCCCGCATGGAGCGGGTGGTGCGCGAGCGCATGACCACCCAGGACGTCGAGGCCATCACCCCCCAGACGCTCATCAACATCCGCCCGGTGGTGGCCGCCATCAAGGAGTTCTTCGGCACCAGCCAGCTCTCCCAGTTCATGGACCAGGTCAACCCCCTGTCGGGGCTGACCCACCGGCGGCGGCTCTCGGCGCTCGGCCCCGGCGGGCTCTCCCGGGAGCGGGCCGGCTTCGAGGTGCGCGACGTGCACTTCTCCCACTACGGGCGCATGTGCCCCATCGAGACGCCCGAGGGACCCAACATCGGCCTCATCGGCGCCCTGTCCACCTACGCCCGGGTCAACCCCTTCGGCTTCATCGAGTCCCCCTACCGCAAGGTGGTCGACGGCCGGGTCACCGACGAGATCGTCTACCTGGCGGCCGACGAGGAGGAGGAGTACGTCGTCGCCCAGGCCAACACCCCCCTCGACCCTGACGGTCACTTCACCGAGGAGCGGGTCCTGGTGCGGCGCAGCCCCACCTCGGCGTCGCTGTCCGACCTCAAGCTCCAGCTCGAGCGCGACGTCTTCTTCGGGGCCACCACCGAGATCTCCAGCGTGCCCCCGGCCGAGGTTCAGCTCATGGACGTGGCCCCCAAGCAGATCGTGTCGGTGGCCACCGCCCTCATCCCCTTCCTGGAGCACGACGACGCCAACCGCGCCCTCATGGGCGCCAACATGCAACGCCAGGCTGTGCCCCTGATCCGGGCCGAGGCGCCGTACATCGGCACCGGCATGGAGGCCCGGGCGGCCCGTGACGGCGGCGAGATCCTGCTGGCCGAGGGCGCCGGTACCGTCACCGAGGTCAGCGGCGACCACATCACCGTGGAGTACGACGCCAACGGCAGCGCCCCGAGGCGCCGGGTCCACCGCCTGAGCAAGTTCCGCCGGTCCAACCAGGACACGTGCATCAACCAGCACGGACGGGTGGCCGAGGGTGAGCGGGTGGCGGCCGGCGAGGTGCTGGCCGACGGCTCCTCCACCGAGAACGGCGAGCTGGCCCTGGGCAAGAACCTCCTGGTCGCCTTCATGCCGTGGGAGGGCTACAACTTCGAGGACGCCATCATCCTGTCCGAGCGCCTGGTGCGCGACGACGTCCTCACCTCGATCCACATCCACAGCCACGAGATCGACGCCCGCGACACCAAGCTCGGCCCCGAGGAGATCACCCGGGACATCCCCAACCTCTCCGACGACATTCTCGCCGACCTCGACGACCGGGGGATCATCCGGGTTGGGGCCGAAGTCGACCCCGGCGACGTGCTGGTGGGCAAGGTCACCCCCAAGGGGGAGACCGAGCTCACTCCCGAGGAGCGGCTGTTGCGGGCCATCTTCGGCGAGAAGGCCCGCGAGGTGCGCGACACCAGCCTCAAGGTGCCGCACGGCGAGTCGGGCAAGGTCATCGACGTCAAGGTCTTCAGCCGGGACGAGGCCCACGAGCTGCCCCCCGGGGTCAACCAGCTGGTGCGGGTCTACGTGGCCCAGAAGCGCAAGATCTCCGTGGGCGACAAGCTGGCCGGCCGCCACGGCAACAAGGGGGTGATCAGCCGCATCCTGCCCGTCGAGGACATGCCCTTCCTGGCCGACGGCACTCCCGTCGACGTCATCCTCAACCCCCTCGGCGTCCCGTCGCGCATGAACGTCGGCCAGGTGCTGGAGGCCCATCTGGGCTACGCCGCCCGCTGGGGGTGGGACCTCTCGGGCGACGGCAAGGTGGACGTGGGAGACGAGCCCGTACGCGGCACCGAGACCAAGACCCGCCCCTCGACGGCGCCGTCCACCCTGGTGGCCACGCCCGTCTTCGACGGTGCCCACTGGGACGAGACCGACGCCACGGGCAAGCATCCCACCATCCAGGACATCTTCGGCGCCCTGCACCCCGAGGCCGTCGACCCCTCCTACGGCGACGCCGGTCGCATGATCGGCCCCGACGGCAAGACCGTCCTCTACAACGGGCGCACCGGCGAGCCCTACGACAACCCGATCACCGTGGGCTACGTCTACATCCTCAAGCTGGCCCACCTGGTCGACGACAAGATCCACGCCCGCTCCACCGGTCCGTACTCGATGATCACCCAGCAGCCCCTCGGCGGGAAGGCCCAGTTCGGTGGCCAGCGCTTCGGGGAGATGGAGGTGTGGGCCCTCGAGGCCTACGGCTCGGCCTACTGCCTCCAGGAGCTGTTGACCATCAAGTCCGACGACGTGCTCGGCCGGGTCAAGGTCTACGAGGCCATCGTCAAGGGCGAGAACATCCCCGAGCCGGGCATCCCCGAGAGCTTCAAGGTCCTCATCAAGGAGATGCAGGCCCTGTGCCTCAACGTCGAGGTGCTCGACGACGCCGGGGCCGAGATCGAGATGCGGGAGCTGGACGAGGACGTGTTCCGCACGGCCGAGGAGCTGGGCATCGACCTGTCCCGCCCCGAGCGGGGGTCCGACGAGGAAGACGAACGCCGCCGGGAGCGGGTCTGAGTGCGAGCTGATCTGACGCGGATGCTGGGAGCGACCGGCCGTCGAGCGAGAGCGAGCTCGGCCGGTCGCATGAGCACATTGAGCGCCGAAGGCGCTTCCCTGGATGGACGAGGCGGCCGGTGGCGGGGACCGGAAGCAAAAGGAGGCACAGGTGCTTGATGTCAACGACTTCGACCAGCTCCGGATCGGCCTGGCCACGGCCGAGTCGATCCGCACGTGGTCCAACGGCGAGGTCAAGAAGCCCGAGACCATCAACTACCGCACCCTCAAGCCGGAGAAGGACGGCCTGTTCTGCGAGAAGATCTTCGGTCCCACCAAGGACTGGGAGTGCTACTGCGGCAAGTACAAGCGGGTGCGCTTCAAAGGCATCATCTGCGAGCGCTGCGGCGTCGAGGTGACCCGGTCGAAGGTCCGTCGCGAGCGCATGGGCCACATCGAGCTGGCCGCCCCCGTCGTGCACATCTGGTACCTGCGGGGCACCCGGTCGTGGCTGGCCTATCTCCTGGCCGGCATCGAGGCCCGGGAGGAGCTCAAGGCCAAGCAGCTGGAGAAGGTCATCTACTTCGCCGCCAACCTGGTCACCTGGGTCGACGAGGACAAGCGCCACGAGGAGCTGCCCAACCTCGAGGCCGAGCTGGCCGAGGAGCTCGAGGAGGTGGCCAAGCAGCGCGAGCTGGAGATCGACCGCAAGTACAAGGCCCTCGAGGAGGAGCTGGCCGCCCTGGAGGCGGAGGGCGCCAAGGACGCCGACATCCGGGCTCGCCAGAAGCTGGCCGAGCGCGACATCGCCAACGTGCGGGAGCGGGCCGACGACGAGCTCGATCTGGTGCAGCGGGCCTTCGACGAGTTCAAGGCCCTGCACGGGCGCAAGATCATCGAGGACGAGATGCTCTGGCGCGAGCTCAAGGACCGCTACGGCGCCTTCTTCGAGGGCGGTATGGGGGCCGAGGTCCTGGCCCAGCTCATCGAGCGCATCGACTTCGACGAGGAGGAGATCAAGCTCCGGGCAGCCATCGATCCCACTGAGGGGCAGCGCCCGCTGTCGGCCCAGCGCAAGCAGAAGGCCATCAAGCGCCTGAAGATCGTCAGCGCCTTCAACCGCCGGGACGAGCACGGCCGGCGGGTGAACAACCCCCGGGCCATGATCCTCGACGTGGTGCCGGTCATCCCGCCCGACCTGCGCCCCATGGTCCAGCTCGACGGCGGCCGCTTCGCCACCTCCGATCTCAACGACTTGTACCGCCGGGTCATCAACCGCAACAACCGGCTCAAGCGCCTGCTCGATCTCGGTGCTCCCGAGATCATCGTCAACAACGAGAAGCGCATGCTCCAGGAGGCGGTCGACGCCCTCTTCGACAACGGCCGCCGGGGCCGCCCGGTCACCGGGCCGGGCAACCGCCCGCTCAAGTCCCTCTCCGACATGCTCAAGGGCAAGCAGGGGCGCTTCCGCCAGAACCTGCTGGGCAAGCGGGTCGACTACTCCGGTCGCTCGGTGATCGTGGTCGGCCCCACGCTGCAGCTACACCAGTGCGGGCTCCCCAAGCTCATGGCCCTCGAGCTGTTCAAGCCCTTCGTCATGAAGCGTCTGGTCGACACCGAGCTGGCTCAGAACATCAAGTCGGCCAAGCGCATGGTCGAGCGCCGCCGCCCTCAAGTCTGGGACGTGCTGGCCGAGGTCATCAAGGAGCACCCGGTGCTGCTCAACCGGGCGCCGACCCTGCACCGCCTGGGCATCCAGGCCTTCGAGCCGGTGCTGGTGGAGGGCAAGGCCATCCAGATCCACCCGCTGGTCTGCACCGCCTTCAACGCCGACTTCGACGGGGACCAGATGGCCGTGCACCTGCCCCTGTCGGCCGAGGCCCAGGCCGAGGCCCGGGTCCTCATGCTGTCGGCCAACAACATCCTCTCGCCGGCCAACGGCCGCCCCATCATCACGCCGACCAAGGACATGGTGCTGGGGTCGTACTACCTGACGCTGTGCACACCCACCGAGGCCGACCAGCGCCGGGTCTTCCGCCACCTCCACGAGGTGGAGCGGGCCTACGAGGCCGGCCAGATCACCCTCCACCAGGAGATCGAGGTCCGCATCCCCGACCTCGTCGATGCCGCCGCCTCCAACGGCACCAGGGTCTACACCCCCACCACGGCCGGGCGCCTGTTCTTCAACCAGGCACTGCCCGAGGGCTTCGGCTACGTCAACGACGTGATCGGCAAGCGCACCACCAACATCGGTGCCATCATCCAGCAGCTGTCGGACAACTACTCCAAGGCCGTGGTCGCCCGCTGCGCCGACCAGATCAAGAACACCGCCTTCCGCTACGCCACCCAGTCCGGGCTCACCTTCTCCATCGACGACGTGCGCACGCCCGCCGGCAAGCGCACCATCCTCGACCGCTACGAGTCCGAAGCCGACAAGGTCGAGACCCAGTTCAAGCGGGGGATCATCACCGACGGCGAGCGCCGCCAGAAGGAGGTGGAGATCTGGACCAACGCCACCGCCGAGGTGGAGGGCGCCATGCGCGAGGGCATGGAGGCCGACGTGTTCAACCCCATCGAGATGATGGTGACCTCCGGCGCCCGGGGCAACGTGCTCCAGATCCGCCAGATCGCCGGCATGCGGGGACTGGTCACCAACCCCCGGGGCGACTTCATCCCCCGGCCCATCAAGTCGAACTTCCGCGAGGGCCTGACGATGCTCGAATACTTCATCGCCACCCCCGGCGCCCGCAAGGGCCTCGTCGACACCGCTCTGCGCACGGCCGACTCCGGGTACCTCACCCGCCGTCTGGTGGACGTGGCCCAGGAGCTCATCGTGCGCATGGACGACTGCGGCTCGGCCCGGGGGGTGTGGATCGACGGCATCGTGCCCGACGCCGCCGGCACCCGCAGCTACCTCGAGACCCGCCTCGAGGGCCGGGTCCTGGTCGACGACGTCACCCTGTCCGGCGGCCGGACGCTCGCCGCCGGCACCATGGTCGGCCCCGAAGACATGGCCGCTCTGCGCGACGACCCCTCGCTCGACCGGGTGCGGGCCCGGTCGGTGCTCACCTGCGACGCTCCCCAGGGCATCTGCGCCGCCTGCTACGGCCGCTCGCTGGCCACCGGCAACAACATCGAGCTGGGGGAGGCGGTGGGCGTCATCGCCGCCCAGTCCATCGGTGAGCCGGGGACCCAGCTCACCATGCGGACCTTCCACACCGGGGGCGTGTCCTCGGGCACGGGCGACATCGCCGGCGGCCTGCCCCGGGTCGTCGAGCTCTTCGAGGCCCGCAGCCCCAAGGGCAAGGCCACCCTGGCCCGGGTCTCGGGCGTGGTGCGCGTCGGCGACGACGAGGGCCGGGGCCGCACCGTCACCGTGGTCAGCGACGACGGCACCGAGGACGCCTACCTCGTGCCCAGCCCCAGCCGCCTGGAGGTCACCGACGGCGCCGAGCTCAACGCCGGCGACCCCATCGTCGAGGGCCCGCGCGATCCCAAGGAGCTGCTCGACATCAAGGGCGTGCGGGAGACCCAGACCTACCTGGTCGACCAGGTGCAGCGGGTCTACCGTGACCAGGGCGTGTCGATCCACGACAAGCACATCGAGCTCATCGTGCGCCAGATGACCCGCCGGGTGGCCGTCCAGGAGCCGGGCGACTCGCCCTTCCTGCCCGGCGAGCGCGTCGACTCGCGGGTCTACGCCGAGACCAACCGGGAGCTGCTCCAGGCCGGCAAGGTCCCGGCCGAGGGCCGCCCGGAGCTGATGGGCATCACCAAGGCGTCGCTGGCCACCGACTCGTGGCTGTCGGCGGCGTCGTTCCAGGAGACCACCCGGGTCCTCACCGAGGCGGCCATCGAGTCCCGCTCGGACTCTCTGGTCGGGCTCAAGGAGAACATCATCATCGGCAAGCTCATCCCCGCCGGGACGGGCATGGACCGCTACCGGGCGTTCGAGACGGTGGCGCCGGACTACGAGCCCATGCAGTTCTGGACCTCCGAGGACGAGACCGCGGGCGACGACCTGGCCTCGTGGCTGGCCACCCAGGGCGACGGTGCCTACGGCGGTGGCGGTGACGGTGAGGCCGGCGACGGCCAGGCCCCACCGGCCGAGGTGGCCCCGGTCGTCGACCTCCCCCGCGAAGGTTCGGGGTCCTAGCCCCCGGCTGGCCCCTCCCCGCTTCTGGTGGTCCCGAGGGGCCGGCGATGGCATTTTCTGACCACCAGATCGAGGGGGCCGGGCCGGGCCGGCGGCGGCGTGTCCTTACCACCAGATAGTCCGGAGCCCGGGCGGGGAAGGAAGGGTCCACCATGACGCTCCCCCCCTTCCCCCCCGGGG
>DATMJI010000199.1:0-7180 GCA_035553895.1 Acidimicrobiales bacterium | reverse complement strand
AGGGTGAACCGCCTCGCCGACCAGGCCAGCCCCTACCTGCGCCAGCACGCCGCCAACCCGGTGGACTGGTACCCCTGGGGCGAGGAGGCCTTCGCCGCCGCCCACCAGCACGATCGCCCGATCCTGCTGTCGGTCGGGTATTCGGCCTGCCACTGGTGCCACGTGATGGCCCACGAGTCTTTCGAGGACGAGGAGACCGCCGCCGTGGTCAACGAGCTCTTCGTCAACGTCAAGGTCGACCGGGAGGAGCGGCCGGACGTCGACGCCCTCTACATGGACGCCGTCCAGGCCATGACCGGACACGGCGGCTGGCCCATGACCGTGTTCTTGACCCCCGAGGGGGAGCCGTTCTTCGGGGGCACCTACTTCCCCAAGCACGGCCGGGCCGGCCTGCCCGGCTTCGTCGAGCTGTGCCGGGCCGTCGACGACGCCTGGCGCCAGCGCCGGTCGGAGGTGCTGGAGCAAGCCGGGCGCCTGGCCGAGGGGCTGCGCCAGTCGGCCCTGGCCGCCGGCGACGGTGACCTGCCGGGCACCGAGCTGCTCGCCGGCGCCACCGAGGCCCTCCGCTCGCAGTTCGACCCCGACTGGGGCGGCTTCGGGCGGGCTCCCAAGTTCCCCCAGACCATGAGCCACGAGCTGCTCCTGCGGATGCACGACCGCACCGGCGAGCAGGCCGTGCTCGACATGGTCACCACGTCCCTCGACGCCATGGCCTCGGGCGGGATGTACGACCATCTCGGCGGGGGTTTCGCCCGCTACTCTGTCGACGCCTTCTGGATGGTCCCCCACTTCGAGAAGATGCTCTACGACCAGGCCCTGCTGGCCCGGACCTACCTCCACGCGTGGCAGGTGACCGGCGAAGCCCGCTACCGCCAGGTCCTCGACGAGACCATCGGCTACGTGCTCGCCGATCTCGGCGCCCCCGGCGGCGGGTGCTACTCGGCCGAGGATGCCGACTCCGAAGGCGAGGAGGGCCGCTTCTATGTATGGCGGCCCGAGGAGATCCGCGCCGCCTGCGGTGACGACACCGAGGCGGCGGCCGCCGCCATCGAGTGGTACGGCGTCACCAACGCCGGCAACTTCGAGGGGTCGAACATTCTGCACCGCCCGGTACGCGGCGATCTCATCCGCCCCCCGGCCGTGGAGCGGGCCCGCCGGGCCCTGCTCGGCGCCCGGGCCCGGCGGGTCCGCCCGGGCCTCGACGACAAGGTCCTCGCCGAGTGGAACGGGTTGTTCCTGGCCACCCTGGCCGAGGCAGCCGCCGCCACCGGCACGCCGGCGTGGCGTTCGGCGGCCGTCACCCTCGCCGAGTTCCTCGTGGCCAACCTGCGGGGCGGCGACGGCCGCTGGTTGCGCTCCTGGCAGGCGCAAACCGGCGCCCGCCACCGGGCCTTCGCCGTGGACCACGCCGCCCTCGTCGACGGCTTCACCCGCCTGGGCGAGTGCACCGGCGAGGCCCGGTGGATTGGTGACGCCCGGGACACGGCCGACGCCCTGCTCGAGTTGTTCTGGGACGACGAGCACGGCGGCCTGTTCACCACCGGCCACGACGCCGAGACACTCGTAGCCCGCCAGAAGGACGTGCTCGACAACGCCACCCCGTCGGCCAACAGCGCCGCCGCCGTGGCCCTGGCCCGCCTGGGCGCCCTCACCGGCGAGCCGCGCTACCGGGATGCAGCCGAGGCCATCGTGCGCCTGCTGGCCGTGCCGGCGGCCAACCACGCCACCGCCTTCACCCACCTCCTCGGCGCCGTCGACCTGCTGGCCGGGCCGCTCACCGAGGTGGCGGTGGTGGGCGACGTACCTGAGCTGGTGGAGGCGGTGCAGCGCCGCTACCGGCCCCGCAGCGTGCTGGCCTGGGGTCAGCCCTTCGCCTCCCCGCTGTGGGAGGGCCGCCAGGAGGGCCACGCCTACGTGTGCCAGGCGTTCACCTGCCGCCAGCCGGTCACCACGGCCAGCGACCTGGAGGGCCAGCTGGCCGGCGCCTGACGCCGGACGCGTGGGTCGCCGCCTGGGCAGCGGCTCGGCGGCCGCTTTGTGGTCGCTGCCGGACCGCCGGGGTGCAGAAGTGACCAGAAAGCGGGAGGAGGCGAGGTGGGGCGGCTACCAGTGGCCCCGGTGGACGACGTCGGCGAAGGGGCGGCGGGCCCGGCTGGCGGAGCGCCCCGGGGGATCGGGGGCGGGGTGGCCGAGAGCGACGCAGGCCAGGGCCCGGTGCCCGGCGGGCACGCCCAGGCTGGCCAGCACCGCCTCGGGGCGGGAGACGCTGAAGAGCAGGGCCCCGAGGCCCTCGTCGACGGCGGCCAGCAGCACGGACAGGGCCGCCATGCCCCCGTCGACCCACCACCAGGGGACGGACCAGCGGCCCGGGTCGGCCAGCGCGCTGCCGGCCTTGTCGGCTTCGGCGTAGCGCTCGTGGTAGGCGCCGGGGTGCACCACCAGCATCACCAGCACGGGGGCGGCGAACAGTCCCGGCCAACGGAAGGCGTCCCGGGCCCCGGGCTCGGGGAAGGCCTGGGCCCAGTAGCGCTCGGTCTGGTCCCGGCCCTCCAGCACCACCAGGTCGAGTCCCTGGCTGAAGCCGGCCGAGGGGACCCGGCGGGCGGCGTCGAGCACCCGGTCGACCACGGCCGCCCCGACGGGCCGCCCGTCGAAGGACCTGACCATCCGCCGCCGCCGCCGGACCTCGGAGAGCTCCACGGCGGGTGCCGTTACTCCAGGGCGGCGAGATCCTCCGCCATGGCCCACCCGAAGGCGATGAGGCAGTCGCCCCGGACGACGTCGAGGTCGGCGAAGAACTCGGCCACGGCGGCGTCGGTCGCCGCCGGGTCGGCGGCCTCGTGGTCGAGCACGCACGGCGGCGTGCCGTCGCCCACGGCCAGGAACTGCCGGTCGCGGTAGTCGCCGTCCACCCCGAAGCGCTTGGCCAGGCGCCGGCCCCAGGCCCGCTCCTCCCCCGTCGCCTTGTGGTCGGGACGGGGAACGATGTCGTGGAGGCGGGTGACGGCGCTGAAGGCGGCGAACCCGGCGGGATCCACCAGTCGGGTGCCCACCAGGACGTCTTCGTCCGGGAAGGCCAGCACCGCTCGCCGGAGTTGGTCGCCCATCATGGCCTTGAGCACCTGGTGGCGATCGGGGGTGCGGGCGATCGACGCCAGACCGATGAGCACGCTCGGGGTGCCACCGATGCGCTCCAGGGTGCAAAAGGAGAACCCCCGGACGGCCTCACCGTGGCGGGCGAGGGTGATCAGCACCCATTCTTCCCGCTGCTTGGACAGCATCCCGATGTCGAATCGGGCCGGGCCGTCGGTGCAGATGTCGCCCAGGTCCCCCAGCTCGGCATCGCTCAGCGACGTACAGTCCTTGGTCTCGACGTCGGTCGCCATGTTCGCCCCGATCACTCGATCTGCCTCCCGTGACCCCTCTAGTCCAGCGGGTGGACACCCCGTCGCGCAAACCGGCGGGCGCTCAGCACTCGATGACGGTGGCTCCGAAGCGGGCCAGGAGCTCGCCCCGCAAGCCGTTCGACTGGTCGACGGAGAACTCCGACGGCAGGCGCACCTGGCGGTCGTCGACCCGCACCAGCACGGGAGAAGCGCCGGGGTGGGCGGCCAGGAGCTGCTTGAGGGCATCCACCGCCTGCTCGTCGAGGGCCCGGGGCGGCAGGCGCAGGCACAGCGGCGGGTCGGCCCCGTAGCCCAGCTCGATCGGCGACAGCTCCATGCAGATGATCTTGGCCGGCTCCTCCCGCGTGTCGAGGCGACCCTTGACCGCCACCACGGCGTCCTCCGCCAGCAGCGAGCCGTAGTCGGCCATGGTGCGGGGGAAGACCATCACCTCGATGGCCGCCTGGAGGTCCTCGAGCACGAAGATGGCCATGAGGTCGCCCTTGCGGGTGTACTTGCGGGCCAGGTGGGTGACCACACCGGCGACAGTGCGCACCTCGCCGGTCTCGGAGGCTTCCCGCAAGTCGGCGATGGTGGCGTCGGTCCGCCGCCGCAGCAGGTGCTCCATGCCCATGAGGGGATGGTCGCTGACGTAGAGCCCGAGCATCTCCTTCTCGTAGGCCAGGCGCTGCATCTTGTCGAAAGTGAGCTCCGGTACCGGTACCCGCTCGTCGAAGGTGCTGTCGCTCCCGGGAGCGGACCCGTCGCCGAAGAGGCTCATCACGCCCTGCTGGCGCTCCCGGCGCCGGGCCAGGGCCTGGTCGATGATGCGGTCCATGGCCACGAGCAGCCCCCGCCGGGGATGGCCGAGCGAGTCGAAGGCCCCGGCTTTGATCAGCGACTCCACCGTGCGCTTGTTCAGCACCTGGGGGTCGACCCGCTCGCAGAAGTCGTAGAAGTCGGCGAAGGGCCCGCCCCGGTCGCGCTCGGTGATGATGAGCCCCACCAGGCCTCCGCCCACGTTGCGCACCGCCGACAGCCCGAAGGGGATGAAGCCGCTGCCGTCGTCGCCGTAGCGAGCGGCGAAGGCCGACAACGACTGGTTGATGTCGGGCACGAGCACGGTGATGCCCATGGCCCGGCACTCGTTGAGGTAGACGGCGGAGCGGTCCTGGTCGTCCTTGACCGACGTGAGCAGGGCGGCCAGGTACTCCACCGGGTAGTGGGCCTTGAGGTAGGCCGTCTGGTAGGCGACCAGCCCGTAGCCGTAAGAGTGGCTCTTGTTGAAGGCGTAGTCGGCGAAGGGCTCGATGATGTCGAACAGCGCCGTGCCCAGCTCGGACCCGAAGCCGTTGGTCTCGCAGCCGGCCACGAACTTCTCCCGCTCGAGGGCGATCATGGCCCGGATCTTCTTGCCGCAGGCCTTGCGCAGGTTGTCGGCCTCGGCAAGGGAGTAGCCGGCGAAGTGCTGGGCCACCCGCATCACCGACTCCTGGTAGATCATCAGCCCCTGGGTGTCGGCCAGCAGGGGCTCGAGCTCGGGGTGGAGGTAGGTGACGGGCTTGCGGCCGTTCTTGCGGTCGGCGTAGTCGTTGTGCATGTTGGCCGCCATCGGCCCGGGCCGGTACAGCGCCACCAGGGCGGCCACGTCGCCGAAGCTGGTGGGCGCCAGGCTGCGCATGAGCGAGCGCATGGGCCCCCCCTCGAGCTGGAAGACCCCGACCGAGTCGCCCCGGCGCAGCAGGGCCAGCGTCTCCTCGTCGTCGAGCGGGATGGCGTCGATGTCGAGCTCGACGCCCCGGCTCTCGGCGATCAGCACCACGGCGTCGCTGATGACGTCGAGGTTGCGCAAGCCGAGGAAGTCCATCTTCAGCAGGCCGAGCGCCTCCACCCCGTGCATCTCGTACTGGGTGACGATGGGGGCGTCCTCGGGATCGGTGCCGGCCTCGGGCTTGCGCTGGACCGGCAGGTACTCGGTGAGGGCCTCGTCGGTGATGACCACGGCGGCGGCGTGGATACCGTCCTGGCGGCGCAACCCTTCCAGGCCCTTGGCCACGTCGATGACCTTGCGGGCGTCGGGATCGGCCTCGTACATCTCCCGCAGCTCGGCCGCCGCCCGGAAGCCGCCGGTGTGCTTCTCGTGCTCGCTCAGGCAGGCCCACAGCGGGGTGTCACGACCCATCACCAGTGGGGGCATGGCCTTGGCCACCTTGTCGCCCACGGCGTAGGGGTAGCCGAGCACCCGGGCGGCATCTCGCACCGCGGCCCGGGCCTTGATGGTGGAGAAGGTCACGATCTGGGCCACCCGGTCCCGCCCGTAGCGCTCGGCCGCGTAGCGGATCATCTCGTCCCGGTAGCGGGAGTCGAAGTCCATGTCGATGTCGGGCATCTGCATCCGCCCGGGATTCAAGAAGCGCTCGAACAGCAGGTCGTAACGCAGCGGGTCGAGGTCGGTGATGCCCAGGCAGTAGGCCACGCAGCAGCCGGCCGCGCTCCCCCGGCCGGGACCGACGCGGATGTCCCGGCGCCGGGCGTAGGCGATGAGGTCCCACACGATGAGGAAGTACGACGAGAATCCCATCTCGGCGATGACCCCGAGCTCGTAGTCGAGGCGCTCGGTGGCCGCCGCCGGCAGCGTCTGGCCCCAGCGCCGGGCCGCCCCCTCGTAGGCCAGGTGGCGCAGGTAGGCGGCGTCGTCGGCGAAGCCCTCGGGAAGGGGGAAGGCGGGGAGGCGGGGCTTGCCGAACTCGATCTCCACGTCGGCCCGCTCGGCGATCCACAGCGTGTTGTCGCAGGCCGCCGGGACCTCGGCGAAGAGCCGGCGCATCTCCGCCGCCGACTTCAGGTAGTGCTGGTCACCCTCGAACTTGAAGCGGTCGGGGTCGTCGATGGTGCTGCCCGTCTGCACGCACAGCAGGGCGTCGTGGGCCACGGCGTCGTCCTGGTGGGTGTAGTGGCTGTCGTTGGTGGCCAGCACCGGCGCCCCGATGCGCTGGGCGATGGCGACCAGCTCGGGGTTGGTGCGGCGCTGGTCGGCCAGGCCGTGGTCCTGGAGCTCGACGAAGAGCGAATCCCGCCCGAAGATGTCCTGGAGCCGGGCCGCCTTGGCCGTGGCCCCCTCGACGTCGCCTCGCAGGAGGGCCTGGAGCACCACCCCGCCCAGGCAGCCGGTGGTGGCGATGATGCCGCCGTGGTGCTCGCCCAGCACCTCCCAGTCGACCCGGGGCTTGTAGAAGTAGCCCTCGAGGTAGGCCCGGCTGGAGAGCTTGAGCAGGTTGCGGTAGCCGACATCGTTCTCGGCCAGCAGCGTCAGGTGGTAGTAGAGCTTCTCGCCACCGTCGCTCACGCCCCCGCCGTCGTCGAGGCGCCCCCGGCGCCGGGGGCGCTCGTGGCGGCTCTCCCCCGCCATGTACACCTCGGTGCCCACCACCGGGTTGATGCCGGCGGTGCGGCACTCGGCGTAGAAGTCGAGGACGCCGTACATGTTGCCGTGGTCGGTGATGCCCAGCGCCGGCTGGCCGTCGGCGGCGGCGGCGGCCACCACCTCCGACACCCGGGCCGCCCCGTCGAGCATGGAGAACTCGGTGTGGGTGTGCAGGTGGGCGAAGCTGCTCGCCACGATTCGATGCGCCTCCCGGTGCTTGTCCACAAATCCACAGCCGCCTGTGGACGAGTTACAGTGCTGTTATTCGCCGACCATAATCCGTCGGCGGCGGTTCTGCTCGCCAGCGGGGTGCCGCTACAGGTAGGCGCCGCCCCCGGGGGGCTCGGGCGGGGCGGCCCGGGTGTCGGAG
>DATMJI010000198.1:0-5458 GCA_035553895.1 Acidimicrobiales bacterium | reverse complement strand
CCCCACTGGTGACCGTGCCCCTTCCGGCCGCCCCCCCGCCGCCTCCGGTCACGGTGCCGGCGCCTCCCGTACCGGTGCCGGGCGGGCGGCCTGGCGAGGGGGTGCTCGACCCCGTCGTCGATCCCCTGGTCGACCTGCTCGACGGGGTGCTGGAGGATCTGGGGGATCTCACCGGCGGCCTGCTCTAGCCCGGCGCCGGGCCGGGCGGGGTCCGCCACCACGGGCGGTGCCGCTCCTAGCCTGGGCGCGGTGGACGACACCGCCTTCGACGCCGAGGAGATCGCCGCCCGGGAGTTCCCGGTCAGCTTCCGCGGCTACAGCCAGCAGGAGGTGCGCGCCTTCCTCGACGAGGTGGCGGCCGATGCGGCCCGGGCCCGGGAGCGCGAGCAGGAGCTGCGGGCCCAGGTGGCGCAGGCCGAGGCCCGGGCTGCCACTCGCCCGCTGAGCGACGAGGAGTTCGAGCAGGCTCTCGGCCGGGAGGCCGGCCAGGTCATCCACGCCGCCCGGGAGGCGGCGGCCGAGATCCGGGCCCGGGCCGAGGAGCAGGTGGCCCGCCTGGTGCGCGATGCCAGCGGGGAGGGCAGCCGGGCCCAGCAAGAGGCCGAGTCGCTGCTCGCTCGCCGGTCCCAGGAGGCCGAGCAGGCGGCGGCCGCCATCCGGGCCGAAGCCCAGGCCGAGGCCGATGAGCTGATCAGCCAGGCCAAGGCCGAGGGCCGGGAGATGGTGGCCGAGGCCCAGGCCGTCCGGGAGCGGGTGCTCAAGGACCTGGCCCGGCGCCGGCGCCTGGCCCACCAGCACCTGGAGCAGCTGCGGGCCGGCCGGGAGCGGCTGCTCGAGGCCTACCGGCTGGTGCGCTCCACCCTGGACGAGGCCACCCAGGAGTTGACCGTGGCCGAGTCCGAGGCCCGGGCCGCCGCCGAGCGGGCGGCCCTGCGGGCGGCGTCGCAGCCGGAGATGACGGTCGAGGAACTCGAGGCCGAGGTGGCCGGAGCCCGCGACATCGGCCTGGCCTCGCCGGCCGGTGTGAGCTTCGCCGGCATCGAGCGGGCCGGAAACGGCACCGGGGGGCCGGTGGCGCCCCTGGCCTCGCCGTCGCCGTGGTCCGAGCCGGCCGCCCCCCGTCCCGAGGCCGAGGCCGAGGCTGCCGCTGAGCCCGATCCCGAGCCGGCTGCGGAGCCCGAGGCCCTCGCCGAGCCCGAGCCCGCTGCCGAGCCGGAGGCCCTCGCCGAGCCCGAGCCGGCTGCCGAGCCGGAGGCCCTCGTCCAGCCCGAGCTGGCTGCCGAGTTCGAGGTCCTCGCCGAGCCCGAGCCGGCCGTCGAGCCCGAACCCGAGCCCCAGTGGCGGCCGGCCCCGCCCGAGGCAGCGGAGCCCGAGTCGGCCGTCGAGCCCGAGCCCGAGCCCGAGCCCGAGCCCGAGCCACAACCGGAACCGGCCGACCCAGAGGCTGAGGCCGACCCCCAGAGCCAGGCGCCAGAGGCACCGGCGCCATCCGGGGAGGGGGAGCGACAGGCGGCCCCATCCGTCGACGAGCGGGCCGGACCCGAGGAGACCACCAGGCCCGTGGTCGGAGCCGAGCCCCAGCCGGCGGTCGGGACCGAGCGGCTGTCGTCTCTGGCCGACGCCCGGGCCGAGGTGGAGGAGATCTTCGCCCGGCTGCGGGCCGAGCAGGCGACGGCCCCGGTGGCCGAGGCACCGTCGCCCGAGCCGGGAGGGCCCGGGGCCGGCGGGGACGGTCCCGATCCGGCCGGCACCGCGGCCGGCAGTTCCGCCCCTGCCGGGCCGGCCGGCGACGACGAGGTGGTGCTCCAGGGTCGCGACGCCGACATCGAGGTGGCGGAGCGCACCCTCGTCCGGGCCCTGAAGCGGGCCCTGGCCGACGAGCAGAACGAGGTCCTCGACACCCTCCGCCGCACCGGTTCGGGCGTGAGCCTCGACGACCTGCTCCCTGCGCCGAGCGAGCACACAGCCCGCTACCTGGCCGTGGCCCGCCCCGAGCTGGTGGCGGGGGCGGCCAGCGGGGCGGGGGCCGGTGCCGAGGCGCCGTCGGTCGACGACCTGGCCGTCGATCTGGCGGCCACTGTGGCCGGCGACCTGCGGGAGCGCCTGCAGCGGGCCCTGGAGCGCTCCGGCGGCGACGAGTGGCCCCTGGTCGAGGGCATCTCCGCCGCCTACCGGGAGTGGAAGACCTCTCGCGTCGAGCCCTTGGCCCGCCACCTGGTGGCCGCCGCCCACACCCGGGGACGGTTCTCGACGTGCGGCGAGCGGGTGCGCTGGGTCGTCGACGCCGAGGAGGGCCCGTGCCCCGACTGCGACGACAACGCCCTGGCCGGCGCCATCCCGGCGGGAGAGCCCTTCCCCACGGGCCAGCTCCACCCGCCGGCCCACATCGGGTGCCGCTGCACGGTGGCCGGCCAGCCCGGCGCCTGAGCGCGGGGCGAATCTCGGCACCGGGGCCCAGCCTCTAGGCTCCCGGTGATGCGCGCTCCCGGTGATGTCGCCCCCCGGCCGCCCCGCCGGGTGCCGGGGACGAACCGCAGCCGGGTGTGGCTGGCGGTGCTCGGGGTCGCCCTGTTCGTGCTGTTGACCTCGCTGCGGGGCATCGCCGGCTTCTACACCGACTACCTGTGGTTCGACTCCCTCGACTTCCCCGGGGTGTTCACCGGGGTGCTCAGCGTCAAAGTCGGGCTCGCCGTCGTCTTCAGCCTGCTGTTCTTCGCCGTGCTGTGGGTCAACCTCTTCATCGCCGACCGCCTGGCCCCCCGCTTCCGCCCGCCCGGTCCCGAGGAGGACGTGGTCGAGCGCTACCACGAGATTGTGGGCGAGCGCGCCGGCCTGGTGCGCACGGTGCTGTCTGCCCTGTTCGCCCTGATCGCCGGGGCGGGCGTGTCGTCACGGTGGAACGACTGGATCCTGTTCACCAACGCCCGCGACTTCGGCCTCGACGACCCCCTGTTCAGCACCGATGCCGGCTTCTACGTCTTCCAGCTGCCGTTCCTCACCTTCCTCGTCGACTGGGGCTTCGCCTCGCTGGTGATCATCACGATCGTCACCGCCGTGGCCCACTACCTCAACGGCGGCATCCGCTTCCAGGGGGCCGCCCAGCGGGTGACCACCCAGGTCAAGGCCCACCTGTCGGTGCTGCTCGGGTTGCTGGCCCTGTTGCGGGCCGTCTCGTACTGGCTGCAGCGCTTCGAACTGACCCTCTCCACCCGGGGCACGGTCGACGGCGCCACCTACACCGACGTCAACGCCCAGCTCCCGGCGCTGAACCTGCTCATCCTCATCTCCCTGGCCGCCTTCGTGCTGTTCATCATCAACATCAACCGGCGGGGCTGGATTTTGCCCGCCCTGGCGGTGGGGACCTGGGCCTTGGCCGCGGTGGTGGTGGGCGGGCTCTACCCCGCCTTCGTCCAGCGCTTCCAGGTGGTGCCAGCGGAGTCGGCCCGTGAGCGCACCTTCATCGCCCGCAACATCGAGGCCACCCGCTTCGCCCTCGGCCTCGACGAGGTGGAGACCACGCCCTTCGCCAACGCCGGGGATCTCGACGGTGAGGCCCTGCAGGACAACGCCGAGACGGTGCGCAACATCCGGGTCTGGGACCCCCAGTTGCTCCTGCAGACCTTCCAGCAGCTCCAGGAGGTCCGCCCCCAGTACCAGATCGTCGACGTCGACGTCGACCGCTACGAGCTCGACGGGGAGCTCACCCAGATCGAGATTTCGGCCCGCGAGCTCGACACTCCCGGGGTGCCCCAGGACTCCTGGGAGGCCCGCCACCTGACCTACACCCACGGCTACGGTGCCGTCGCCGCTCCGGCCAACTCCAAGACCACCGGCGGGCGCCCCGAGCTGGTGGTCTCCGACATCCCCGTCACGGGCACCGAGAACCTCAACCTCGACGAGGAACCCGGCATCTACGTGGGCGAGGGGCTCAGCGGCTACGTGATGGTCAACACCGCCCGCGAGGAGATCGACTTCCAGAATAACGAGGGGACGCAGTTCACCACCTACGACGGGGCCGACGGGGTGGGCGTGGGGTCCTACCTGCGCCGGGCCGCCTTCGCCCTGCGCTTCAACGACATCAACCCGCTCATCTCCTCCAGCGTCCAGGGCGACTCCAGGATCCTCTACCAGCGCGACATCAGAGAGCGGGTCCAGGAGCTGGCGCCGTTCCTGTCCTTCGACGCCGACCCCTACGCCGTCACCGTCGACGGCGAGCTGAAGTACGTCATCGACGCCTACACCACCTCCAGCTCGTTCCCCTACGCCCAGCGGGCCGACACCGGCCAGCTGCCCCAGGGCAGCGGGCTCAACCGCGACTTCAACTACGTGCGCAACTCGGTCAAGGCGGTGATCGACGCCTACGACGGCACCGTCACCTTCTACGTGGTCGATCCCGACGATCCCATCGCCCAGGCCTACAAGGAGGCCTTCCCCAACCTGTTCACCGACGGCACCCGGGTGCCCGAGGAGATCGAGGCCCACTTCCGCTACCCCGAAGACCTGTTCCGGACCCAGACCAACATGTGGGGCCGCTACCACATCGAAGACGCCGACGACTTCTACAACAACAACGACGGCTGGAACGTGGCCCAGGACCCCGGTGCCGGCACCTCGGCCCAGGTCACCCAGGCCCTCGACCCGGTGACGGGGGTACCGGTGGGCCCGGCCCAAGAGGCCCGCATCGACCCCTACTACCTGCTCATGCGCCTGCCCGACGACGACGAGCTGAGCTTCGTCATGCTGCGGCCCTTCGTGCCCGTCTCGGGCGACGACCGCCAGCGGCTGATGACGGCGTTCATGGTGGCCAAGAGCGACCCCGGCAGTTACGGGGAGCTGCAGACCTTCACCATGCCCCGCAACAACCTGCCCGAGGGCCCGGCCATCGTCGGCGCCAACATGCAACAGGACCAGGAGGTCTCCGAGCTGCAGACCCTGCTCAGCGGCGAGGGGTCGCGGGTGGTGTACGGCAACCTGGTCATCGTTCCCGTCGACCAGTCGCTATTGTACGTCCGGCCCTTCTACGTAATCTCCGACACCACCCAGATCCCCGAGCTGCGCAAGGTGATCGTGTCCTACGGCGACCGGGTGGTGGTGGAGGACACCCTGGAGCTGTCGCTCATCGAGCTCTTCGGCGATGCCCCCGAGACCCGGGAGGAGGAGGGCCCCGGCCCCGACGGCGAGCCGGCGCCACCCGACGGCGGCGAGGAACCGCCGGATGAAGACGGCGGCGAGACGCCCCCGGCCGCACCGCCGGCCGGCAATGACGACGTGCCCGGCCTGCTGGCCCAGGCCCAGGCCGCCTTCGACCAGGCCGAGGCGGCCCTGGCCGAAGGAGACCTCGGCGGCTACCAGCGCCAGGTGGAGGCAGGCCGGGCCCTCGTGGCCCGGGCCCGAGAAGCCGCCGACCCGGAGGCGGCGGCACCACCCACCACCGAGGCCCCGGCCCCATCCCCACCAC
>DATMJI010000197.1:0-6571 GCA_035553895.1 Acidimicrobiales bacterium | reverse complement strand
CGCCGCAGGTCTAGCGTGGGACGGTGGGTGCGGTGGTGGCTGCGGCGGGGCTGGTCAAGCGTTGGGGGCAGGTCGCCGCCCTCGACGGCGCCACCTTCGAGATCGGCGCCGGCGTCACCGGTCTGCTGGGGGCCAACGGGGCCGGCAAGACCACCCTGTTGAGCCTCATCCTCGGCCTGCACCCACCCGATGCGGGATCCGTCGAGGTCTTCGGTCTCGATCCCGGCCGGGCCGGTCCCGAGGTGCGCCAGCGCATCGGCTACGCCCCCGAGCACGACGCCCTGGCGCCCGACGTCGCCGCCCAGGACCTGGTCCGTCACCTGGCCGAGATCCACGGCCTCCCCCGCCGGGAGGCCACCGCCCGGGCCAGCGATACCCTCTGGCTCGTCGGCCTGGGCGAGGAGCGCCACCGCCCCGTCGGCACCATGTCCACCGGGCAGCGCCAGCGGGTCAAGCTGGCCGCCGCCCTGGCCCACGATCCCGCCCTGATCCTGCTCGACGAGCCCACCAACGGCCTCGACCCCGTGCAGCGGGAGGAGATGCTGGCCCTCATCCGCCGTATCGGCGGCGAGTTCGGCGTCGACGTGGTCCTCTCCTCCCACCTGCTCGACGAGGTGGAACGGACCTGTGGTGCAACCGTGATCCTCGACCAGGGCCGGGTGGTGGCCGCCGGTGACCTCGACGGGCTGCGGACGGGCGGCACCGGTTTGGTGGTCGACGTCGACACCCAGCCCGAGCTGCTCGCCCGCCGCCTGCGGTCCGAGAGTCTGGAGGTGACGGTCGACGGCCTGCGCCTGGTGGTCGCCGGTGATGCCGGTGCCGGTGCCGACGCCGTGCGGGACGCCGCCGCCGACCTGGGCATCGGGCTGCGCCGGCTGCAGCCCCGCACCGCCACCCTCGAGGACGTCTACCTCGCCGCCGGGCGGGCGCCGGCGGGCCCGGGGTGAGCGACGCCCGCATCCTCGACCGCGGCTACCGCCGCTACGAGGGTCCCCGCCGGGGCGTGGCCGGCGCCGTCGGCAGCCTGGCCCGCCACAGCGCCCTGCGGGCCCTCGGCCTGCGCCGATCCTTCTGGGCCAAGCTCCTCCCGCTGGCCTCGGTGGGCATCGCCTACGTGCCCGCCCTGGTCTTCGTGGGTATCGCCGCCCTGCTCCCCGACCAGCTGCGCCAGGGCAGCGACCTCCTGCCCTCCTACGCCGGGTACTACGGGTTCATCACCGCCGCCATCGTGCTGTTCGTGGCCCTGGTCGGCCCCGAGGTGCTCTGCCCCGACCGCCGTCACCGGATGCTCGGCCTCTACCTGGCCTCGCCGCTGACCCGCGATACCTACCTGGTGGCCAAGGTGCTGGCCGTGGTGCCGGTGCTCGCCCTGGTGACCCTCGGGCCGCCCTTGCTGTTGCTGGTCGGACTCACCTTCGCCGACGCCGGTCCCGACTCGCCCGGCGCCTTCGCCGCCGATCTGGTGCGCATCATCGTCGGCGGCCTGGTCATCTCGGCCGCTTACACCGCCGTCTCCCTGGCCGTGGCCAGCTTCACCGACCGCCGCCCGGTCGCCTCTGCGGGGGTCATCCTCGTGCTGCTGGTGTCATCGGTGGCCACCGTGGCCCTGGTGGCCGGTGGGGCTTCAGAGCGCCTCTTCCTGCTCAACCTGGGGGCCGTCCCCTTCGAGCTGGTGCAGCGGATCTACGGGGAGAGGGGCGAGATGGACGTCGCCACCGTCGAGCTCGTCCTGGCCAATCTGGCGTGGACCCTGGGTGCCGCCGCCCTGCTGCGGGGCCGCTACCAGCGGCTCCGGGTCGCCCGGTGATCGAGCTCGACCACGTATCCAAGTGGTTCGGCGGCGTGGTGGCCGTCTCCGACGTCTCCTTCTCGGTCGGCCCCGGGGTCACTGCCCTGCTCGGTCCCAACGGCGCCGGCAAGTCCACCGTCATCCGCCTCGTCTGTGGCCTGACCCTGCCCTCCCAGGGCCGGATCTCGGTGCTGGGCCGCCAGCCCCGCCGCCACCTCGACCTCTTCGGCCACATCGGGCTGGTCCCCCAGCAAGAGGCCCTGTTCGAGTCCATGACGGCCGGTGCCTTCGTGACCCTGGCGGCCGAGCTCCACAGTCTGGACGCCCCCGGGTCGGCGGCCCGGGCGGCCTTGGGCGCGGTCGATCTCGACGCCGGGGACACCCGGGCCCTGGCCGAGTACTCCAAAGGCATGCGCCAGCGGGTGAAGGTGGCCCAGGCCCTGGTCCACGATCCCCCGCTGCTGGTCCTCGACGAGCCCCTCGACGGCCTCGATCCCCGCCAGCGCCTGACCCTCATCGCCCTGTTCCGGCGCCTGGGGAGCGAGGGCCGCGGCGTGCTGGTGTCGAGCCACGTCCTCGACGAGGTGGAGCGCTTCGGCTCCCGGGTGCTGGTCATGGCCCAGGGCCGCCTGGCCGCCGAGGGCGATTTCCACGCCATCCGGACCCTGATGGACAACCGTCCCCACCGGCTGCGGCTGCGCACCGACCGCCCGAGACGGCTGGGCGCCGCCCTGCTGGAGACCGGCACTGTGGTCGGCCTGGCGGTGGGCGGCGGCGACCAGCTGGTGGTCGACACCCTCGACGTGGCCGGCTTCCGGCGGGCGGTGGCGCCCGCCGCCCGGACCGCCGGCGCCCGGTTGCTCGAGCTCGTCCCCCTGGACGACGACCTGGAGAGCGTGTTCCGCTACCTGGTGGGCCCGGACCCCTCGCCCACCCGGTGACCGCCCTGTTCCGCATGTTCCTCGCCTCCCAGGTGACCCGCGCCCGCCTCCTCGGCCTGGGTTCCCTGGGCCTGCTGTCGGTGCTCCTCGGCCTGGCCCTCGGGGCCGGCGACGGGGGGGATCCTGCCACCGAGGCGACCGAGCTGGTCGCCGCCTTCGGCCTGTCGCTCTTCGTGCCCGTGACCTGCCTGGTCTTCGCCTCGGCGGTGCTCGGCGAGCCCCACGAGGACGCCACCCTGGTCTACCTGTGGCTGCGGCCCGTCGCCCGCTGGCGCCTGGTGGCGGCGGCGGCGGCGGCGGCCCTCGCCGTCTCCCTCCCGGTGGTCGTGGTGCCCCTCGCGCTGGCGGCGGCGGTCGCCGGGGCCGGAGCCGACCTGGTGCTGGCCACGGTTGCCTCGTGCTCGGTGGCGACCGTCGCCTACACCGGCGTCTTCATCTGGCTGGGGTTGCGGGTGCGCCGGGCCCTGGTCTGGGGCCTGGCCTACATCCTGGTGTGGGAGGGCTTCGTCGCCCGCGCCGGGGGCACGGCCTCGCTGCTGGCCATCCGCTCCCACACCCGGTCGCTGCTCGCCCACCTGGCCGGCGGGTCCGGGGAGCTGATCGAGGTCTCGGCGGCGACCGGCGTGGTGTTACCCCTGGTGGCCGCCGCCCTCGCCCTCGCCCTCGCCGTCCGGCGGCTCACCCGCCAGGAGGTCGCCTGAGCGGCCCGGGGGCGCTCCGTCGGCGGGCAAAAAGGCTCCGGCCAGGCCGATGACCAGGGCGGCCCCGCCCACCACGGCGGCGTTCACCAGGCGCCGGCCGCCGGTGTCGGCGCAGGCCTGGTCGGCATTGCCCACCGTTGCCCCGGCCGGAGTGTCCTCGGCCGCCCTCGAGCCCCCCAGGGCGGCGCTGCACTCGACCACACCGGCGAAGGTGAAGGGCAGGGCGCTGTAGACGAGGGCGACGACGATGACGACCAACGCCCCCACCGGGACGTAGCGCTGCCGGGAGCTCGCTTCGGCCGACCACGGGGGCGGGAGTCGCTGCATGCCTCGATCATGCCTTCTCGCCTGCAGAACGACTCGCGTTCCGCACCGTTCTGCCGGCGAGAACGGGGAGGGGCTGCGAGCGCCTCGCGGCCCGGGGGTAGCCTCCGGCTCGATGAAAGCCTTCGCCGGTGCGGCAGGGGGGGCGGTGGCTCTCCTCGTCCCCCTGCTTCTCGCCGTGGCCGGTGAACCGGGCCCCGGACCTCCGCCGGAGACTGCCGCCCGCCTCGACGTCGACCTCACCGACCGGTTCCGGGCCGGTGCCGGCGACACCCAGGCCATGCTCGTCCTCGGCCCGACGCTGTTCGGGGAGCCGGCCCGGGCCAGCGACCCCCACGGCCTCAACCGGGCGGTGGTCGCCCCGGTCGACTTGGGCGCCTGTGACGGTGTCGAGCCCCGCGACCTGCGCCTGCCGGGGCCGGTGGTGGAGAACTGCTTCACCGTGGCCGGGTTGGGGGTGGGCTCGACCTCGACCGCCGTGCTGCGCGCCGCCACGGCCAGCCAGGTCGTCGCCCTCACCGTGGATCTCCAGACCCGCCACCACCTCGTCTGGCCCCTGCTCGCCGTCCTGGTCAGCCTGGCCGCCGGGGTGGGGCTGACCGTCTTCCAGCGGGTGCGCCCGGTGCGCTCGGTGGCCGCCAAGTTGGAGCAGCTGTCGGCGACCGTCGCCGGCGCCCGGGAGTGGCTCGTCGCCTCGGCTCTGCACCTGGACGACGACGCCCAGGTGGCCATCCTCGAGAAGGTCCGCACGGACGGGCCCCCGATCAACGAGCAGCACCGGGCGGAGCTGGAGGAGGTCCTGGCCGAGGGGACGCCTCGGGTGGGTGCCGAGCACCCGCTCCGGCGGGTGGCCGCCGCCGCCGGAGCAATGGCCGGAGACCGCGAGACACACGTGTGGGACTTCTTCGCCGCTGACGGTGAGCCCGTCACCCATCCCCTGGCCACCATGGCCGCCGGCCTCGTCGACGTGGACGAGGCGCTGGGGCGTACGGCCGACCTGCTCGCCCTCGTCCGCTCCGAGACGGGGATCGCCGCCCAGGACGACCTGGTGGCCAAGCTCACCCGGGTCCGCGCCCAGCTTGAAGCCACCGACCGGTGGGACGAGGTGGCGCGGCTGGTCATGGCCGTGGATGCCATCGAGCTCGAGATCCTCAAGGCCGGTGTCGCCGCCCCGGCACCGGCCCGGGGTCTGGCCGCCGCCGGGCGAGCAGCGGCGCCGGCGAGCGGGGTCGCCAGCCTCGGCACCGTCGCCGTCAAGCGCCTGGCCGGTGCCGCCACCGTCGCCGTGGCCGCCGTGGCCGCCGTGGCCGCCGTGGCCGCCGTCCTGGCCGCCACCTGGGCCGCCGATCCTGACTTCGGCACCCTCAGCGACTACCTCGCCGTCCTCGCCGCCGGGTTCGGAGCGGGCAGCACCGGGTCGGTGACCGCCCTGCTCGCCGACCGGCTGGTGTGAGACGGGGCGGCCAGCGCCGCCCCCGCCCGCTCCATCACCCCCACGACCGCCAGATCCTGCGCCTGGCCGTCCCCGCCCTCGGGGCGCTGGCCGCCGAACCGCTCTACGTGCTGGCCGACACCGCCGTGGTGGGACGCCTCGGCACCCCCCAGCTCGGCGGCCTGGCCGTGGCCGGCACCCTGGTCCTCACCGGCTACGTGCTGTTCAACTTCCTGGCCTACGGAACCACGGCCTCGGTGGCCCGCCGCCTGGGCAGTGGCGACCGGGCCGGGGCCGCCCACGAGGGGCTCCAGGGCATGTGGCTGGCCCTGGTCATCGGCCTCGCGCTCGCCGCCCTCGGCCTGGCCCTGGCCCCCCAGGCCGTGCGTCTCATGGGGGGGACCGGCGAGGTGGCCGTCAACGCCCTGGTCTACCTGCGCATCAGCCTGGTCGGGGTACCGGCCCTGCTGGTGGGCCTGGCCGGCACGGGGTACCTGCGGGGCCGCCAGAACACCTTCACGCCGCTGGTCGTCACCGTGGTCGCCGTGGCCGCCAACCTGGCCCTCGAGCTGGCCCTCATCTACGGGCTGGGTTTCGGCATCGGCGCCTCGGCCCTGGCCAGCGTGGTGGCCCAGGTTGGCACGGCCCTGGCCTACATGCGCTGGGTAGCCGGCGACGCCGCCCGGCTGGGAGTCGGCCTCCGCCCCGATCCGGCAGCCATCCGCCGCCTGGCTGTGGTCGGGCGGGACCTGTTCGTGCGCACCGCCGCCCTGCGCCTGGCCCTCACCCTGGCCACGGCCGTGGCCGCCCGCCTCGGCCCCGTCGAGCTCGGTGCCCACCAGATCGCCTTCGAGCTGTGGTCGTTCCTGGCCCTGGTGCTCGACTCCCTGGCCATCGCCGCCCAGGCCATGGTCGGGCGCATGCTCGGCGCCGGCGACGCCGACGGGGCCCGGTCGGCGGCCGGGCGCATGCTCCAGTGGGGGCTCGGGGCGGGCCTGGTCTTCGCCGCCGCCGTCGCCGCCCTGCGCCCCTGGCTCCCCGGTCTGTTCAGCACCGACGCCGAGGTGGTCGCCGCCGCCGCCGCCGTCCTGGTGGTGGTGGCCGCCCTCCAGCCCCTCAATGCCGTGGTCTTCGTGCTCGACGGCGTGCTCATCGGCGCCGGCGACATGCGCTTCCTGGCCGCCGCCATGGTCGGCGCCGCCGCCGTGTTCGCTCCTGTCGCCGTCGCCGTCGCCGCCGTCGGGGCCGGCCTGGGCTGGCTGTGGGCCGCCCTCGGCCTGCTCATGGCCGCCCGGGCCAGCGCCCTGGTGTGGCGCTTCCGGGGTGGGGCCTGGCTCGTCACCGGCGCCTGAACCCGGAGGCGAGCCGGCCCCCGGCGTCCCCG
>DATMJI010000196.1:0-6051 GCA_035553895.1 Acidimicrobiales bacterium | reverse complement strand
GACGGGGGTTGCGAGGCAGCAGCCGCCCTGCCACACTGGCGGGCGATGCCTGCCGCCCGCCTCGTCCTGCTCGTAGCCATCACGTAGCGCACGCCGTCCTCCCGCCGCGTGCGCCACGACCTCCCAGCCGGGAGGTCGTCGTCGTTTTCGCCCCCTCCCGCCCCACCGATCCCCAGGAGCACCATGAAGCTGACCGGAGCCCAAGCCCTCATCAAGAGCCTCGAGATGGAAGGGGTGGAGGTCATGTTCGGCCTGCCCGGCGGCGCCATCCTGCCGGTCTACGACCCCATCATCGACAGCTCCATCCGCCACATCCTGGTGCGCCACGAGCAGGGTGCGGGCCACATGGCCGAGGGCTACGCCCACGTCACGGGACGCCCCGGGGTGGCCATGGTGACGAGCGGCCCGGCCGCCACCAACATCGTCACCCCGCTGTGCGATGCCTACATGGACTCCATCCCCATGGTGGTCATCACCGGCCAGGTGGCCTACTCCTCCATCGGCTCCGACGCCTTCCAGGAGTGCGACACCACCGGCATCACCATGTCGGTGACCAAGCACAACTGGCTGGTCACCGGGGCCCAGGAGATCCCCCAGGTGGTCAAGGAGGCCTTCCACATCGCCAGCACGGGGCGTCCCGGGCCCGTGCTCATCGACGTCCCCAAGGACGTGAGCAACCAGCTCATGGACTGGTACTGGCCGGACACCGTCGAACTTCCCGGCTACAAGCCCACCACCAAGGGCCACCCCCGCCAGATCAAGGAGGCGGCTCAGCTCCTGCTCGGGTCCCGCCAGCCCGTGATCTACGCCGGGGGCGGCATCCTCAAGGCCCGGGCGGCCGAGGCCCTGCGGGAGCTGGCCGAGCTCACCGGCATCCACGTGGTGACCACCCTCATGGCCCGGGGGGCCTTTCCCGACGACCACCCCCTGTGCCTGGGCATGCCCGGGATGCACGGCAACTACACCGCGGTCACCTCCATGCAGCAGGCCGACCTCCTCATTGCCCTCGGGTCTCGATTCGACGACCGGGTGACGGGCAAGGTCGACGGCTTCGCCCCCGCGGCCAAGATCATCCACGTCGACGTCGACCCGGCCGAGCTGGGCAAGGTGCGCCGGCCCGACGTGCCCATCGTGGGCGACTGCCGCCTGGTGATCGAGGAGCTGGTCACCGCCGTGCGCGACCTGCTGGCCGGAGGCGTCGAGCCGGCCGACTGCAGCGCATGGAACGAGCGCATCGACGGCTGGCGAGCCAAGTACCCGCTGGCCTATGAGCCACCGGCCGAGGGCGACGCCCTCAAGCCCCAGATGGTGCTCGAGCACCTGCGGGACTCGACCCCCGACGACACCATCGTCGTCTCCGGGGTGGGCCAGCACCAGATGTGGGCCAGCCAGTACTGGCAGTTCAACCACCCCTACACCTGGGTCAACTCCGGTGGCCTGGGGACCATGGGCTTCGCCGTGCCCGCGGCCATCGGAGCCAAGGTGGGCCGGCCCGATCGCATGGTCTGGGCCGTCGACGGTGACGGCTGCTTCCAGATGACGGCCCAGGAGCTGGTCACGGCCAGCAGCGAGCGCATCCCCGTCAAGATCGCCATCCTCAACAACGCCTACCTGGGCATGGTGCGCCAGTGGCAGGAGATGTTCTACGACGAGCGCTACTCCGAGGTCTACCTGTCGCCCGATCTGCCCGACTACGTGAAGTGGGCCGAGGCCATGGGCTGCGTGGGGCTGCGGGCCGAGACGCCTGAGGACATCCAGCCCGTCATCGACAAGGCCAACGAGATCGACGACCGCCCGGTCGTGGTCGACTTCCGCACCGACAGCCGGGAGAAGGTCTATCCCATGGTCCCCGCCGGGCAGTCCAACGACGCCATCGTGGTCCCGCCGTTCCAGGAGGGCCGCCACGGGGAGGGCGGGCACTGATGGCCCCGCCGCAGAAGCACCACATCCTGTCGGTCCTGGTCGAGAACAAGGCGGGGGTCCTGGCCCGGGTGGCCAGCCTCTTCGCCCGCCGGGGCTTCAATATCTTCTCCCTGGCCGTGGCCCCCACCGACGACGAGCGCTTCAGCCGCATCACCATCGTGGTCGACGTGGAGGCGACCTCGGTCGAGCAGATCACCAAGCAGCTCAACAAGCTCATCAACGTGGTGCGCATCAGCGAGCTCGACCCGGCCGACTCGGTGGAGCGCGAGCTGCTGCTGGCCACGGTGCGGGCCGACCCGGCGCAGCGGGGCCAGGTCATCGAGCTGGTCCAGATCTTCGAGGGCCGGATCCTGGCCGTCGGCACCGACGTGCTCACCGTGTCGCTCGAGGGCGCCCCCGCCAAGGTCGACGACTTCGAGGAGCTCCTCCGGCCCTATGGCATCGTGGAGCTCCAGCGCACCGGCCGGGTGGCTCTGCCCAAGCTGGTGCGCCGCCCCCGACCCCGGGCCCTGCGAGCCTCGTAGCGGCCCCCCGACACCCCAACCTCCGATCTGGCAGCAGGATCGGCTGGATTTCCAACCACTCCTGCTGCCAGAACGAGCAGTGGCGAGCGAGCGACGAAGACGAAGGAGCGATCACATGGCAGCGACGGTGTACTACGACGCAGACGCCGACCCCGGGTTGGTACGGGGCCGGCGGGTGGCGGTGATCGGCTACGGCTCTCAAGGCCATGCCCACGCTCGCAACCTGGCCGACTCGGGGGTGGACGTCCGGGTGGGCCTGCGGGAGGGCTCGCCGTCCCGGGCCAAGGCCGAGGCCGCCGGACTGCGGGTCACCACGGTCGCCGAGGCGGTGGCCGAGGCCGACCTGGTGATGCTCCTGCTGCCCGACACCGAGCAGCGCCGGGTCTACGAGGAGTCCATCGAGGCCAACCTGGAGCCGGGCGACGCCCTGTTCTTCGCCCACGGCTTCAACATCCGATTCGACCAGATCACTCCGCCCCCCGGCGTCGACGTGGGCATGGTGGCGCCCAAGGGCCCCGGTCACCTGGTGCGGCGGACCTACGAGACGGGCGGCGGGGTGCCCTGCCTGATCGCCGTGGCCCAGGACGCCTCGGGTAAGGCCCGAGAGCTGGCCCTGTCCTACGCCCAGGCCATTGGCGGGGCCCGGGCCGGCGTGCTCGAGACCACCTTCGACGAGGAGACCGAGACCGATCTCTTCGGAGAGCAGGTGGTGCTCTGCGGCGGGCTCACCGCCCTGGTCCAGGCCGGCTTCGAGACGCTGGTGGAGGCCGGCTACCAGCCGGAATCGGCCTACTTCGAGTGCCTGCACGAACTCAAGCTGATCGTCGACCTCATGTACGAGCAGGGCATCACCGGGATGCGCTACTCCATCTCCGACACCGCCGAGTACGGCGACCTCACCCGGGGCCCGCGCATCGTCGGCCCCGAGGCCAAGGCCGAGATGCGGCGCATCCTCGAGGAGATCCGCGACGGCAGCTTCGCCGAGGAGTGGATCGCCGAGAGCCGGGGCGGCCGCCAGCGCTTCAACGAGTTGCGCCAGCAGGGGGCCAGCCACCAGATCGAGCAGGTGGGGGAGCAGCTGCGGGCCATGATGCCCTTCGTCTCCGCCGGTCGCCAGCGGGTCCAGGACGCGTCCGGCGGTTAGGTCCCCGCTTCTGGTGGTCAGAACGGGTCGTCACCAGGCGATTCTGACCACCAGTTCCGGGGGTGGGGGGTCAGGGCAGGGCGGCGACCACGTGATCGATGCAGGCGCACAGGGCGGCCACGTCGTCGGGCTCGACGGCGGGGAAGGTGCCGATGCGCACCTGGTTACGCCCCAGCTTGCGGTAGGCCTCGGTGTCGACCACCCCGTTGGCCCGCAGCACGGCCGAGACGATCCCGGCGTCGGCGGCCGAGGGGTCGAGGTCGATGGTGGCCACCGCCGGGCTGCGCATGGCGGGGTCGCTCACGAACGGGCTGGTGTACTCGCCGGCCTCGGCCCAGTCGTAGACCGTGGCCGACGAGCGGGCGCAGCGCCCGGCCGCCCACTCCAGGCCCCCCTGGTCGTTGATCCATTGGAGCTGGTGGTCGAGCAGGAACAGGGTGGCCAGCGCCGGGGTGTTGTAGGTCTGGTCGGCCCGGCTGTTGGTGAGGGCGATGGCCAGGTCGAGGAAGGCCGGGCGCCAGCGGCCCGAGGAGGCCACCGCTTCGATGCGCTCCAGCGCCGCCGGGGAACAGGCCGCCAGCCACAGGCCGCCGTCACTGCCCAGGGCCTTCTGGGGGGCGAAGTAGTAGACGTCGACCTCGGCGGGGTCGAAGGCGATGGCACCCGCACCCGAGGTGGCGTCCACCGCCACCAGGCCGGCGGCGGCGTCGACCCCGGCCGGGCGGTGCAGGGGCATGGCCACGCCGGTGGACGTCTCGTTGTGGGTCAGGGCGTAGAGGTCGACGGCGGCGTCGGCCCGGACGTCGGGGTGGCTCCCGGGTGGTGACTCGATCACCTGGGGCTCCTCCAGGTGGGGGGCGGCGGCGACGGCCGAAGCGAACTTGGAGGAGAACTCGCCGAAGCTGAGGTGCTGGCTACGGGTTCGGATGAGGCCGAAGACGGCGGCGTCCCAGAAGGCGGTCGTCCCCCCGTTGCCGAGCAGGACCTCGTAGCCCTGCGGGAGACGCAGCAGCTCGGCCACCCCCTGGCGAACGGAGGCGACCACCGCCTTGACCGGGCGCTGGCGGTGGCTGGTGCCCATCCAGCTCGGCCCCACCCGGGCCAGGGCGGCCAGCGCCTCGGGGCGGACCTTGGAGGGCCCCGAACCGAAGCGGCCGTCGCCCGGAAGCAGGTCGGGGGGGATGGAGATGGCGGGTAGGTCGCTCGGCGTCACCGTGCCACTATGGCGGACATGTCGCGCATCTCCGAACGGGCCGGAGCCATCACCCCCTCCGCCACCCTGGCCGTCGACGCCCGGGCCAAGGCCCTCAAGGCGGCTGGGGAGGACGTCATCGTCTTCGCCGCCGGTGAGCCCGACTTCCCCAGCCCTCCCCACGTGGTGGAGGCGGCGGCCGCTGCCTGCCACGATCCCCGCAACCACCGCTACACCCCGGCTGCGGGCCTGCCCGAGCTACGGGAGGCCATCGCCGCCAAGACCGAGCGGGACTCGGGCCTGGTGGTGGAGCCGTCGCAGGTGCTGGTCACCAACGGGGGCAAGCACGCCATCTCCAGTGCCTTCGCCACCCTGCTCGACCCCGGCGACGAAGTGCTCCTGCCCTCGCCGTATTGGACCACCTACCCCGAGCCCATTGCCTTGTGCGGGGCCCGGGCGGTGGTGGTGCCCGCCGGGGCCGACAGCGGCTTCAAGGTGAACGTCGACCAGTTGGAGGAGGCCACCACCGCGCGCACCAAGATGCTGGTCTTCGTGTCGCCCGCCAACCCGAGCGGGGCGGTGTACGCCCCCGAGCAGGTCGAGGCCATCGGCCGCTGGGCGGCCGAGCGGGGCATCTGGGTGCTCACCGACGAGATCTACGAGCACCTGACCTACGACGACCACCGGTTCTCCTCCATGCCCGTGCTCGTACCGGAGCTGGCCGACCGCTGCGTGGTGGTCAACGGTGTGGCCAAGACCTATGCCATGACCGGGTGGCGGGTCGGATGGATGATCGCCCCACCGGACGTCACCGCCGCCGCCGCCGGCCTGCAGTCCCACACCACCTCCAACGTGGCCAACGTCTCCCAGCGAGCTGCCCTGGCCGCCGTCGGCGGCCCCCTCGACGAGGTGGTCCGCATGCGGAAGGCCTTCGACCGGCGCCGCCGGCGCATGTTCGAGTTGCTCGCCGCCCTGCCCGGGGTCACCTGCCTGCGCCCCGAGGGGGCGTTCTACGCCTTCCCGTCCTTCGCCGGCCTCCTCGGCCGGCTGGTGGCCGGGCGCCTGGTCACCTCCACCCTGGAGCTGGCCGAGGTGATCCTCGAGGAGGCCAAGGTGGCGCTCGTGCCCGGCGAGGCCTTCGCCGCCCCCGGCTACGCCCGCTTGTCCTTCGCCCTCGGCGACGACGACCTCGAGGAGGGGATGGCCCGCCTGGCCAAGCTGTTCGGCGGCTGAGGCCCGCCCTCCCCCTCCTTCCCCCCGTTCGTTGT
>DATMJI010000195.1:0-3687 GCA_035553895.1 Acidimicrobiales bacterium | reverse complement strand
CTCGCCCCGAGAGGCCTTGCGGATGCCGATGATGCCGAAGACCAGGGCGAGGATGGCCAGCACCAGGCCGAGCAACGGGATCGGCATCGCCGCCCTGGTCGTGGGCATCGTCTCGCTGTTCCTGTTCTGAATCCCTTTCCTCGGCCTGGTGCTGGCCATCCTCGCCCTGGTCTTCGGCATCATCGGCATCCGCAAGGCCTCTCGGGGCGAGGCCACCAACAAGGGGATGGCCATCACCGGGGTGGTCACCGGCGCCCTGGCCCTCGTCGGCGCCCTCATCGTGAGCGTGGTGTTCATCTTCTTCGTCGACGAGTTCAACACCCTGGTCGAGTGCATGGAGGCGGCCGAGACGGTCCAGGAGGAGAACGCCTGCCAGACCCAGTTCCAGCGGGAGTTCGAGTAGGCGGCGTCACTCCTCGAGGCGCAGGGCCGACACGAAGGCCTCCTGGGGCACCTCGACCCGGCCGATGTTCTTCATCCGCTTCTTGCCCTCCTTCTGGCGCTCCAGCAGCTTGCGCTTGCGGCTGATGTCGCCGCCGTAGCACTTGGCCAGCACGTCCTTGCGTTTGGCCTTGACCGTCTCCCGGGCGATGATGCGCCCGCCCACGGCCGCCTGGATGGGCACGTCGAAGAGCTGGCGGGGGATGAGCTGGCGCAGCTTCTCGGCCATGCGCCGGCCGTAGTCGTAGGCCTGGTCGCGGTGCACGATGGTGGAGAAGGCGTCGACCTCGGTGCCGTTGAGCAGCACGTCGACCTTGACCAGGTTGGAGCGGGCGTAGCCCACCGGCTCGTAGTCGAGGCTGGCGTAGCCCTTGGTCCGGCTCTTGAGCTGGTCGAAGAAGTCGACCACCACCTCGGCCAGGGGCAGGCGGTAGCGCAGCTCGAGGCGCTCCGGGCTCAGGTAGGTCATCGACTCCATCTCGCCCCGCCGCTCCTGGCACAGCTCCATGACCGCCCCGGTGTAGGTCGAGGGGGTGAGCACGCTGACCCGCAGGAAGGGTTCGTCGATGTGGTCGATCTGGTTGGCCGGTGGCATCGACGTGGGGTTGTCGACCTCCAGGGTCTCGCCGCCGGTGGTGTGGACCACGTAGCCCACCGAGGGGGCGGTGGCGATGAGGCTGAGGTCGAACTCCCGCTCCAGGCGCTCCCGGACGATCTCCATGTGCAACAGTCCGAGGAACCCGCAGCGGAAGCCGAAGCCCAGCGCCGAGGACGACTCCGGTTCGTAGCTCACGCTGGCGTCGTTGAGGCGCAGCTTCTCCAGCGCCTCCCGCAACCCCTCGAACTCGTCGCCGTCGACGGGGTACAGGCCGCAGAACACCATGGGCTTGGGGTCGCGGTAGCCGGCCAGGGGCGGGCCGGGGCGGGCCGCCTCGGTCACCGTCTCGCCCGAGCGGGCCTCGCCCACGTCCTTGATGCCGGCGATGAGGTAGCCGACCTCGCCCGGTCCCAGGGCGTCGACCGGGGTCGGGGCAGGGTTGCGCACGCCCACCTCGTCGGCGTCGTGGGTGGTCTCCGCCTGCAGGAAGCGCAGGCGGGCACCCGTGGCCAGAGTCCCCTGCTGGACCCGCACCGAGGAGACCACGCCCCGGTACTGGTCGAAGGAGGAGTCGAAGATGAGGGCCTGGAGGGGGGCGTCGGGGTCACCGGTGGGAGGCGGGATGCGCTCGACCACGGCGTCGAGCAGCTCGGCCACGCCCTGGCCGGTCTTGGCGCTGATGGCCAGGATCTCGGCGGCCGGGATGCCCAGCACCTGCTCGATCTCGGTGGCGCAGCGCTCGGGGTCGGCCGCCGGCAAATCGATCTTGTTGAGGGCGGCGACGATGGTGAGGTCGTGCTCGAGGGCCAGGTAGCAGTTGGCGAGGGTCTGGGCCTCGATGCCCTGGGCGGCGTCGACGAGCAGGACCACTCCCTCGCAGGCGGCCAGCGACCGGGACACCTCGTAGCCGAAGTCGACATGTCCGGGGGTGTCGACCAGGTGCAGGATGTGGCCCCGCCAGGTCACCCGCACGTTCTGGGCCTTGATGGTGATGCCCCGCTCGCGCTCGATGTCCATGGAGTCGAGGTACTGGGCCTTCATGTCCCGGGCCTCGACGGCTCCGGTGAGCTCGAGAATGCGGTCGGCCAGCGTCGACTTCCCGTGGTCGATGTGGGCCAGCAGGCTGAGGGACCGCAGGTGCGAGAGGTCCGACATCCGGGGCGACGATACCGCCCGGCCCCCCGGGCTCACGTCGCTCGCCTCGGGGGGGCTGGTAACCTGACCAGCCTCATGGCGAACATCAAGAGCCAGATCAAGCGCAACCGCCAGAACGAGCGCCGGCGGGTGCGCAACAAGGCCGTGCGCTCCGAGCTCAAGACCCGCACGGCCACCGCCGCAGGCGGCGGGGGGAGCGACGACGCTCTGCGCCTGGCGGTCAAGCGCATCGACCAGGCGGCCGCCAAGGGCGTGATCCACAAGAACACCGCCGCCCGGCGCAAGAGCCGCCTGATGCGCCGCCTCAACGCCGCCGGCGGCGGGGCGACAACCGGCTGAGCCGGGCCACCAGCACCTCCAGCACCAGTTCCTCGGGCCAGCCCTTGGCCCCCCGCAGATCCAGGTCGGCCTCGGCCAGCAACCCGATGGCGGCGACCACCCCGTCGTGGCCTAGCCGCCGGCCCTGCTCCAGGGCCTTCTTGGCCGGGAACGACGACTTCTTGGGGTCCCGGCCGAGGGCGGCGGCGGCCGACTCGGCGTCGGCGGCCCCGGCCCCGTCGAGGCGCACCATGTTGGCCACGTAGCCGTGGAGCACGGCCATGACCTGCAGCGGGTGGCGCTCCCCCGGTCCCGTCATGCGCCGCAGGGCGGCCAGGGCGGCGGCGGTGTCCCCGCCGTCGATGGCGTCGGTCAGTTCCCAGGGCGGCACCGATCCCGCCTCGCCCAGGTAGGGCGCCAGCTCACCCTCGCCCAGGCGGGCACCCGTGCCGTAGGCGGCGGCCAGGGTCTCCAGCAGGCCGCTCAGGCGGCCCAGGTCCTCGCCCAGGTGGGCGTCGAGGGCCCGCAGGGCGCCGGCGTCGAGGCGCACCGCCGCCCCCCTGACCTGCTCGGCCAGCCACGAAGTGCGGCCCCCCCTGGTCGGGGGCACCCCAGCGTCGACCACCCGGCCCACTGCTTTCACCGCCGCCGACAGCTTGGGTGACAGGCGGCCGCGCTCCCCGGCGACCAGCACCAGGGAGGTGGCCGGCGACGGGTCGCCCAGGTAGGCGAGGACGGCAGCCAACGCCGGCCCCCGGTAGGCGCCGGCCTCCCGGGCGACCACCACCCGGCGCTCGGTCAGGAACGGCGGGGTACGAGCGGCGTCGAGCAGCGGGGCGGCGTCGTCGCCGTCCCCGGCGTCGTGCTCCTCGACCATGAGGGCGGCGTCGCCGTCGCCCACCAGCTCGGCGAGCAGGGCCCGCAGGGCCGTGGCCCGCAGCGAGGCGTCGCCGCCCCGCACCAGGTAGGCCGGTCGGGGTTCCTCGCTCACCGGCCCGTCACCGGTCCCTCACCGCCGCCCGGCGCAGGGGCACCGGCGTCGGGCCCGGCCACCCCGCTTTGTGGGCACTTCGGTACCGCCGGGGTCCACAACTGCCCACAAAAGCGAGCGTCGGGGTTGGTGCCCCACCTCGGGCCGGCTTTGTGGGCACTTTCGTACCGCCGGGGTCCACAAC
>DATMJI010000194.1:0-2487 GCA_035553895.1 Acidimicrobiales bacterium | reverse complement strand
CTCTCCGATGCCGGGGCCAGTGACCTGATCGAGGTCCCGCTGTCCAAGATCGTCCACTGAGCCGGTGACCGCCACCGACCCCCCTCGTTCTTTGTCGACTCCGCAGTGCCAGCGACGGCGGAGCCGACAAAGAACGAGGGGGGTCGGTGGCGGTCACCGGCTCAGTGGACGATCTTGGACAGCGGGACCTCGATCAGGTCACTGGCCCCGGCATCGGAGAGAGCGGGGATGAGGGTGTTGATGTCGGCCTTGGGCACCACCGTCTCGACCGCGTAGCCACCGGTGCCGAAGAGCTTGGAGACGGTGGGGGCCTTCATGGACGGGAGGATGCCGATGACCGCCTCCAGGTCGGCCTCGCCCACGTTGAGCTTCACCAGGACCTTGCCCCGCGCCTCCAGGGCACCCTGGAGCAGGGTGTTGAGCTGGTGCATGGCGTGGGCCTTGGCCGGGTCGGCGTAGGCGGCCGGGTTGGCCACCAGCTCGGTGAAGCTGACGAGGATGGTCTCAAGGACCCGCAACTTGGCCGCCCGCAGGGCCCGGCCGGTCTCGGTGATCTCCACTACAGCGTCGGCCACGTCGGGGATCTTGGCCTCGGTGGCCCCGTGCGACAGCCGGACGTTGGCATCCACGCCGTGGGCCGCCAGGTAGCGGGCGGTCAGGCCCGGGTACTCGGTGGAAACCCGCACCCCCGCCGGCAGGTCGCCCACCTTGGTCCAGGGGGCGTCCTCGGCCACGGCCAGGACCACGTGGATGGGCCGGGCGGTGGCCTTGGAGTAGTGCAGCTCGCCGAGGGACACGACGTCGCTCTGGGTCTCCTCGATCCAGTCCCGCCCGGTGATGCCGAGGTCGTAGAGGCCCTCGGCCACGTAGACCGGGATCTCCTGGGGTCGCAGGATGCGGACGTCGGCTACCCGGGGGTCGGCAATGGTGGCGGAGTACTCGACCGCCGAGCTGCGGCTCACGGCCAGGTCGGCGGCGTCGAAGAGCTCGAGGGTGGCCCGCTCCAGCGACCCCTTGGGCAGCACCAGTCGCAGCATCAGGGCGCCCGGTCGGGACGGGAGGAGCTCACGGGGCCCGCTTGGGGAGCTGGCGGAGGAGGTCGACCATCTCCAGGGCACTCTCGGCTGCGCCGTAGCCCTTGTTCCCCGACTTGGCGCCGGCCCGCTCCAGGGCCTGCTCCAAGGTGTCGGTGGTGAGCACGGCGAAGCTCACCGGGATCCCGGTGTCGAGGGCCACCCGCTGCAGCCCGGCGGCACACTGGCCGCCCACGTGGGTGTGGTGGTCGGTGGCGCCCCGGATCACCGCCCCCAGGGCGATCACGGCGTCCACCTCTCCCGACACCGCCAGCCGCTGGGCGGCCAGGGGGAGCTCGACGGCTCCGGGGACCCACACCACGATGAGCGAGCCCTCGTCGACCCCGTGGCGGACCAGGCCGTCGCGGGCCCCGCTCAGCAGGCGCTCGGTGACCAGGTCGTTGAAGCGGGCGCAGGCCAGGGCGACCCGGACGCCCTCGCCGCGGACGCGGCCGGTGTAGGTGCTCATGGCTCAGAGCCTTCCACGCCGCCGCCCGTGCGGCCATCCAGATTGGCCAGCAGGTGGCCCATGCGCTCCCGCTTGGTGCGCAGGTAGCGGATGTTCTCGGGGTTGGGGATGGACTCCAGGGGGACGCGTTCGACGATCTCCAGTCCGTAGCCCTCCAGGCCGCCGTACTTGGCCGGGTTGTTGGTCATGTAGCGCATGGTGGTGATGCCGAGATCGACGAGGATCTGGGCGCCGATGCCGTACTCGCGGGTGTCGGGGGGAAAGCCCAGCTCCACGTTGGCGTCGACCGTGTCGCGGCCCCGGTCCTGCAAGCCGTAGGCCCGGATCTTGTGCCCCAGCCCGATGCCCCGGCCCTCATGACCCCGCAGGTAGACGACCACGCCGAGGCCCTCGTCGGCGATGCGCTGCATGGCGGCGTCGACCTGGACCCCGCAGTCACAGCGCAGCGACCCGAACACGTCGCCGGTCAGGCACTCGCTGTGGACCCGAACGAGCACGTCGTGCTGGCCCTGGACGGCGCCCTGGACCATGGCCACGTGCTGCTCCCCGTCGAGCACCGACTCGTAGACGTAGCAGGTGAAGTCGCCCCACTCGGTGGGGATGCGGGCCTCGGCCAGGCGGCGTACCAGGCGCTCGGACTGGCGGCGGTGGCGCACCAGGTCGGCGATGGAGATCATCAGCAGGTCGTGGGTGGCGCAGAAGCGCTCCAGCTCCGGCACCCGGGCCATGGTGCCGTCCTCGTTGACCACCTCGCAGAGCACGCCGGCGGGCGTGAGGCCGGCCATGCGGGCCAGGTCGACGGCCGCCTCGGTGTGGCCGGCCCGCTTGAGCACGCCCCCCTTGCGGTAGCGCAACGGGAAGATGTGCCCGGGGCGGGCCAGGTCGCGGGGGTCGGTGGCGGGGTCGATCAGGGCCCGGATGGTGGCGCAGCGGTCGGAGGCCGAG
>DATMJI010000193.1:0-4871 GCA_035553895.1 Acidimicrobiales bacterium | reverse complement strand
CCCACTGACCGCCCCCGACCAGGAGGAGCACCGTGCCCACCACCCGAGTCCAGCTGGCCCTCAACGTCGAAGACCTCGAGGCCGCCACCGACTTCTACACCCGGCTCTTCGGCGTCGGCCCCCACAAGCAGCGCCCCGGCTACGCCAACTTCGCCGTCGAGGACCCGCCCCTCAAGCTCGTCCTGTTCGAGAACCCGGCCGAGGCCGGCACCCTCAACCACCTCGGCGTCGAAGCCCCGACGGCCGGCGACGTCGCCGCCGCCGGGGAGCGCCTCCGCAGCAAGGGCCTGGCCACCCGCTCGCTCACCGGCGACCGCTGCTGCCATGCCGTGCAGGACAAGGTGTTCGTCACCGCTCCCGACGTGCCCCTCGGCTGGTGGGAGTTCTACGCCGTCACCGACGACGAACCCGGCGAGACCACCGATCAGCCCGGCTCCCGGTGCTGCACCGAACCCGCCGGGGCCGGTGCGCCCAGCTGCTGCTGAGAGGTCGCTCCCTGCTTCCTGCGGGGACTACCCGGTGGCGAGGGCGTCGTGCTGGCCGGTGAGGAACCGCCGTTCGGCGTCGTCGGCGGTGACGGGTCAGCCCCCACTCTGGAAGGGTCGCACCTCGACCGGGGCCTCGCAGGCGGCGGTCGCCTTGCCGGCCCACTCGAGGGCGGCGTCGAAGTCGGGTGCCTCGATGATCCAGAACCCGCCCATCTGCTCCTTGGACTCGGCGTAGGGGCCGTCGGTCATCGACACCTCGCCACCGCTCGCCCGCACGACCGTCGCCGACGACGCCGGCTGGAGCCCACCGCCGTACACCTCGGCTCCGGCGCTGGCCAGCTCCTGGTTGAAGGCACCGACCTGGGCCACGATCCGCTGCATGGCCTCGCTCTCGAACTCCACCACGTACTCGTCGTCGTGCCACACCGACAGCAGGTACTGACTCATGTCGTCATCTCCTCGATTCCTCTGCTGGAGCCGCTCCCGTCGAGCGCCTCTCACCCCCTCCACGATCGCACCGGCCCGAATCGACACCCGAACTGGTGGCAGAAGCGGGGCCGAAACAGTTCCGCAGGTGCCACCAGTTGCTGGGCAGGCGCAGGAACCGGTCCGCAGGTGCCACCAGTTGCCGGGCAGGCGCAGGAACCGTGCCCCGGCGGCCCACCAGCTAGCGTGCAGGACCGGGACAGGTTTTGGTCATGGAGCGTTCGCAACTGCTGGAGACGGGCCGCCACGCCGTCGAGGGGCGTGACTGGCGGCTGGCGTTCGATCGGCTGGAGGCGGCCGACGAGCTCGGCCCGCTCGGCCCCGAGGACCTCGAACGGCTGGCCACCGCCGCCTACCTCACCGGCCGGGACGAGGGCAGCGTCGAGGCGTGGACCCGGGCCCACCAGGCCTGGCAGCACGACCACGACCCGGCCCGGGCCGTGCGCTGCGCCTTCTGGCTGGGCCTCGGGCTCGTCCAGCGGGGCCAGATGGCCCAGGGGGGTGGCTGGCTGGCCCGAGCGGGCCGGCTGGTGGAAGAGCACGCCGTCGACACCGTCGAGCGGGGCTACCTGCTCTTGCCCCAGGGGCTGGCAGCCATGGGGGAGCGTCGCTTCGACGCTGCCCTCGCTGTGTTCGACGCCGCCCGCCAGCTGGCCACGCGCTTCGGCGATCCCGATCTCGGTGCCCTCGGTGCCATCGGCCGGGGGGAGGCCCTGCTGCGACTCGGACGCACCGCCGAGGGGATGGAGCACTTCGACGAGGCCATGGTCTCGGTGACCGCCGGCGAGACGTCGCCGGTCGTGGCCGGGATCGTCTACTGCGCCGTCATCGACGCCTGCCAGAAGGTGTTCGACCTCCACCGGGCGTGCGAGTGGACCATGGCGCTCGACCGGTGGTGCGCCCGCCAGGCCGGTCTGGTCCCCTTCCGGGGGCAGTGCCTGGTGCACCGGGCCCAGGTCATGCAGGTGCGTGGTGAGTGGCAGGCGGCGGCGGACGAGGCCGAGGCCGCCTGCCGGCGCCTCAGCGACCCGCCGCATCCGGCCGCCGGGATGGCCTGGTACCAGGTGGCCGAGCTCCACCGCCTGCGGGGCGAGCTCCCCCAGGCGGCCCGGGCCTACCGCCAGGCCCACGCCGGCGGGCACGACCCCCAGCCCGGTCTCGCCCTGCTGACCCTGGCCGAGGGCAGGACCGGCGACGCCGCCTCCATGGTGGCGGTCGCCCTCGACGAGCGCCACGACCGCATGGCCCGGTGCCGGTTGCTCCCGGCGGTCGCCGAGATCATGGTGGCGGCTGGGCGGACGGGTGAGGCCCGTGCCGTTGCCGGCGAGCTCGACGAGCTGGCCGCCGGGGCCGGGTCGTCGGTGCTGGCGTCGGTGGCGGCCGAGACCGGCGGGGCCGTCCTCATCGCCGAGGGCCGGGCCGCGGAGGCGGTGGGGCCCCTGCGCTCTGCCCTGCAGGCGTGGCAGGAGCTGGCGGCCCCCTACCAGGCGGCCCGGGTGCGGGTGCTGCTGGCGGCGGCGTGCCTCGCCGTCGGTGAGGCCGAGGGTGCCCGGCTGGAGCGCGAAGCCGCCCGCGCCGTGTTCGAGCGCCTCGGTGCCGGACCGGATCTGGCCCGCCTCGACCGGCTGGCCGGCACCGGCGGAGCCGGCGGGCCGGTCACCCGCCGGGAGCTCGAGGTGCTGCGCCTGGTGGCCGCCGGTCACCCCAACCGCCGGATCGCCGCCGAGCTGGTGATCAGCGAGAAGACCGTCGAGCGCCACCTCTCCAACATCTTCACCAAGCTCGACGTGGCCAACCGGGCGGCGGCCACCGCCTACGCCTACGACCACGGTTTGCTGTAGAGCGCCGGCAGTGGGGGATCTCCCCCATGCCCGTCCCGTACCGGAAATGGCGGATCTCCCCGAAGCCGGCGGCCCCTGGCACTCCGTACCGTCGCCAGCGAAGCCCGAGGGAAAGGAGCCCGACCATGACCACCCCGACGACCCGATCGACCTCCCACTACGAGCGCTACGCCGGCGCCGCGCCGGAGAACTACGAGCGCCACTTCGTCCCCGCCATCGGCGAGCCGGTGGCCCGCCGGCTGCTGGAGAGTGCCCGCCTCAGGCCCGGCGAGCGGGTGCTCGACGTGGCCTGCGGCACGGGGATCGTCACCCGCTTGGCGGCGGCGGCGGTGGGCCCCGGTGGCTCCGTCGCCGGCCTCGACGCCAATCCCGGCATGCTGGCCGTCGCCCGCACCGCCTCGGGCCCGGCGCCCATCGACTGGCACCAGGGACCGGCCGAGCAGTTGCCGCTGGCCGAGCAGACCTTCGACGCCGTGGTGTGCTCGATGGGCCTGCAGTTCTTCTCCGACCGCCAGGGCGCTTTGGGGGAGATGCACCGCGTCCTCGCCCCCGGCGGCCGGGTGGTGCTGTGCACCCCGGGCCCCACGCCACCGTTGTTCGAGGCGATCGATGAGGCCCTGGTGGCCCACGCCGGCCCCGGCGCCTCCATGTTCGTCCATGCCGTGTTCTCGATCTCCGATCCGGATGAAGTCCGGAATTTGTTGGTGGCGGCCGGCTTCGAGGGTGTCGCCGTGGAGACCGACCGGGCCCGGCTGCGGGTGGCCCCGCCGGCCGACTTCTTCTGGCAGTACGTACGCAGCACGCCCCTGGATGCGGTCATGGCCGACCTCGGCGAGGCCGGGCGGGCCGCCCTCGAGCGTGAGGTGGTCGAGCGCTGCGGGCCCTTCGTCGACGGGGACGGCACCGTCCTCGAGCCGGGCCTGGTGATCGCCACCGCCAGGCGCCCGGGCACCGGGCGCCCATCCGCCCCTCGCCGGTAGGGGGCGAGGGGCGGTCGCCCGGGCGGGGGACGAGCCCCCGCCCGGGCCGGGCGGCGCCGTCAGTTCAGGGTGATCTCGCTCACCATGCCGTGGGCCAGGTGGGGCCTGCCGTCCCCGGCGACGTCGGGGTAGTAGCAGATGAGGGCGTAGCGGCCCGGCTCGTCGGGGAGATCGAGGCTCGCCGTGCTCCCCGGCTTGATGCCGCCGACTCCCCCGGCGGGGGTCACCGGCGGGGGGCCGGGCGGCTGGCCTGACGGGCCGGCCAGGGCGGCGGCGAAGTCACTGGCCGTGACCCCGTCGTTGAGGCGGTAGAGGGCCAGCTCGTGGACCTGCTCGCCGCCGTTGACCACCTCCAGGCGGCCACCGGCGTCGGCCTCGGTCGGGCCGGCGTAGCCGAAGTCGACCAGGGTGATGGTGGTGTCGGCCTCGCCGCTCCCGCCGGCGGCCGGCGCCGCCTGAGCCGGGGTGACGGTGATGGGCCGCACCATCCCCTTGGCGGCGTGGGGCTGGCCGTCGGCGGCGGGGACGAAGCAGATGAGGATGTAGTCGCCGGCCTCGAGGACCTGCACGCTGCTGCGGCTGTCGCCGGGCCCGACCGCGGTCGGCCCCCCGAAGGCCTCGGCCAGCTCCAGGGCCCGCTGGCCGGTGGGGTCGGTCGGCGCCTCGGTGGCGAACTGGTCGAGGTCGACGCCGTCACGTAGGCGCAGGAGCTGGGCCATGTGCTCTTCGGCCCCGTTGTTGGTAAGGGTGACGACCACCGGGCCGGCCTCGAGGGTCGTCGCCTCGGTGTCGAAGGTGTACTCGTGGTCGCCGCCGGCCACGACGATGTCGAGGCGCTGCTCGGTGGTCGCCGGTGTTCCGGGTGCCGAGGCGTTGTCGGTCTCGGGGGCGGCGTTGACCGGTGTTGACTCGTCGTCGCCGCAGGCGACCAGGCCGCCGGCCAGGGTCAGGGCCAGGAGACCGGCGGCCCAGCGGCGGCGGCGGGCGATCCGGCGCCGGGGCCGGTCGGTCGGGTTGGAAAAGATCTCGGGCATCTCGCACCTCCATGGTTCGGGTTGGTGCGAGCAGTGTCGGGG
>DATMJI010000192.1:0-8499 GCA_035553895.1 Acidimicrobiales bacterium | reverse complement strand
GCCAACCCCCCTCAACTGGTGGTAAGGCCGGGGCCGGCTCGGTCCCCCTTCTGCCACCAGTTCGCTGCCCTGGGGGGCCGGGGTGGGCGTGGTGGGGCTGCGATAGCGTTGATCCATGCGCTGTGACCCCCGCACCGAGCTCGACGCCTGCGGCATCGGCTTCGTCGCCGACGCCTCCGGGCGGGCCTCCCGCTCGATCGTGGCCGCCGCCCTCGGGGGGCTGGCCTGCGTCAAGCACCGGGGGGCCCTGGCCGCCGACGCCCGGTCGGCTGACGGGTCGGGCCTGCTGGCACCCATCCCCGCCGCCCTCTTCGGCGAGGGCAACGGGGTGGCCAGCTTCTTCGTGCGGGGCGCCGACCCCCGCCCCGCCATCGAGGCGGCGGCGGCGGCCGAAGGCATCGAGCTGGTCGACTGGCGCACGCCCCCGACCGACGACGACGCCCTCGGGGACCAGGCCCGGACGTGCCGGCCCGGGATGCTCCAGGCCGTCTTCCGCAGCGCCGACGGCGACGAGCGCCGGGCCTACCGCCTGCGGCGACGGATCGAGGCCACCACGGAGGACGTCTACGTCGTGTCGTGCTCGATGCGCACGGTCGTCTACAAGGGGCTGGCCGCCGCCGATGCCCTCGGCGACTTCTACCCCGACCTCACCGACGAGCGATTCAGCGCCGCCTTCGCCGTGTTCCACCAGCGCTTCTCCACCAACACCGCCCCCAGCTGGGAGCGGGCCCAGCCCTTCCGCATGCTGTGCCACAACGGCGAGATCAACGCCATCCAGGGCAACGAGCACCGCATGCTGGCCCGGGCCAGCCTCGGCACCGAGGAGGCCGGCCTCGGGCCCGAAGATCTCATCCGCCCCGTGCTCGACCCCCACGACTCCGACTCCGGCAAGCTCGACGCCGCCGTCGAGCTGCTGGTCCGCGGCGGGCGCGACATCCGCCACAGCGTCGCCATGCTGGTGCCCGAGGCCTGGGAGAACGCCCGCGACATCGAGCCCGAGCTGCGGGGCTTCTACCGCTACCACTCCGCCCTCATGGAGCCCTGGGACGGCCCGGCGGGGCTGATCTTCACCGACGGGGTGGGCGTCGGGGCCGCCCTCGACCGCAACGGCCTGCGCCCGCTGCGGTGGTCGGTGTGCGAGGACGGCCTGGTGGTGTGCAGCTCCGAGGCCGGCGCCGTCGACACCCGGGGCCACGGGCAGGTCAAGCGCGGTCGCCTCGGTCCCGGCCAGATGATCTACGTCGATCCCGGCTCGGGCGTGGCCCACGACAGCGCCTGCAAGGCCCGCTTGGCCGCCACCGCCCCCTACGCCAAGTGGGCGGCCGACGGCCTGCTCGAGCTGGCTCAGGGCGAGCCGGTCCAGGTCCCTCCCGAGCCCGACGAGCTCCAGCGCCGCCAGGTGGCCCACGGCTACACCAAGGAGGAGCTGGCCATGGTGCTCAAGCCCATGGCCGCCGACGCCCACGAGCCCACCTTCGCCATGGGTGACGACTCGCCCCTGCCCCACCTGGCGGGGCGCCCCCGACCGGTGCACCACTACCTGCGCCAGCGCTTCGCCCAGGTGACCAACCCGCCCATCGACTCCATCCGCGAGCGCCGGGTCATGAGCCTGCGCACCCTGATCGGCCCCCGGGCGCCCATCCTCACCGAGACGGCGGCGGCGGCCCGCCTGGTGGCCCTGCGCTCGTTCTTCATGTTCCCCTCCGACGTCCTCGCCCTCTACGACCGCCAGCGCTTCCCCTTCGCCACCGTGCCCCTCGACGCCACCTTCGCCGTGGCCGAGGGGGCCGGCGGGCTGCGGTCCGGCATCGAGCGACTCTGCTGCGAGGCCGAGGCTCTGGTGTCCGAGGGCGCCGACATCCTCGTGCTCGACCACGCCGACATCTCCGCCACCCGGGCCCCCATCCCGTCCGTGCTGGCGTGCGGAGCCGTCCACCACCACCTCATCGCCCGCCGGCTGCGCTCGTGCACCAGCCTGGTCGTGGTCAGCGACAGCGCCCGGGAGACCCACGAGGTGGCCGCCCTGCTCGGGTACGGCGCCGATGCCGTCTGCCCCCGCCTGGCCCTCCAGACGGTGGCGGCCGAGGCCGACGCCGACGAAGGTGCCGACGCCGTGAGCCCCGAGGCCCAGGACCGCTTCCAGTCGGCCATCGAAGAGGGGACCCTCAAGATCTTCTCCAAGATGGGCATCTCCACCGTCGACTCCTACCGGGGAGCCCAGATCTTCGAGATCATCGGGCTGGGGGCCGAGGTGGTCGACGTCTGCTTCGCCGGCACCAGGTCCACGGTGGGCGGCATCGGCTGGGAGGCGCTGGGCGACGACGTCCTGGCCCGCCACGCCGACGCCTGGCCGAGCGAGGCCGCCACCCGGGTGGCGTTGTCCTCCCCCGGCTTCTACCGGGTGCGCAAGGGCGGCGAGTACCACGGCAAGGGCAAGGAGGTGGTGGACGCGCTCAACGACGTCGCCCTGGTCAAGGAGACCGACGAGATGGCCGCCGCCCACCTCCTCCAGCGGGCCCTCAAGGGCGGGTCCTACGACCTCTACGAGCGCTACGCCACCCTGGTCAACGACCGGCCCCCCACCGAGCTGCTCGATCTGCTGGAGCTGGTCCCGTCGCCGGCGCCCGTGCCCCTCGAGGAGGTCGAGCCGGCCAGCTCCATCGTCACCCGCTTCTCCACCGGGGCCATGTCGCACGGCTCGCTGTCGCGCGAGGCGCATGAGACCCTGGCCGAGGCCATGAACCTCCTGGGCGCCCGCTCGAACTGCGGCGAGGGCGGCGAGAGCACGACCCGCTTCCGCACCCGGGGCCTGGCCGTGGGCGACAAGAACTCCCGCATCAAACAGATCGCCTCGGGCCGCTTCGGCGTCACGCCGGAGTACGTGGCCCACGCCGACGAGCTGCAGATCAAGATCGCCCAGGGCTCCAAGCCCGGCGAGGGGGGCCAGCTCCCCGGCCACAAGGTCTCCGACGAGATCGCCCGGCTGCGCCACACCCAGCCCGGCGTGGCCCTCATCTCCCCCCCACCCCACCACGACATCTACTCCATCGAGGACCTGGCCCAGCTCATCTTCGACCTCAAGCAGGTCAACGGTGCCGAGGTGTCGGTGAAGCTGGTGGCCGAGCACGGGGTCGGCACGGTGGCGGCCGGGGTGGTCAAGGCCCTGGCCGACGTGGTCCACATCAGCGGCGCCAGCGGGGGCACGGGAGCATCACCGCTGTCGTCCATCAAGCACGCCGGCATGCCCTGGGAGCTGGGCCTGGCCGAGACCCAGGGTGCCCTCATCGACAACCACCTGCGGGACCGGGTCCGCCTGCGGGTCGACGGCGGCCTCATGACCGGGCGCCACGTGGCGCTGGCCGCCCTCCTCGGGGCCGACGAGTTCTCCTTCGGCACCGCCGCCATGATCGCCGAGGGTTGCATCATGCTGCGGGCCTGCCACCGCGACACCTGCAAGCCCGGCATCGCCACCCAGCGCCCCAACCTGCGGGCCAACTTCACCGGCACGCCCGAGGCGGTGGCCGCCTTCTTCGTCTACCTGGCCGAGGAGGTCCGGGGCCTGCTGGCCAGCCTCGGCTTCCGCCAGCTCGGCGAGGCGGTCGGTCGGGTGGAGTGCCTGCGCCAGCGCACCACCGGCGACCCCCGGGCCGACGCCATGGACCTGGCCCCCCTGCTGCGGCCGCCGGTCGACACCGGTGCCCCCCGCCACTTCGTGGCCAGCGACCCCATCCAAAAGCCTCGCTCCTCACTCGGCGACCGGCTGCGCGACGATGCCTTCCGCCGAGTCTGGGACGGCGCCGACATCGAGCTGGCCTACCCCATCGTCAACGCCGACCGGGCCGTGGGAGCTGCCCTCGGGGGAGCGCTCGCCCTCGAGTACGGCGAGCGCCCGCCCCGGGGGACGGCCAACGTGTGCTTCGAGGGGTCCGCCGGCCAGAGCTTCGGCGCCTTCCTCACCCACGGCATCGAGCTGGAGCTGGTGGGAGAGGCCAACGACTACGTGGGCAAGGGCATGGGGGGCGGGCGCCTGGTCATCATCCCCGCCGCCGACGACGCCGGCGACGCCGTCCTGGCCGGCAACACCTGCCTGTACGGGGCCACCGGCGGCGACCTGTTCATCGCCGGCTCGGCCGGCGAGCGCTTCGGCGTGCGCAACTCGGGTGCCACCGCCGTGGTCGAGGGGGCCGGTGACCACTGCTGTGAGTACATGACCGGGGGCACCGTGGTGGTCCTCGGCCCCGTGGGCTACAACCTCGGCGCCGGCATGACCGGCGGCCAGGCCTTTGTCTGGGACCCCGAGGCCTCGCTCATCGCCCGCCTCAACCCCGCCCTGGTGGAGGCCGAGCGCCCCGACGCCGAGGCCTTCGAGGAGCTGCGCTGGCTGGTGGAGCGCCACCACGAGCTCACCGGATCGACCCGGGCGGCCGGGCTGTTGAAGGACTGGGACCGGGCGGCGGAGCACTTCTGGCACGTCCTGCCCATCGACCGGGTCCGGCGCATCGAGCAGGGTGGCGCCGGTCGGGTGGCCTCCAGTGCCTAGCAGGCAGGCTGCCCCCGCCGGAAGAGCTGGGTGCCGCCGTTGGCGGCCCTGATCGCCGGTTCCGACCGGGCGCCGGCGCCCGGGCGCGAAGAAAGCCAGCCCGGGGGGGGAGGGCTGGCTTCCTCGTTGGTGCTACCCACACCTTACGCGCCGGCCCGCTATCTTCCCACTAGTTATTCGTGATATGTGCCATCCTTTCCACCGATGGATCTCCGCCAGCTGGCGGCCTTGATGGCCATCGATGACACCGGCAGCTTCTCGGCTGCCGCCAAGCAGCTCCACACCGTGCAGTCCAACGTCTCCACCCATGTCGCCCGCCTGGAGCGGGAGCTGTCCGCCGTCCTCGTCGACCGCCCGACCGGCCGCCTCACCCCCGAAGGCCGGGCGGTGGTGGCCCGGGCCCGCCGGGTGCAGGCCGAGCTGGACGCCCTGGTGGCCGACGTCGCCTCCCTGCGCGACGAGGTCTCGGGGGCGGTCCGCATGGGGATCATCGGCACCACCGGCCGGTGGCTGCTCCCGCCGCTGCTGGCCGCCATGCGCGACCGCTACCCCCTGGTGGCGGTGGCGGTGCTGGAGGGCAACACCACCTCGCTGCTCCCCCAGCTCCGGGCCGGATCGCTCGACCTGGCGGTGGTGAACCTTCCGGCGGACGACCCCGAGATCACCCTCGACATCCTCTTCGAGGAGGATTTGATGGTGGTGGCGCCTCTCGACCACCCCCTGGCCGGGCACGGCCGGGTGGGCCTGGCCCAGCTGGCCGAGCACGAGTTGCTCCTCCCGCCGCCGGGGACGTCGATCCGGGTGGAGCTGGACCGGGCGGCCGCCGCCGAGGGCGTCACCCTGGTGGCCAAGGCCGAGCTCGACGGCCTGCGCCTCATCGCCAGCCTGGCCCTGGAGGGCTTCGGTGCCGCCGTCCTGCCCGCCACCGCGGTTCCGTCGTGGATGGCCGGCGCCTGGCGGGTCGTGCCCATCGAGGGCGCCGGGCGGCGCCAGGTGAGCATCGCCCGGCGCCGGGCCGGCCTGCCGTCGGTCCCGGCCCGGGCCACCCACCAGGTGGTGACCGAAGTGGTCGCCACCCAGGCCGACGCCCAGGCCGGGGTACACCTGACCGGCGAGGACCAGCGATGACGCCGGTCGCCCTGTCCTCCGGCGTGCCCGGCACGGTCTCGGCCGAGGTCACCGAGCTCGGCGGCCGGCAGGTGGTGCTGGCCCGCATCGACCCCGCCCACCGGAGAGGGGCGCTCGACGCCGGCGCCGGCGCCACCCTGGCCGGCGCCGCCGAGGTGGCCCTGGAGACCAGGATCCCTCTCGTGGGGGTGGTCGCCTCGAGCGGGGCCGACATCGGCGGGGGCGTGGCTGCCCTCCACGGCTGGGGTGGCGCCGCCCGGGCCGTCTCCCGCTGCAGCGGGGTCGTGCCCATCTTGCTGGCCGTCACCGGTCCCACCCTCTCGGGCCCAGCCCTGCTCCTGGGCATGGCCGACGTGGTGGTCATGACCCGCGCCGCCTCGGCCTATGTCGTCGGCCCCCGGGCGGTCTCGTCCTTCACCGGGGAGGACGTCACCCCCGACGCCCTCGGCGGCGTCGGGGTCCACGCCAACCAGACCGGCCTGGCTGCCGCCGTGGTCGACGACGAGGCCGCCGCCCTCGACCACCTGAGCGCCATCCTCGCCCACTTCCCCGACCACTGCGACGCCGAGGCACCTTGGTGGCCGACCTCGGATCCGCTCGATCGCCCCACCCCCGAGGCCGGTGCCGTGCTGCCGCCATCGAGCACCGGGAGCTACGACGTGCTCGACGTGGCCCGCATCCTGGCCGACGACGGCGAGGTGCTGGAGCTGCGGGCCGGTTGGGCTCCCAACCTCGTCACCGCCCTGGCCCTGGTCGGCGGGTACCCGGTGGGGGTGGTGGCCAACCAGCCGCTGGCCCTGGCCGGCAGCATCGACATCGCCGCCAGCCAGAAGGGGGCCCGCTTCGTCGCCCTCTGCGACGCCTTCAACCTCCCGCTGGTCACCCTGGTCGACACCTCCGGCTTCTTCCCGGGAAAGGACCGGGAGTGGCGCGGCATGATCCGCCACGGCGCCCAGCTCGTCGGGGCCTACGCCCGGGCCAGCGTCCCCCGGGTGTGTGTGGTGTTGCGCAAGGCGTACGGCGGCGCCTACATCGTCATGGACTCCAAGACCATGGGCAACGACGTGTGCCTGGCCTGGCCCAGCGCCGAGATGGCGGTGATGGGCGCCCGCCAGGCGGCCGGGATCCTGCACCGCCGGGACAGCCCCGAGGTGCGGGCGGCGCGAGAGGAGGAGTACGCCACCACCCTGCTCAACCCGTGGACGGCGGCCGAGCGGGGCTACGTGGACGCCGTCATCGATCCTGCCGACACCCGCCGGGCGGTGGGGTCGGCCCTGGCCGTCCTGCGCTCCAAGCGGGAGCGCCTGCCCCGCCGCCGCCACGACACCCTCCTCTAGTCCGGTCCATCCGGTGGGCCACCGAGCCGGAGAGTCGCTCCCGGCCTCCTAACGTGGTGGCGTGGGCGACACCGTGACCTTCACCGACGACCGGACCGGCAAGTCGGTGACGGTACCCGTCGAAGCCGACAACACCATCCCGTCGTCGGCGCTGCGCCAGCTCGACCCGGATCTGCGGGTCTATGACCCGGCCTTCTTCTCCACCGCCTCGTGCACCAGCGCCGTGACCCACGTCGACGGCGACGCCGGCATCCTGCGCTACCGCGGCTACCCGATCGAGGAGCTGGCCGAGCGCTCGGACTACCTCGAGGTGGCGCTGCTGTTGCTCACCGGCGAGCTGCCCGGCGCCGAAGCCCTCCAGCGCTGGCGCCAGGAGATCACCGTACACACCTACGTGCACGAGAACGTCAAGCACTTCATGCAGCAGTTCCACCACGATGCCCACCCGATGGGGATGCTGGTCTCCACGGTGGCCGCGCTGTCCACCTTCTACCCCGACGCCAAGGACATCTTCGACGAGGACGTCCGTCACAAGCAGATCGTCCGCCTGATCGCCAAGATGCCCACGTTGGCGGCCTTCGCCCACCGCTACAGCGTGGGCATGCCCTTCGTCTATCCCGACAACAGCCTCGACTACACCACCAACTTCCTGTCGATGATGTGGAAGGTGGCCGAACCTCGCTACGACGCCCATCCCGTCCTGAGCCGGGCCCTGGACGTGCTGTTCGTCCTCCATGCCGACCACGAGCAGAACTGCTCGACCACGGCCATGCGGACCGTGGGCTCGGCCCACGCCGACCCTTACTCGGCCACTGCCGCCGCCGCTGCTGCCCTCTACGGACCCCGCCACGGCGGCGCCAACGAGGCCGTGATCCACATGCTGGAGGGCATCGCCACGCCGGCTGGTGTTCCCGCCTTCATCGAGCGGGTCAAGCGGGGCGAGGGCCGGCTCATGGGTTTCGGCCACCGGGTGTACAAGAACTACGACCCCCGGGCCCGCATCATCAAGCGCACGGCCGACGAGGTGTTCGCCGTGGTCGGCTCCAACCCCCTCCTCGACGTGGCCCTGGCCCTCGAGGAGGTGGCCCTGGGCGACGACTACTTCACCGAGCGTCAGCTCTATCCCAACGTCGACTTCTACTCCGGGCTCATCTACCAGGCCATGGGCTTCCCGCTCGAGATGTTCACCGTCCTCTTCGCCATCCCCCGTACCGCCGGCTGGCTGGCCCACTGGGTGGAGTTGCTGGGCGACCGGGACCAGCGCATCGCCCGGCCCCGCCAGCGCTACATCGGCCCCGGCGAGCGCCACTACCCGGAGCTGGCCGAGCGGCCCGGCCCCTGACGCACCATCCGGCGCCGATCTGCTACAACACACCACGGCGCCGGCGAGGAGGTGGAGCGACGATGGCCAACCCACCACGAAGGGACGAGGGGCGGCGGCGCTCGCCCCTCGTCCCTTCGTGGTGGGTTGGCCATCGTCGCTCCACCTCCTCG
>DATMJI010000191.1:0-6672 GCA_035553895.1 Acidimicrobiales bacterium | reverse complement strand
TGCCGGCACCGGCCCCCTTGGCGCCGTTGCCCGACCGGGCCATCGAACGGCTGTCGTTCTTGTAGAAGCCGCTGCCCTTGAAAGCGATCCCGATGTTGCCGAACACCTTGCGCAGGGAACCGCCGCACGCCGGGCACTCCGTCAGCGCCGCCTCGTCGAAGCGCTGCACGACCTCCAGGTGGTGGTCGCAGCTGCGGCAGGCGTACTCGTAGGTGGGCAACGTCGCTCCTCCGGGGTCGGCGGGGCGCACCCGCCGGAAACGGCCAGTTCGGCTGACCAGTGTACCGCCCCGCCCCGGGCTCCTACCATGGGCGGATGAGCACCAGGCCGCTCGGGCGGCGGGCGGGGGCACCGGTCCGCTGAGCGTCTGGGGGCGCCTCCGCTTGGTGGCGGCCGCTGTCGTGCTCCTGCCCCTGGCGTCGCTCGTGGCGATCCAGGCCGGTGGCATCGACGACGACCTGCGGCCCGGCTTCGTCGTGGCCACCGCCGCCGGGGTCCTGGTGGCGGTGGTGGCCTGGCGCATCTCGGGCCAGGTGAGCTCCTATGTCGACGAGCTGGATCAGTCCCGCCAGGCCTTCCGGGGGGCCCTCACCCGCCTGGGCCAGACCTTGGAGTCCTCCGACGACCGGCGGGTGCTGGTCGACGTGGTCCTGGAGGCCACCCAGGCCCTGCTCGGTGCCGAGCGGGCGGTGTTCTTCGCCGACGCCGGGACCCACGTGGTGGCCAAGGCCGCACGCGGTCCCGGAGGCGCCCTCCAGGCCCGCCTCGGCCACGGCGAGGGGCTGGCCGGCTGGGTGGCCGAGCACGGTGAGCCCGCCTGCTGGCCACCGGGGCCGGCGCAGCCCGCCCCCCCCGAGCCCGAGGTGTCCACCGCCCTGGCCGTGCCCCTCCACGCCGGGGGGCGCCTCTTCGGCGTGGTCGGGCTCTACGGCCGCAGCCGGAGCTTCTCGGGGGAGGACCTGTCCACGGTCACCACCTTCGCCCGCCAGGCCCAGGCGTCGATCGAGCGCACCTTCGCCCACGAGGAGGCCCGGCGCCTGTCCATCACCGACGGCCTCACCGGGCTGTGGAACCGCCGCCACCTCGACCTGCGCTGCTCCGAGGAGCTCGACCGGGCGGCCCGCTTCGGCGAGGAGTTCGCCCTGGTGATGATCGACCTCGACGACCTGAGCGCCATCAACAACCGCTACGGCCACCAGGTGGGCGACGCCGTGCTGGTGGAGATGGCCAACCGCCTGGCCGCCTCCACCCGCCGGGTCGACCTGGTGGCCCGCTACGGCGGCGACGAGTTCTTGCTCCTGCTCCCCCGCACCGACCAGCGCGGTGCCCTGGAAGTGGTGGAGAAGGTGCGGGCCGCGGTGACCGGTGCGCCGGTGAGCACCCGCGCCGGGCCCGTCCCCTTGAGCATCTCGCTGGGGGTGGCGTGCCACCCCGGCGACGGCACCACTGTGGGCACCCTGACCGCCGCCGCCGACGCCGCGCTGTACCGGGCCAAGCGTTCGGGCAAGAATCAGGTCTGTGTGGCCTCGCCGGCCGCCGCCCCCCATCCCGTCGCCGACCTGGGAGAGAGTTGACCACCATGCCCGCACGTGTCCGGTCCGCCGTCATCCCCGCCGCCGGCCTCGGCACCCGCTTCCTGCCGGCCACCAAGGCCCAACCCAAGGAGATGCTGCCCGTCCTCGACCGCCCGGCCATCCAGTACGTGGTCGAGGAGGCGGCGGCCGCCGGCCTGGACGACGTGCTGGTGGTCACCAGCCGGGCCAAGAGTTCCATCGAGGACCACTTCGACCGCCTGCCCGACCTGGAGGAGGCCCTGGCCGCCAAGGGCAAGGACGACGCCTTGAAGGCGGTCACCGACCTGGCCGAGCTGGCCCAGGTGCACTACGTCCGCCAGGGCGAGGCCCGGGGCCTGGGCCACGCCGTGGGCATGGCCGAGCGCCACGTGGGCGGCGAGCCCTTCGCCGTGCTCCTGCCCGACGACCTCATGGTCGACGAGGCGGCGGTGATGCGGGCCATGCTGGCCGCCCACGCCGAGCACGGGGGCTCGGTGGTGGCCCTCAAGCAGGTGCCCCGAGCGGAGATCTCGGCCTACGGCTGCCCCCGGGTGACTCCGGTCGAGGGCGACCTGGTGCGCATCGAGGAGATCGTCGAGAAGCCGGATCCCGACGAGGCACCGTCGGATTTGGCCGTCACCGGCCGCTACGTGCTGTCGCCGGCCATCTTCGACGCCCTGCGGCGGGTGACGCCGGGCAAGGGCGGCGAGATCCAGCTCACCGATGCTCTGGCCCTGCTGGGCGAGGCCGAGCCGGTCTACGGGTGGGTCTTCACCGAGGGCCGCCACGACGTGGGCACGCCGCTCGACCACCTGCGGGCCAGCATCAGCCTGGCGCTCGCCCGCGACGACCTGCGGGCCGAGGTGGGGGCCTTCCTGGCCGAGACGGTGCGCCGCCACGGGTTGGGCTAGCCGCCCGTGCCCCTCGTCCCCCTCGACGACGCCCGGGCCCACGTGCTGGGCGCCTGCCGGGTGCTGGCGCCGGTGACCGTGGCGCTCGCCGAGGCCCTGGGGCGGGTGGCGGCCGAGGCGGTGACCGCCGGCGAGCCCGTCCCGCCCTTCGACAACAGCGCCATGGACGGCTTCGCCGTGCGGGCCGCCGACACCGCCGGGGCCCCGGTGACGCTGCCCGTGGTAGCGACGCTGGCCGCCGGCGATCCTCCCGGGGTGACGCTGGGCCCCGGTCAGGCGGTACGGGTCATGACCGGCGCCGTGCTGCCCGAGGGCGCCGACGCCGTGGTCATGGTCGAGCACAGCGCCCCGATCGACGGCGGCCGCTCGGTGGAGATCCACCGGGCCGTCACCCCGGGCACGGCCTGGCGCCGGGCCGGCGACGACATCGCCGCCGGCACCGTGGTGGTGGCGCCCGCCACCGTGCTCGGGCCCGCTCACCTGGGGGTGTTGGCCAGTGTGGGCGCCGAGGGCCTGGCGGTGCACCCGGCCCCCCGGGTGGGGGTGATCTCCACCGGCGACGAGCTGGTGAGCGGCGGGGCGCCGCTGGCCCCGGGCCAGATCCGCGACTCCAACCGGCCCACGCTGGCCGCCCTGGTGCGCCGGAGCGGGGCGGTGGCCGTCGACCTGGGCACGGTGGCCGACGACGAGGACGCCCTCACCCGGGCCTTCACCGCCGCCGCCGCCAGCTGCGACGCCGTGGTCACCAGCGGCGGCGTGAGCATGGGCGCCTTCGATCTGGTCAAAGTCGTTCTCGACCGCCTGGGCGACATGCGCTGGATGCAGATCGCCATCAAGCCGGCCAAGCCCTTCGCCTTCGGCCTGGTCGGGACCACACCCGTCTTCGGCCTGCCCGGCAACCCGGTCTCGTCGATGGTCGGCTTCGAGCTGCTGGCCCGGCCGGCCCTGCGCAAGATGATGGGGTTCCCGCCCTCGCAGTGGGTGCGCCCGGTGGTCCCGGCCGTGGCCGGCGAGGACCTGCCCCGGCGCCCCGATGGCAAGACCCACTTCGCCCGGGTGGTGGTGGTCATGGGCGAGGACGGGCGCTACCGGGTCACCTCGGCGGGGGGCCAGGGCTCGCATCAGCTCTCGGCCATGGCCGGGGCCAACGCCCTGGCCGTGCTGGGCGACGGCGGCGGCGTGGCCAGCGGCGAGCCCGTCGGCGTCATGGTCCTGGACTCGCCGTAGGGTGGGCGCGGTGGCCGACGTGCTGGTCGACGGCCAGGGCCGGGAGCACCGGGACCTGCGCATCTCGGTCACCGACCGCTGCAACTACCGCTGCACCTACTGCATGCCCGAGGACGGCCTCGACTGGGTTCCCCGCCAGCAGGTCCTGCGCTTCGAGGAGATCGAGCGGGTGGCCCGCGTGTGCGTCGAGCGCTTCGGCTTCGACAGCATCCGCCTCACCGGCGGCGAGCCCACCGTGCGGTCCCAGCTGGCCGGCCTGGTCCGGCGCCTGGCCGCCCTCGGTACCGACCTGTCCATGACCACCAACGGCTCCACCCTGGCCGTCCAGGCGGCGTCGCTGCGGGCGGCCGGGCTCAAGCGGGTGAACGTCTCGCTCGACTCGCTGCGCCCCGAGCGCTTCGCCGCCCTCACCCGCCGGGACGACCTGGCCGGGGTGCTGGCCGGCATCGACGCCGCCCGGGCCGCCGGCTTGGCTCCGGTCAAGATCAACGTGGTGTGCCTGGAGGGCGTCAACGACGACGAAATCGTCGACTTCGCCACCTTCGGGCGGGAGCGGGGCCTGGAGGTCCGCTTCATCGAGGTCATGCCCCTCGACGCCGACCACGCCTGGTCGGCCGCTGCGGTGGTGCCGGGCGAGCGCATCGTGGCCGCCATCGGCGCCGTCTACCCGCTGCGGGCCCGGGCCCGGGGCTCGGAACCGGCCGAGGTGTTCGACTACCTCGACGGCCGGGGCCGGGTGGGGGCCATCACCAGCGTCACCGCCCCCTTCTGCGCCCGCTGCGACCGGGTCCGCCTCACCGCCGAGGGGCGGCTGCGCAACTGCCTGTTCAGCACCGACGAGACCGACCTGCGCCCCCTGCTGCGGGGCGGTGCGGGCGACGACGACCTGGCCACCGCCATCGCCGGTTGCGTGGCGGCCAAGGGCCCCGGCCACCAGATCGGATCGGTCAGCTTCGTCCAGCCCCCCCGCACCATGTCCCAGATCGGCGGCTGAGGGCCTCCCGCCCGTTCTGGCGTCAGGAATGTACCTGTGGTGTCCATTTCTGACGCCAGAACGCCCAGTGGCCGCCCTCAGGCGGCGGCGGCCAGCGCCGCCCGGACCTGGGCGACCAGGTGCTCGGGGCGCTGGGTCAGGTCGGCCCACGTGAAGCGCAGCACGGTCCAGCCGGCCAGGACGAGGGCGTTCTGGCGCTCGAGGTCGTGCTGGCGCCGCTGGCGACCGCTGTGCCAGCGCTCGCTGTCGCACTCGATGGCCACCCGGGCCCACGGGTAGGCCAGGTCGACCCGGCCGATGAGGACCCCCGCCGCCGAGCGGACCTCGTACTCGCAGGCGGGGGCGGCCAGCCCGGCAGCGACCAGGACCCGCTCCACCCGGCGCTCGAACTCGCCGGGGCGCAACCCGGTGCTCGCCAGGCGGGCGTCCACCAGGGGCCGGACCGTGGCCACGCCCGGGCGGCCCCGCCGGGCCAGGCCGAGGAGACGGGCGTGGACGGCCTCGGCCGTGGTCAGGCCCCGCCGGAGGGCGTCGTCGAGACCCTGCTCGACCTTGGTCGCGGGGACGGCGGCGGCCAGGTCGATGAGGGTGCGTTCGATGCGGGTGAGGGGGATACGGTCCCGCTCGGCCCGGTCAGCGGCCACCAGGTCACGGCTCTCGTGGACCCGCAGCGACGGGTTGGCCCGGCGCCGGCCCCGCGGCACCACCACCTCGACCACGGCGCTGGCGAAGCCGTCGAGGCCGTAGAGGGCGGCGGCGGTGCGCCCGCAGGCCAGGCCGTCCTCGGCCCAGCAGGCGCCCAGCACCCGCTGGCGCCACGTCTCGGGGACCCCGGCCAGCCGGTAGACCTTCGGCTCCACCCGCACGAGGCGGCCGTGGGCCAGCCGGTGGGCGAGCATCCGGGGCGTGCAGCCCACCTCGAGCGCCTGGTCCCGGCGCACCAGGCCGTGCTGGCGGGTGGCCAACCGGGCCAGGTGCTCGTCGATGCCGGTGCCGGCGGATGGGCCCATGCCCAGGAGTACAGCAACCGGGTGGGACACCCGGGTCGGCGCCGTCGTCGGCTGGGTCGGTCGGGCGGGGGGGGTCTACACTTCGGCGGTGGCTTCTCGAGGTCTGACCCATCTCGACCCCCTCGGTCGGGCCCGCATGGTCGACGTCACTCCCAAGGAGGCGACCCATCGGCGGGCCATGGCCCGCTGCCGGGTGCACATGCACGCCGAGACGGCGGGGTTGGTGGCCCGGGGGGCCATCGGCAAGGGCGACGTGTTGGCCGTGGCCCGGGTGGCGGGGATCCAGGCGGCCAAGCGCACCGCCGATCTGATCCCCCTGTGCCACCCGCTCCTGGTGGGCTCGGTCTTCGTCAACTTCACCATCGAGGACAGCTGGATCGAGATCGAGGTCCAGGTGGAGACGGTCGACCGCACCGGCGTGGAGATGGAGGCGCTCACCGGCGCCTCGGTGGCCGCCCTCACCATCTACGACATGTGCAAGTCCGCCGATCGGGCCATGACCATCGGCGATCTGGCCCTGTGGGAGAAGACGGGTGGGCGCTCCGGTGTCTACCGCCGGCCGGTGGAGGCCGACGGGTCGGAGACGGCCTGAGGCCGACGTCGCCGGGGGGCTTGTGGCCCCCGGAGCTTCCGTAGTAGAACCGTAACCGGAGCGTCATGGGGGCGGCGCACTGCACCATCCACCCCTTCTCCGTGCAGCCGTATTAGTTTTCGAACAAGGGAAAGCAGAGGGCGGAGCGTGTCACTGGTGGTCCTGGTCATCCTTGCCATGGTTTGGGCGGTCTTCCTCCTCCCCCAGCTCGTTCGAGCGAGGGCGGAGCGGTCGACCGACTCCATCGGAGCCTTCCGGCACCAACTCTCGGTGCTGGAGCGAGCAACGCCGGTAGCGGCGGGCACGGTGACCCGCCTGCGGCCGGTCCCCGGGCCGCGGCCGGCAGTCGACCTGCGTCCCGCCGGCTCGAGCGCCCCCGTCCCCC
>DATMJI010000190.1:0-9295 GCA_035553895.1 Acidimicrobiales bacterium | reverse complement strand
AGGCCTGGGGCGGGCTCTGGGGGCCCGTCTCGGGCCCCCAGAGCCCGCCCCAGGCCTCGGACCAGCTGGTGGTGGGCGAAGGCGATGCCGAGGTGGTCGAGGAGCTCATCGACGACCTCGACCATCCCGACGCCCTCGATGCCTTCGACGACGACGGGGACGACCGGGGCCCGGCCGTGCTCTCGGCCCTGTACGTGGCCAGCGACGTGCTGGCCAACGCCCCGGCCAACCTGGCCGCCGCCGCCGAGCTCAGCGCCGCACTCGACGGAGGGCGCAACGTGGCCCCGCCTTACGGCATCGAGGCGCCGGTGTGGGACGAGCTCCGCCGCCGGGCCATGGACCTGGAGGCGTGCCTGGGTGAGGCAGCCGGCGAGGACGAGGTCGTCAGCGCCGCCCGCGCCCTGCGGGCCATGGTCCGTCCCTTGGTGTGACCGGCCCACCCTAGGGTGAGGCCATGGCCCGTCGCCGCTGGAGCTGGATCCTCGCCTCCCTTGCCGTGACCCTGGTGGCCTGTGGCGATGACGCCGGGCCGGGGGAGACCTCGGCCACCACCGTGACGACGCCGGCCGGCAGCGGTGGGGCCGGCGGCGACGGCGAGGTTGCGGGTGGCGAGGCGCCGGGGGGCGATGCGGCCCCGGCGGCCGAGGCCGACTGGGTGCGCTTGTCGCCGCCCGGCGGCGGGTTCCGGGTGGAGGTCCCCGCCGAGCCCCAGCGCAGCGAGCAGAGCATCCCCTCGGAGATCGGGACGCTCGAGGCGGTGTTCTTCAGCGTCGAGCTGGGGCCCGACGCCGGCATCAACATCGCCTACACCGACTACCCCGAGGCCGTGCTCGAGGTCGAGCCCGCCCGCCTGCTCGACGAGGTGGTGCAAGGCTCGACGGCGAACGTCTCCGGCACGGTCGAGTCGAGCGAGCAGCTCACCGTCGACGGCAACCCTGCCGTCGATTACGTCATCTCCGTGGCGGGCGGCACCTTCCAGACCCGGTCCATCCTGGTGGGCCGGCGCCTGTACGGGCTCCAGCGAGGCGGATCGGAACCCGACGAAGCGACCTTTCGCCGGCTGGTCGAGTCGTTCGAGCTGGTGGAGGGCTGACGTCGCTACGGTGGCCCGGTGCAGCTGGCCGACCTGGAGATCTGGCACAGCCGGCCGGTCGCCCCGACGAGGCGGGTGGCGCTCGGTCGCCGCCACCTGCCCTGCGACCCTGCCCCCGGTTTCGGTGCGCTCCTGCTGGGCGGCATCGTGGCGGCCCATCTCGGCGACCTCGACGCCGACTACGCCGGCGAGCTGGAGCGGCTGGTCGACGACGTCGGTGCGGGGCGTCGCATCCCCCAACCCCGCCTCCGCCACCGCTTTCAGGTCGACCGCATCGGCCTGGCCCGCAGCCACCACCGGCTCGTCGCTCGCGGGGAGCGGGTGGCGTTCGACTTCGACACCCAGGGCAGCGCCGCCGCCCAGATCTTGGGTGCGGTCTACGCTGCCGGCCAGGTCGACATCCAGTGGCGCCCAGGCGTCTTCGCCGTGGTCCGGCGGGCCCTGCGCTGGAGCGGCCCCGTCGGCCAGTCCCTCGTCACCTACCTGACCGGCGACGAGAGCACCCGCCTGTGGTCGGCTGACACCTTTGCCCACCCCAGCCGCTGGGCGCTGACCGTGCTCGGCTTCGGGGAGGGGCACACCCCGGCCCGTGGCGACATCCAGCGACGGTTCCGTTCGCTGGTCCGCTCCGCTCACCCCGACCACGGCGGGGCCAGCGCCGCCGCCGCCCAGCGCATCTCCGAGCTGAACGAAGCCCGCCGCATCCTGCTGGCCCGATGACCCGTCGGCCTCACTCGTTCACTCCGCTCACTCCGTCGGGCCCAATTGGAGGTGCTCCGGACGCTGGTGGCCATCGAGGCGGCGGTGGCGCCGGTGCCGGTGGTGCGCCACGACTTCCCCTACCGGCGCCAGGGCCGCAAGGCGCCGGACCGGGCTCCCAAGCTGGTGGCCTCGGTGGTGGAAGCGGCCGGCACCCTGGTCGAGGAGGCGGGCGTCGCTGCCGACCGGCTGGTGCTCGGGGGCCGGTCGATGGGCGGGCGCATCTGTTCGATGGCGGTGGCCGAGGGGCTGGCCGCCGCCGGCCTGGTGCTGGTGAGCTACCCCCTGCACCCCCCGGGCCGGCCCGAGCGCCTGCGGGTGCAGCACCTGCCGACGCTGACCGTGCCGTGCCTGTTCGTGTCGGGCACGAGAGACGCCTTCGCCACGCCGGCGGAGCTGGAAGCGGCCACGGCCGCCATCCCCGGCGCCGTGACTTACGTGTGGATCGACGGCGGCCGCCACGATCTCAAGGGAGCCGACGCCCAGGTGGCTGGCGCGGTACGGGCGTGGCTGGCATCCCTGAGGGGACCGCCGGGCGCTGGTCCTCGGGATTGAGCTCCTCCAGCTCCCGCCGGGCCGTCTCGGGATAGGCCACGACGACCAGCCCGGCCAGGAGCGCGGGACCGAGGGCGAGCACGGCCAGGGCCGGTCCCAGCCCACCCAGGGCGTCGGCCAGGGGGCCGGCGGCCACCAGGCCGAGGACGCTGCCGGCCACGCCGAGCACGGCGACCAGGCCGTTGGCCCGTCCCCGCAGCGACGTCGGGAACAGCTCGGGACCGTAGACGCCGAGCGCGGGCAGCACCGCCCCGCCGGTGACCGACGCCACCACCGACCACGTCCAGAGCGGCCAGCCGGTGCTGTTGAACATGGCCACGGTGGCACCCACGCCGCCCACCAGGCCGAGGGCACCCACCACCCGGCGGCCCCGCAGGTCGGCCAGGCGGCCTCCGGCGGCCACCCCCACGCCGGAGGGGGTGGCGGTGAGGACGGTGAACAGGGCGATGCGGGAGGCCGAGAAGCCCCGCTCGTCCCGCAGGAACTCGTTCTGGAGCTGGGAGGCGGGGGCGGTGAAGGCGGCCAGCAAGAAGGCAGAGGCGGCCAGCAGGGCCAGGCGCTGCCCGTGACCGGCCATGGTCGCCAGGGCGTGCGGGGCCCGGAAGCGGCGGCTCTCGGGCAGGCGCCGGGCGATGGCCCGGGTCAAGGGCAGGCCGGCCAGGGGGACGAGGTAGAGCAGGCGCCAGGCCTGGGTCCCGAGGTCGGCGAGGGGCAGGGCGAGCACGCAGGCCCCCGCCCCGAGGCCCCCGGCCAGCCCCAGCACGCTCAAGCCGTAGGCCCGGGCGCCCCGGGGAACCTCCTCGGCGGCCACGATGGTGATGAGCACCACCAGGGCGGTGGCGAAGGCCCGGGCCAGGATCTGGGTGGCGCCGAGCACCCACAGGGAGGGGGCCAGGGCGCCGGCCGCCGACACGGCGCAGCCCCCGGCCAGGCACGCCACCAGCACCGGGCGGCGACCCCGGCGATCGGCCAGGGCCACCAGGGCCAGGGCCACCACGATGCCGGCCCGTACCGCCGCCAAGGCGTTTCCCTGGGGCCGGGTGCCGGCCAGATCGAACTCGGCGGCGGCGAAGGTGATGGTCTGGGTGAGCAGGGTGCCGAGGTAGCCGGCCACCACCGACGCCAGGGCGAGGACGCCGAGCACCGACGAGGCGCGGGCATCGAGGCGCTGCGGCGGTGCCCACCAGGGTTGGTGACCGGGCGGGGCGATGCGCCCCAGGCTCCGGCGCACCGGCAGGGCGAACAGCCAGGTGAAGTAGGGGATGGCGAGGGCGAACTCGGTGACCGACGTCATCGCCACCCTGGCGGCCGGGGCGGGCTCGACCGTCACCCGCCGCCGGTAGTGGTCGAACGGCCCGTGGGTGGCCAGGAAGACCCGTGTGGCACCCTCGGCCGGGGCCTCGGTCTCGCCCACCAGGTCGTCCCGGGGCGCCAGCCAGGGGGCGATGTCGCCGGCGGTTCCCTCCACCCGGGTGACGACCCGGGTCACGGAGTGGCCAGCCCTAGCTCGCCGGCGGCGGGGTGGTGGTGCCGGGGTCGGTGCCGGCCTGGTGGTCGTCGACCGAGTGCGGCCCCTCGCGCTCGGCGTCGGCCTGCGCCCGGCGGCGGGCGGCGGCCAGCAGGCCCCCGAGGACCACGAGGGGCAGGATCACCAGGACCGCCTCGTCCCATCCGCCCTGGTGAGCGAGCACGGCCGCAGAGGTCATGGCCCGAGCCTAAGTCGACCCTGCCGGTGCTCGCACCGCGCGGATGCCCTGGTGGTGCGATTGGTGGTCGCGTCGGGTCGGCTTCACCCCGCCCAGGGGGTCGCCAGCTGGAAGTAGTTGCCGTCGGGGTCGGCGAAGGTGCACATCGTCATCCCGCTCGCCCCGCCGGGCTCGTAGGGCTCGGCCACCACCTGGGCCCCCGTCTCCTTGATGCGCTCGAACTCCTGTCGCACGTCGGGGGTCTCGAAGTTGAGCATGATGCGCCCCGGCTGCTGGTTCGAACCCGTCACCTCGCTGTGGGGTCCGATGGCGATGCCGCCGTCACCGGCCCGGAAGCCGAACCAGCCGCCGGCCTCGTCGCTCCAGTCGGGCTCGGCTGCCCCGATCACCTTCTCGTAGAAGGCGGCCAGTTCCCGGGGCTTGTCGGAACCGAGCATGACGCTGTTCAGGTTCAAAGCCATGGCTCCTCCTCGAACGGGGTGTCACCGCCACGCTAGACCACCCGGACGGCCCGTCCCGCCGTCCGGTGGTGGAAACGGGGCCGGGAGCGAGCACACTCGGAGCGTGCGCGACGAGTTGCTCAAGACCATCGATGTGATCCGCCCGGCGCTCCAGGCCGACGGCGGCGACATCGTGGTCAAAGAGGTCGACGAGGACACCGGCGTGGTCACCGTCGAGCTGGTCGGGGCCTGCGGGACCTGCCCCGCCTCCACCGTCACCATGAAGGCGGGCATCGAGCGCATCCTGCGGGACCGGGTGGAGGGCGTGACCGAGGTCATCGCCGTCTGAACTTCCCCGACACCCCCCGTTTCTGGTCGCGTCGGTACCGCCAGGGAGCAGAAGTGACCACAAAGGATGCGGGCAGGAGGTCGCCGTAAGTGCCGATGCTGCCCGGGCCGTCCGGGCGGCGCACGCCTGGTTCGAGGTCAACAGTGGCTGGGCGCCGCCGGAGCCCGACGAGCTGGCCGAGTGGCTGGCCGACGGGGTCTGCCGGTGCCCCGACGACTGCCTGGTCGAGCCGGCGGGCTGGTGCGTCCACGGCCTGGCCTCTTGGCAGCTCATCCTCGCCGCCCTCGATGAGCGGTGAGCGGGTTCAGCCGGCTGCGGAGGGGGTCGGGGGCGGAGGATCCTCGCCGATCTCGCTGAGGGCGCGGGTGAGGGCCCGGCGCAGGCGCCGGGCCGACTCTGGCGCCAGGTGGGCCACCAGGCCGGTGCCGGGGCGACCGAGCTCCTCGAGGGTGACCTCGACCCGCACGTCCTCGCAGCCGTCGCAGTCGTCGAGGGACGCCACCGCCCAGGCCAGCCGGGCGTGCTCGGGGTCGTCGTCGGGATGGTCGTCCTGGCCGTAGTCGGCGAGCTGCTTCACGCCGGCGAGTCAACCACCGTTCTGGCAGCAGAAGTGGCGGGAATTCCAACCACTTCTGCTGCCAGAACGAGAGGGCGGGGGCGAACGGCGGCGAAGGGCGACGACGGCGAGCGGGGGATCACCCCCAGGCCACCTTGCCCAGCTCGACCGGGGTGACCAGGTCGGGGTGGGCGGGCACGACCCGCACGGTGAAGCCGTAGCGCCCGGTGCGCTCGCACGGCACCACCCCCCGGTAGCGCAGGTGGTCGTCGGCCGCCTCCCCGTCGCGGCTCATGGGCACCCGGGCCACGTCGTAGAGCTCGTCGTTCTGGCCCACCGGGCCGTGCAGCAGCTGGACCTCGACATCGTCGGGCCCGAGGGCACCGAGGGCGATCACGGCATCCACGGTCCGCTCGCTGCCCAGATCGGGCGAGGCCGGGTCGACCTCCACGGCGTCGATGTGGACCCCCTTCCAGGAGCGCTCGACCCGCTCCCGCCAGTCGGCCAGGGCCTTGGCTCGGGCGCAGCCGGCCTCGACCAGGGCGTCGGTGCGCGCCGCGGTGGGCTCGTAGAGCTGCTCGACGTAGTCGCGCACCATGCGGCTGGCCGACACCTGGGGGCCCAGCGACGACAGGGACGACTTGATCCGCTGCACCCAGCGGCGGGGCACCGGGCCCTGGGTGCGCTCGTAGAACAGGGGGACGATCTGGTCCTCGAGCAGGGCGAAGAGGCTGTCGGCCTCCACCTGGTCCCGCTTGCCCAGGTCCTCGATCTCCTCGGCCGAGGAGATGGCCCAGCCGTTCTCGCCGTCGAACATCTCGTCCCACCAGCCGTCGAGCACCGAGCAGTTCAGGGCTCCGTTGAGGGCGGCCTTCTCCCCGCTGGTGCCGCACGCCTCCTGGGGACGGCGGGGGTTGTTGAGCCACACGTCCGCTCCCTGGTAGAGGGTACGGGCCACGGCGATGTCGTAGTCGGGCACGAACACCAGGCGGTGGCGCACCTCGGGCTGGGAGGAGAACGAAACGATCTGGCGGATCATCTCCTTCCCCAGGTCGTCGGCCGGGTGGGCCTTGCCGGCGAAGACGAACTGCACCGGTCGCTCGGTCGAACCGAGGAGGGCCAGCAGCCGCTCGGGCTGGCTGAGCAGCAGGGTGGCCCGCTTGTAGGTGGCGAAGCGCCGGGCGAAGCACACGGTGAGGGCCTTGGGATCGAGGATCTCCTCGCACCAGGTGGTGTCCGACGAGCTCCGCCCCTGGGCGGTCAACGACTGGCGCAGGCGCTGGCGCACGAAGGCCACCAGGCGCTCCCGGCCCTGGTCACGCACCCGCCACAGCTCCTCGTCCCCCGCTGCCTCGATGCGGGCCCAGCGCTCTGCGTCGGCCTCGTGCCAGGCGGGCAGGACGTGGCGACTGAGCAGGTCGTCCATCTCCGTGGACACCCAGGTGAAGGCGTGGACCCCGTTGGTGACCGAGGTGATCGGCACCTCCTCCTCGGGCACCCCCGGCCACAGCCCGGCGAACATGGTGCGGCTCACCTGGCCGTGCAGCGCCGACACGGCGTTGGAGCGCCCGGCCAGGCGCAGGCCCATGACCGCCATGTTGAACGGGGCCTCCGCATCCTCGCCGGGCTCGTGGCCCAGAGCCATGAGCTCGTCCATGCCGACGCCGCACTCCCGGGCCCAGTCGGCGAAGTAGCGGGTCATGAGCGGCCGGGGGAAACGGTCGATGCCGGCGGGCACGGGTGTGTGGGTGGTGAAGATGCTGGCCGCCCGGGTGGCCTCCACCGCCTCGGCGAAGTGCAGTCCTTCGACGGTGACGAAGTGGCGGATGCGCTCGAGACCGAGGAAGCCGGCGTGGCCCTCGTTGGTATGGAAGACCTGGGTGGCCTCGCCCACCGCTTCGAGGGCCCGCACCCCGCCCACGCCAAGCAGCAGCTCCTGGCGCAGCCGGTGTTCGGTGTCGCCGCCGTAGAGGCGGTCGGTGACGATGCGGTCGCCGGGGTCGTTCTCCTCCACGTCGGCGTCGAGCAGGTACAGCCGGATGCGACCGACGTCGGCCCGCCAGATCCGGGCGCTCAGGGGACGCCCGGCCAGGTCGATCCTGACCTGGGCGCCGTCGACCGGGCGCACGGCCATGGCGAAAGGATCGAGGCTGGGGTAGCGCTCCAGCTGCCACCCGTCGCTGTTGAGCGACTGGCGGAAGTAGCCGTGGCGGTAGAACAGCCCGACGCCGACCAGCGGCACTCCGAGGTCGCTGGCCGCCTTCAGGTGGTCGCCGGCCAGCACCCCGAGGCCCCCGGAGTACTGGGGGAGGGCTTCGGCCAGCCCGAACTCGGGGGAGAAGTAGGCCACCGAGCGCAGGGCGCTGGCGGGCCGGCTCTGGAACCACCGGGGACCATCCCGGTAGCGCTCCAGGGTGTCGTGGACCTCGCTCAAGAAGCTGCGGAACCCGGGGTCGGACTCCAGCTGGGCCAGGCGGTTGCGGCTGACCGAGCCCAGCAGCCGCACCGGGTCGTGGCGACCGCTCTCCCAGGCGTCGGGGTCGACCCAGCGGAACAGGTCCCGGGTGCGGGCGTCCCAGGACCAGCGCAGGTTCATGGCCAGGTCCTCGAGGCATCCGAGGGCGGACGGGAGCCGGGGGCGGACGGTGAAGCTGCGTAGCGCCTTCATCCGTCGGGGACCGTAGTGGCGGTCCGCGGCCCATGCCCAGGTGAGTGGGAATGCCGGGGCCGGTCCCGGCGTTGTGGCCGGGGAGAGGACCTGAGGAGCGCCCCGTGCCCATCACCCGGCTGAACCATGCCGTGCTCTACGTGCGCGATGTCGAGCGCAGCGTGGCGTTCTACCAGGACGTGCTCGGCTTCCGCCGCCTGCCCCGGGGCATGATCCCCGGTGCTGCCTTCCTGCAGGCTCCGGGTTCGGGCAACGACCACGACCTCGGGCTCTTCGAGATGGGACCGACGGCCGGGCCGTCCCCGGCCGGGCGCTCGGCCGTGGGCCTGTACCACCTGGCCTGGGAGGTCGACTCCCTCGACGAGCTGGAGCGCCTGGCCGGCGTCCTGTCCGCCGAGGGGGCGCTGATCGGCTCCAGCGACCACGGGACGACCAAGAGCGTCTACGGGGTCGACCCCGACGGGATCCACTTCGAGCTGGCGTGGCTGGTGCCCGTCCACCTGCTCGACGACGAGGCCCGCAGGGCCAGCGAGCGCATCCAGCACCTCGACATCGCCCGGGAGAAGCGCCGCTACGGCCCCCACGTCAGCGGTGGCAGCGAGACACCCGCCCGGTAACCACCCGGAGGGGGAAGTTTCCCCGGTGGGGTGAGCCTGGTAGGGATGTATGGGTGCTGGGACCCATCGTCATCGACGACCTCCGGCCCCGGACACCCTCACGTGCGTTCCCGGCCAAGGCGGCCCTGGGCGAGGCCGTGACGGTGTCGGGCGACATCTTCGCCGACGGCCACGACCTGCTGTCCGCCCGGGTGCGCTCCCGCCGCAAGGGCGCCCGGGCCTGGCGTAACGAGGTGCCGATGGTGCACCTGGGCAACGACCGCTGGGAGACCACCACCGCCTTCGGCGAGGTCGGGGCCCACGAGATCGTGGTGGAGGCCTGGCGGGACCGCTTCGCCACCTGGCGCCACGACATCGCCCTCAAGGCCGGGGCCGGCCAGGAGGTGGAGGTGGAACTGGAGGAGGGTGCCCGCCTGCTCGACGCCCTCGCCCCCCTCGTCCCCCCGCTGCGGCAAGCCCTCGTGGTCGAGGCGGCGGCGGCCCTGCGGCGGGAGGCCTGCAGCGTCGAGGTCCGCCTCAACGCCGGTCTCGACGACGCCGTGGCCGCGGCCG
>DATMJI010000189.1:0-8344 GCA_035553895.1 Acidimicrobiales bacterium | reverse complement strand
GCCACCGATCGCCCAGCCCCGCCGCCATCCCCCGTGGACCATGCCGTGCGCTGGGGGCTAGGCCGGGCCCGGCCCGGCAGCAGCATCGATGCCTCCTGGCCCACCAGCGCCCTGCTGGCCGCCACGGCCACGTGGGCCACCGGGCTGGTCCGGGGCCTCGCCACCCTGGCCGCAGTTCCGGGGTCTCGGCTGCGGGTATGCGAGGCCGACGTCACCATCTATGGCCGGCACTGGTGCCGCTTCGGTCGCTGGCTCCTTTTGGAGCGGGGAGTGACCATCCGCGCCAGGGGCGGCGACGGGGTCGAGCTCGGTGACTACGTGGTCGTCGGCACCTACAGCACGTTGGAGGTGTCGTCGGGCCTGGCCACCAACCAGGGATCGATCCGGGTCGGCTCCCGCACGAGCTTCGGGGACTACTGCTACGTGGGCGGCGCCGGCGGCGTCGTGATCGGCCGAGACGTCCTCATCGGCCAGTACGTCTCGTTCCACTCCCAGAACCACGTCTTCTCTGACACCGGCCGGTCGATCCGCGAGCAAGGCGTCACCTCCCGGGGCATCCGCGTCGGCGACGACTGCTGGATCGGCGCCGGGGCCCGCATCCTCGACGGGGTGGAGATCGGCGCCGGTTCCGTCATCGGCGCCGGCGCAGTGGTCACCAAGAGCGTCTCCCCGGGCTCGGTGGTGACGGGCGTCCCCGGGCGAGTGGTGAGCAGACGCCTGGCCGACGACGGTGGCGATGGCTGAGCCGCAGACGCTGATCGTCGCCGGTGCCCAGAAGAGCTGTAGCACGTCCCTGGCCCTGCTGCTGGGTCGCCACCCAGAGATCGAGATGAGCCCCGGCGAGGTTGTGGCCTTTGAGGATCCGCACTACCCGGACCAGCTCCCCCGAGTGCACACCCATGTCGACGCCTGCCTGGCTCAAGGCGTCGTCCCGGCCCTCAAGCGACCGGAGATCATGCACTGCCCAGAAGCATCGCCGCGCGCCGCGGCCCATCTGCCGCACCCTTTGTGCGTAGTTGTCCTGCGCGAACCCGTTTCCCGTACGTTATCTGCGTATCATCATTACCTAAGCTATGGCCTCATACCACCAGTGCACCCAGACCTGGGCCTCACCGAGATCTTGCGGGAGGCACACGAGACCGCCACCGTCGCCGTCCGCCAGCAGATCGTGCGCTACTCCGACTACGTCACGGCCCTGCGCCGACTTCGGGAGCAGTTCGGCGATCGCCTCTTGGTTTTTTACCAAGAGGACATTTTGGGGGATACGGTGAGGTGCACGACTCGAATCCTGCGGTCCCTCGACCTCCCGCCCCGCGATCTGGGTCCCCTGCCTCGGGCCAACAGGGGAAACTACTCGTTGTACGCCGCCAAGCCGTCCCGGATTGCCGGCCGCATCGGCTACGACGTCGACCAGCAGCTCGGCCGCTTCACCTTGACCACCAACCCCCTGCGCCGGGGCGTGGCCCAAGCCTTCTCGGGGCTCGACCGACTCTACCGATCCCGGCCCCAGCCACCCGAGCTCTCCCCTGATGTGCGGCAAAAACTCAGGGACGTCCTGCTCGACGACGTCGGCACCCTCACCGAGATGGTCGGCCAGCCCCCTCCGGACAACTGGATGGCCCCGGCATGACGCCCAACACCCCATTCGCAGACCGGGACGCATGGTGAAGGCCCCGACCAGCGCAGATCTCCGGCGGCGCCGGGTTGTGGTCATCGTCACCCACAACCATGCCGGTGACATCCACGAGTGCCTGTCGGCGCTGTCGGGTGAAGCGGTGATCTTGATCGACAACGCCTCGTCAGACGGTACAGCATCGGTGGCGGCCGGAGCCATCGAGAACATCCATGTCGTGGCCAACCCCCGCAACATCGGCTTCGCCGCCGGCGCCAACCAGGGCATTGCGCTCGCCGGTGATGCCGACGTGGTGCTGGTCAACCCGGACATCGTGGTCGAACCGGAGACCCTCGACCGGCTGGCGGTGACCGCGGTCACCCGGCGGGCCGGTCTGGTCGTTCCCCGCCTCACCTACCCCGACGGCACCAACCAGGAGTCAGCCCGCGCCTTTCCGACCCTGTTCCACCTCCTCGGGCGACGCACGCCCCTGGGCCGGACGGCGGTCGGACGCCGTTGGCGGGAGCGCTCCGTTCCCGCAGCGACCGACACTGCGATCGCCGAGGTGGACTGGGCCATCGGGGCGCTGATGTACCTGCCGCGGTGGAGCATCGACGCCAGCGGGGGATTCGATGAGCGCTTCTTCCTCTACGGCGAAGACGTCGACCTCTGCGCTCGCCTGTGGGAGCTGGGAGCTCCCGTCCTGGTGGACCACCGCGCCTGCGCCGTCCATGCATACGGCCGGGCATCCAAACGGACCCTCGATCTGCGCTGCGCCGCCACCCGCCACCACTGGGCCAGCATTGGTCGTCTGGCCCGGCGCTATCCGGCCCAGTTCTTCGCCGGCCGCTCCCTGCAGCGCCCACCTGGCCCCGGCCCGGGCTCGCCACCCGCCTCGCCACCCCGCCCTCACCTGCGAGGTGAGACTGGTCTGGTCCGCCTCGCCAGCGAGCGGGGTGTGCAGATGTACCGCTTGTTCGAGAACTGGCCGCTCGCCGCCCTCGACCGCTTGGGCCTATGGCGCGGCAACCGCCAAGTCACCTACCGCCTGAGGCCCGATGTGGGCGGTTCGGAGCTGACAGCCAGGACGAACGGCTGCGATGTCCGCACCATCACCGAGATCTGGGTCGGCGGCTTCTACGACCGGAACTTCGTCCCAACAATCAGCACCGACCGGCGGCCCGTCGTCGTCGACATCGGGACAAACTGCGGCTACTTCGCCACCTACATGGCCACACGCTGGGCTGGGGTGCGCTTGATCTGCTACGAACCAGAACCCACGAACCGGGCGCTGGCCCAGCGCAACCTGGCTCGCAACGGCGTGAACGCCGACCTGCGGGGCGAGGCCGTGGTCGCCGGTTACTCCCCGTCGGTGACGCTGAACCTTTCGGACGATCCTCGCCTCCACACCACCGTCGCCCCTGGCCACGCCCAGCGCCAGGGCATCGACTCCGACCGCTACAGCGGCCGGACCCTCGATGTGCCGGCCGTGAACGTCAACGAGGTACTCGCCTGTGCCCTGAACGGCGGGAGGATCGATCTGTTGAAGATCGACGTGGAAGGCATCGACCTCGACCTCATCCTGGCCATCGAGGAGAAGTACCTTCGGTCGATCGACGGCATCGTCGCCGAGACGGAGGGAAAGGACACCATGGAGGTCGAGCACAAACTGGAGTCGGCCGGCTTCCACTGCACCCAGGACGCCGGCCTGCTCTTCGCCCGGCGTTAGATCCGCCGGCGTGCAGTCGAAGGTGTCTCCCAGGGGAGTGAGCCCGCCGCCGGACGGGGAGATGGAGGCCCTCAGGCAGCGTGACCATCCCGAGATCAGAGCCGGCGGGTACTCCCGGATCGACGGCACGGTCGAGTTCTTCACCCGGGTGCAGGCACTGCTGCCCGACCGGGGTGTGGTCGTGGATCTCGGCGCCGGTCGGGGAAAGTGGCAGGAAGATCCCTGCCGCTGGCGACGGACGTTGTCCGATCTGCGGGGCCGGCACCGCGTGGTCGTGGCCGCCGACATCGACAATGCCGTGGCCGGACACCCTGCTGTCGATGCCCGTGTCCTGCTTCCCCCGGAAGGGTGGCTTCCGTTCGAAGACGGCAGCATCAGCGTGGTCGTGGCCGACTGGGTACTGGAACACGTCGGCGACCCGGACCGACTGGCCGGGGAGCTGCGGCGCGTCCTGGCACCGGGCGGCTGGATCTGTGCCCGCACCCCCAACAAGTGGGGCTATGTCGGCGTCGGCGCCCGCTTGGTGCCGAATCAACGCCATGTCGGGCTGCTTCGGCGACTCCAACCTGACCGCCAGTCCCAGGACGTCTTCGATGTCCGCTACAGGCTGAACACTCGAGCCGCCCTCCGGCGAACCTTCGGCGACGGTGCCTGGGTCGACTGCACCTATCCCTACGGTCCGGACGCCGACTACGTCGGCGCGTCCATTGTCGCCCGCAAGCTCGTCCGAGCCTGGCAGCGGGTCGCACCGGCGGCGCTGGCGACCACGCTCCACGTCTTCCTCCAGCGGCGACCGGGCGAACCGGCAGCGTCGCCCGGTGGCGCTCCCTTCGCTGACCGGTGACAAGACGCCCGGCACGCACCTCGTCCGTCAACTACCTGGTCTGGACGGCCCTCTCCCAGGGACTGAACGCCGGTACCAACGTCTTGCTGACGGTTCTGCTGGCCCGTTCCCTGGAGATCCGGGATTTCGGCGCCGTCGCCATGGGACTGGTCTTCCTACCCCTATTGGTAGCCGGCTTGCGAGGATTGGTGTTCGAGCCTGCCGTCGTGCACTCCCGGCTCGGTAGCTCCACCTGTGTTGCCGTGCTGCGCGACGCCGCTGCGACAGGGCTGATCGCTGCCACCTGCCTGGTCCTCGTCATCGTGGCGGCCGGCGGTCCCCCTGCGGTGGCCGCCCTGCTCGCCATCGGCGCGGTCGCCACCACTGTCGAGGAGGGCGCACGATGGATTCTCTTCGGCCTGGACCGTCCGAGGACGGGAGCCGGCCTGGACGCCATATGGGCCGTCGTACAGGTGGCGGGCCTGCTGGTGGCCTGGGATTCGGCCGTCGCCGCCGCTGGGGCGTGGAGCGCAGGCGCAGCACTCTCGGCCCTGGCCGGATGGGTGGCCGTCCGTTCCCACGCCACCCCGGCACGGGAGCCTCGTCCCGGTCGGGTCTGGCAGTGGGGAATCGAGTACGTCGTCGCCGCCGGAGGCCTCAACCTGGCCGTCCTCCTGGCACCCCTCACGGGTGGCATCCAGGTGGCGGCCGGCCTGCGGGGTGCCATGACCCTCCTCGGTGCGACCTCCATCATCCTGGGGGGCGCGCAACAGGCTGTGGCTGGGCGCCTACGCCAGGTGGATCCGGGAGACATGCGTCGTTGGGGCAGAAGGATCGGCATCGGCCTCGGGGTGGTGGTTGCGCTTGGCTCCCTTCCCCTGCTCGCCATCGACCTCGACCTCGGGCGTCAGCTGCTCGGCGATTCCTGGCAGGCAACCAGGCTCGTGCTCCCGGCCCTGATCTTCCAACGGGTGGCGACGGCCGTGACCTGCGGTCCGGCGTTCGTCCTGCGAAAGGTCTCGGACCATACCGCCGGACTGTGGTGGCGGCTCGCCCTCACCGCCGCCACCCTGGGAGGCGTGCTCGCCGCCGCATCCCTGGGGTCAGAGCGCGGTGCAGCTTGGGCCCTGGCCGCCGGCGCCGCCGCCAGCGTGCCAATCTGGTTCCGGATGCTTCACCGAAAGACCCGGGCGAGCGAGGGGCCCATGCCCGCTGCCATGACCCATGGGTGATCCGGTCGCCGTCTTCATCGTCGTCTTCTGCGCCCTCGCCATCGCCGTCATCCTGGCCTGCCTCTACCGCTACCTCGCCCGCCGGGGGCCGGCAGCCGGCTTCTTGGGCATGGTCTTCGTCGCCACCCTGGGCACCGAGTACTGCCTACGGCCCTTCCAGATCCTCTCGTCGGGCGAGTTCGGCTGGGAGCCGTCGGTCGTGCGACCGCTCGTTGACATCGACCCGGACGCCCTGCTCCGTGCCGGCATCCTCTCCCTCGTCGGTGTCGCCGCCTTCGCGGCATGCCTGGTCGTGCCCTGGGGTTCGCTTCGCCGAGCCCGCCCCTCTTCGGGAGCTCCGGCCCCAGCGCCCTCCACGGGGGGGTCACGATTCTCGCTGCCGCTCGGTGCCACCACGGCGATGGCGGTGGTCGTCTCCGCCTACATCGCCCTCCAACTGGGGCGCATCGGAGGCTCGTTCGAGGGCGAGTTCGGCCGCCAGAACTTGGGCAGCGGTTACGTCTACCTCTTGGTCAACCTGGCGGGCATCATCGCCTTGGTGGCGCTCTCCAGTTTGCCCCTGCGGGCGTTGCACCGCCGCCAGATCCGGATCCTTCTGGCCTGCTCCTATCTCATCTTCATGGGCATCCACATCCTGGTGCTCGGGGGTCGAGCAGAGATCATCATCGTGTCCATCGCCATCCTGGTGGTAATGGCTGCGAGGTTGCACCGGCCGTCGAAGCCCGTGCTCGTGGCCGTGCTTCTGCTGTCCACCTTCGCTCTCAGCCTGTACCGGGTCACCACCCGTGAGACGTTCAACGCCCCCGTCGGGGAGTCGAAGATGTCGCGGGTAGTTGCCGCCATTCAAGATCCGCTCGGCCTGGTCACCCGCTACGACGTCTCGTCGTTCGACAAATTGGTGCTACTCGAAGAGGACCGCCCGGCCCTCCGATTCGGGTCGACATATGCTTCCGCCCTGCTTGCACCCATCCCCGGCGCCGACAGTGCCACGCTCCAGGGAGGGAACCGTGCGTTCACCGAGCGCTACATCCCCGAGCGCTACGCCCGCAACGTCACCTTCGAGGGGGTCTCCATGCTCGGCGAGGCACACCTCAACTTTGGTCCGCTGGGTGTACCCCTTGCCGGGGCCGCCGCCGGCTGGGCCTTCGGAACCTTCCTCCGGCGAGCCGGCGATCGTCGCTGGATGCTCGTGCTGGCTATGGCTGCCGGCTTGTTCCCCAGCCTGATCAGAGCCGATGCGCTGAACACGGCGGCGCTCGGCGCCTCCTTGATTATCTTCACGCTGTTCGTCTCCACTCTGGTCACCAGGCGCCAGCACACCCGCCGGCCCAACTCCGGAGCTCGCCGGCGGCGCCCAGCGCCGGCGCCGGCATCACCTTGAGCGGCCGCCATCGGGAGCGGGGGGCCGGTCGCGGCCGCCCCAGTGGGAGCGGGGTTCGAGACCTGGCGGCGTCGACCTACGGGCGCCTGTTTTTCTCCGGACTTCCTCGCCTACGCGGGTACGTCGGCATCCGCTTCTTCGAGGCCCTCTACCGGAACTTCACCGTAGGAACCGGCACCCGGTCGTGGGGCGCCATTCAGGTCGCCATGGAGCCGGGGAGCCGCATCTCGATCGGTGACCGTTTCTCCTCGACCTCGAGCGTACGAAGATCGGGCATCGCCGTATACGCACCCTGCTCGCTGCGAACCATGGCGGGGGCACGGATCGCCATCGGCGACGACGTCTCCCTCAACGGGACCTCGATCACCAGCCGCCGGCGCATTGAGATAGGCAGCGGGACCATGGTTGCCGCCAACGTGGTGATCGTTGATTCGGACTTTCACCGCCACTGGCCACCGAACCAGCGGCGCCAGTTACCGAGCGTCGACGACGACGGCGAGGTCACCATCGGGACGAACGTGTGGATCGGCATGGGCTCGCTCGTCCTCAAGGGCGCCAGGGTCGGCGACAACTCCATCATCGGCGCCGGCAGCGTCGTCGTCGGTCACATCCCGGCCAACGTCATCGCCGCCGGGGTACCGGCTCGGGTTGTTCGCCAGCTCGATCCGGAGGATGGAGGCGGCGCCGAATCTCGCTGACTCGGCGCCGTGGCCGTCAGCTGCCGGTGGTGACCGACTCCTGCTGGCGGTTCATGCGCTTCTGGCGCACGGTCAAGATGGTGCCGGCGCCGATGAGCACGGCGGCCAGGCGAACCAGGCCGTAGGGGTCCGAGCCGGTGCGGGGCAGGTCGCGCTTGCGCTGATCCTGGGCTCCGGCTCCAGCTCCGTCGGTGCCGGCCGCGAAGACGGTGACCTCGGTGGACAGGGCCAGGGGTTGGCCGGCCAGGTCCCGCCCGGTGGCGGTGACGGTGTGGGGGCCGGTCTCGAAGTCCTCGGGGATGGTGACGTTGATTGCGTAGTTGCCCGACTCGTTGGCGGTGGCCACCCCGAGGCGCACGGTGGTCGACGAGATGGTGATGACGACGTCGCCCAGGTAGCAGCAGCCGGAGACGGTGAAGGTCTGGCCCTGGAACAGCGTGGCGTCGCTGACGGCGATGAAGTTGGCCGAGCCGTAGCCCTGGGCGCCAGCGGTCCCCAGAGGCGCCACGAGCAGGGCCACCCCCATGGCCAGCAACAGTCGACGAATCACGGTGGACCTCCGATGCCTAGACGAGCGCGCAGGCTCTACGGGTACCCAGTGTGCCCGAAGCGAACCGCGATGTCGAGTACTCCGGCCGGTTCGGCCGTGTCGGGCCTACTCCGGCCGGGCCAGCAGCCCCTCCCGCTGGGCCGTCATCACCGCCTCCAGCTGGGTGTGGGCGTCGAGCTTGGCCAAGATGGCCTTGAGGTGGCCCCGTACCGTCTCGACGCTGATGCCGAGGTGGCGGGCGATGGTCTTGGGGTTGCAGCCCTCTCCCATGAGTCCCAGGACCTCTTGCTCCCGGGCGGTCAGGCCCCGTTCCTGCTCA